>CAZTHA010000342.1:0-4820 GCA_964613435.1 uncultured bacterium
GGCAATTGCCGAGTGGGGCCTTGAAGGCTCTCTAAAGACGCTTCCACCAGGCCTGCTCGCCTCAGCCATTCTCTTTTACAAACTCAAAGACCTCAAACTTGAAACCCCATCGAGAAAAGAGCAAGCCTCGCTTTTCGCCAATGCTTCGAAAAGAAATTTAATACGCTTATTCATGGGCATTGGCGGTTTTCTCTTGTTTCAGGCCGGGCTTAAGGCAGTAATGACCGTCTTTTTGACAACCTATCTAATCCAGCAGGGAGCTTCAATCTGGTTTGCCGGCATAGCTCTGTCGGTTCTGCAACTTTCCGGAGCGATCAGCACCATATTTACCGGACATCTTGCCGAAAGATACGGTTGTCGGAAAATTCTGATGGTTGCAGCAATTATGACCCCGGTAACTGCCAATCTATTTCTGGAGTTCCCAAGATTTCAAATTGCCACTTTAATCCTTTTGGGAATTTTTCTTTTTATGCCAGGCCCCGTAATTCTTACTCTGGTGCAAAAATTTGAATCCGACCGACCGGCTTTCGTCAACAGTCTTTACATGACGACAACCTTCACTATCAGCGCAATCATGACCTACATAGCCGGCTATGCAGGAGATCTTTACGGTCTGACCCAAACTCTGCAACTGTTCATCTGGCTTTCTTTTGTTTCATTACCAATTGCATACCTGCAGAAGTCAAATTAAATTTTGACTTCTGCAGGCATTTAAAAAAATCCGATAATTACCCGTGGTGGAACCTGTTGAAGCGTCCAATGGTAAAACAAAAAACAAGTTTTCTGCGCAAACATAATTGAAAAGTTTGTCGAAAATGTCGTAGAAAATAAGGAACAATTTCTTAGAGAATCAGTTGGAAAAGAAAATGCAAAAATTCATGGCAAACCCGAAAAGGATTCGCATGACTTTTCCAGAGCCTGTCTGCGAAAGATTCTATCCAAATCGATGTAACTGGTAATTTTAACCTCAGCCCTTGATCTTCAGATATTTTGAACTCCCTTTTAGATCTGCATTCTGATCGCAACTGCCATGGCGATTTATCAATTAAATCTGTTTGCTAAACACTAATTTTGAGTTAGCTTTAGAAAAAGACAAACCAGATTTTAGAAGGCAGACATGAGATTGATCACGAAAATTACAAGCCGATGGAACGCAGGCTGGGTTGCTCTCGGAGTCTGGCTGGGAAATATTTTCACCCGAAAGGTTTATCTCTACCTGGCGGTTTTTTTCACCGTTTTTTCAATTTTGGACGCCGGCTTTCTACATTACACAGAGAAAATGCGACTTAGCGCATTTGATGCCATTCTCAATTATCGAATAATTAAACCTCAGCCCGACCCTGATATTGTAATTATCGACATCGATGAGGCAAGCCTGGCAAAAATGGGCTCTGAATTTGGTCGCTGGCCATGGCCCAGACAAATTTTCGGTGAATTTGTCGAACTGGTGAAAGAGCAGAAACCCAGGGCTATAGTTTTTGATATTCTTTTCAGCGATGCTGACGTTTACAACGAAGACAGTGATATCTATTTCAATGAGGTTATCGCACAGACCGACAACACCTTTTTTCCCATGCTGCGACTGCCAAGTTCAAATGATAAATTGAGTAAAATCAAGGCTTCAATGATTCCCGGGGTAAAAAAGGCGCACGAAAAAGCAGAAAATGACGCGACCCTGGCGATGGTGCTGCCCCATTTCCCTGCCGCAATCGAGAGCAAGAGACTTGGCCTTCATAATATTATACCTGATGAAGACGGCATTGCCAGGCACTATCTGGTATACCTAGACGAATATGGCTGGAAACTGCCATCGCTACCGGCCAGAGTCGCAGAAACCCTTGGTTGGTCGGTTCCTGACCAAAAAGACATTCTCCTGAACTGGCGCGGACCGCCCTTTTCTTATCAGTATGAAAGCTTCGCCGACGTCTTCTTCGACCTGACCAGCCAAAATAGACAACGGCCAAAGGACGAATTCAAAGGCAAAATTTTAGTCATCGGTTCAACTGCCCCAAGTTTGTTTGATATTAAGCCAAGCCCGATGAGCCAGATACACCAGGGCGTTGAAATACTGGCAACCGCTATCGACAACCTCAAGAATGCCGATCAACTGCGCTTTCCCGATGCCAGAGTGCCTTACATGCTTCTTGCTCTTGCGATAGTTTGGGCAACGGCAATTGGCTTTTATCGAGCGATGAATCCGGTATTGCTCGATCAATGGTTCGGACTTTCACAGGGTATTCTCGTAACGGTTTCATACCTGAGCATAAACCTGAGCAATGTCTACATAAACCTGACCGGCCCCATATCAGTAGCTCTGACGTTTTACAGCATTGCCCGCACTTATGAGTCGCTCACCAGGAAATGCCTTGAACAAAGCATGGTTAGAGTCTCAATGGGACTGACCGGCGAACAGCAGGCGACTTTGCTTCTTATCCGACTTGACACCCACGGCTTAAGCGAAGCCAGCTGGGAACGCCTTCGCGTTTCTTTACTGAAAACCGGCAAGGAAAAGAAAAGCATCGAAGTTATCAGCATAGATCATAAAGGAATGTGGGGGCTTTTTGAAAAGACTTTTGCGATTTGCTGGATCGCACCTCCTGAGGATAGCGAGGCAAAACAAAAATTCAGTCAAAATGCAGACGAAATCATTGCCGCCCTTCCAGAGCTTATTTTGAAAGTTTTACCAAAAAGCGAGGGCATCGCCTCCTGGCATTATCATCATGGTATAATCTCCTGTGGGGAAAATGCAGAAGAAAGCTGGCGATTGATGCTGGCCAAGACCTTGCTCGACTGGGAAATCTCAAGATCAGGAAAAAAATGACATGAAAAAGATTCCAAAAGCAGCGATCCTATTGGTAATGTTGCTTCTCAGTTTCACTATTTGCGCATCGGAACTGAATAAACCAGGTGTAAAGAATGGAACCGTTCTGAAGAATGATTCGCTCAAAGCAGAGCCCTTTTCAGATGCCACCGAAATCGGAACCATCGAAAAAGGTAGATCGGTGATGATTCTTGAACGCAAGGGCGGTTGGTATAAAATCGGCACCGCAAAAGGCAAGGGATGGGTGCGCATGCTTAGCATTCGAACAAGCAAAAACCCAAAGCGACGACTTTCCCCCAAAGGAATACTTGAACTTGCTTCCGGCAGGACAGGCACCGGAACCGTAGTGTTGACTACCGGCATCAGGGGACTCGACGAAGAATCGCTCAAAACTGCCAAATTTAACGCGCAACAGCTATCGATTCTTGAATCATTCATAGTCAACCGAATTCAGGCCAGGCAGTTCGCCGCAACCGGCAAATTGCGCGCCAAGACAGTTCCCTACCTGAAGGAGGCAAAAAGCAAATGAAAAAAGTGTTTATAATTACTTGTATAATGTTTATTTACAGTTCTTTCGCCCCTTCTTTCGCCGCTGATATAGATAAGCTGCTCAAGGATTTCATCAAGGAACGACTTCCAGACAAAGATCAATTTATCGCTTCAACGACATCGGAGTTAAGAAAGAAGCTGATAAAAGATCTCAAGCAAAAATACCCGAATCACAACAAGGCTGTAGACGCGGTATTAAAAGAAGTTTCGCTCGAAGAGGAAGTGGCGATCGGTCGCCAGATCGTTGGCAATCTGCTTGGTGCAGTGCCACTGGTTGACGACCCGGAGTTGCAAAAGTATGTGAATAAAGTGGGACGATGGGTTGCTGAACAATGCGAACGGCCAAATCTCAACTGGCATTTTGGCGTTATCGAATCCGATGATTTGAACGCATTTGCCGCGCCCGGCGGCTATGTGCTCGTTACCAGAGGGCTTTATTCGATGCTCGACAGTGAAGCTGAGCTGGCAGGTGTTCTCGCCCATGAAATAGGTCATGTCATTAGCAAACATCATTTAAGGGTTCTGCAAAAAAGCCAGGTTGTCGATTTGGGCAAACAGATTATTTCTCAGAAAATGGGTAATAACCAGATAATACAGAATCTTATTGGTAGAGGAGCCGAAATAGTTGCCCGTGCCCTCGACAAAAGAGCTGAATTTGAAGCAGATCGAATAGCAATAGTTTTGACTGCCCGAGCCGGTTATGATTCTCACGGACTGCCAGAGGTCCTACACTTGATCGGACATTATTCAGCCGACGATGACCGAGTTGCGTTGCTGTTTAAAACCCACCCTCACCCCGATGCGAGACTTGAAAAACTCGATGCCGCGATGGGAACAAAATTCGATTCTGACACGGGCCAAACTCTTGAAAACAGATTTTACAAGCTTAAGCCCAAAAAGCCAAAAAGCGGCTATTAGAATAAATCTCCAAATTGCCTGCAAAATGTGATAAAAATGCCAACTGGATGTCTGCCTTTCTTCATCAAGGCGACGCGAAAAACAGGTCGCAGGCATGACGCTCGCAAAAATCCAGTGCTTTCTTAATGTTTGTTAAGTGCGCTGTCTCGGCAGGCGTATCAGCTGTAAGCTCAGGCTTTTTCGGAAACAGCATTCATCTGGTTACAGTTTTTGGTGATCTGTCTTTGCAGATCGCGAGCCAGTAGCTGTGCCATTTCAATTTGCTGCAGGGTCATGCTTTCAGCCAGATCGTCGCGGCACCTGACCGCCGAAATTTCGCCAATGGCAAAACCTTTGGCGGCAGCGAGATTGAACCAGGCGTGAGCCTGAATTACATCCTGGCTGACACCTAGTCCTTTGGCAAAAAAACTGCCAAGCAGCAGTTGCGAATTTAAATCACCGTATTCAGCGGCGTTCTTATAATATTTTGCTGCTGTTCGGTAATCCTGTTGAACTCCATCACCCTTGGCGTAAAGCTTTCCCAAGAGCTGCC
>CAZTHA010000343.1:0-4810 GCA_964613435.1 uncultured bacterium
CCGACCGCAGCCGGTTTAACAAAAAAACGAAGATGCGCAGCGTTGCAATGCCGCCCCTAAAAAAGTTTTTTTTCGTTTAAAGTTTTGCGCTTTGTGTCGATAGTGCAGACATGAAAACTCGCAAACTCATCATTTCGACCGCTACCGCCTGCCTGCTGGCATTTGCCGGCAACTGCGCGGCGCTGGATCTTTCTTCATTTCAAGGCTTCCTTTCAGGCAATCGAGGAAAGGCAAAGGCTCAACAGCCGACCAGAACATTCACCGACCTCGGAACCCCGGTTGAATACTCAAATAATTATCGAAGCCTGAATGCCGATGCCGGCTATCGCAGCACCCAATCCGGAGAACTGGTTCGCCTCGGCGATCCCCCACCCCTGCAGGACGGCGAGCGCTACCTGCTGCCACCGGAAACCCGTGTGCCGCGCGAACTGCGGCCGCTGCTTTCCGAGCGTCGCACACCCCGCCAGGGCCTCAGCCTCATGGGCGGCAGCGGTGCCACTCTCGTCCCCTCCCCCGGCGTGCTCGAACCGGGCAAAACCGCCGTGTCAGTGCATGCGATGACCTTCGACCTTTATAACGTCAATGAGGTGAAATACCGCGATCAGGACTATTTCGACACCACCATCTGCGTTGCCTACGGCACCCAGGACGGAGCTGAAGTTTCCTTCGACAAAACCTTCGCCAATCAGGATCGCTACGATATCGCCGAGCCCCTCTATTTCAACGCCAAATATCAGGTGCCGGGAAATGTCACCGTCGGCGGCAGCTTCTGCACCGATTCCAATGCCGGTTACCATTCCGTCTGGGTCGGCGCCGGCGTGCCCGTGGCCTGGGTCGGTGCCGGAGTCAACTTTGGCGCCGGAGACTACAAGTTTTCCTATAACGGCTATGACCGGGTTAAACGCGCCAAATTCGGCGGCTACAACTATGATTACAGCACTGCCAAAGGCTATGCCGATCCGTTCTTCTTTCTCGTCGGTGGCGCCGTGCCGTTGAACAACAATCTCAGATTCGTTTATGACTTCAACGGTGATCGCTTCAGCCTTGGGTTCCGCTTCAATTACCAGAACTCGCTCTATCTCAACGCCGCTTATGTTTCCGACGGCGATTATGAAAATCTGCCCGGCGCGATTATCCATAAAAAAACCAACAATTTCGTCTTCGGCGGCTCGATCGCCTACTAATGATGATAAATAATTTCCGGAAGTTTGGGGTTCAAAATATTGAACCCCAAACTTTCCTTTTTAGACGGACGATACGGTATTTAGCGATAGTCACTTTGATCTGGCTGCCCGGGATTTTATCGGCCGCCGGCCTAACCCTCTACTCATACCAGGATGACCTCGGCCAGACGATCATCGTCGACAGTCCCGAAAAGATTCCGGCCCAGTATCGCAAACAGGCCCGCGAAGAATTCATTCCCGCCTTCAGAAGCCCGAAAAAAAAGAAAAATGACCTGACCATAATTGAAGCGGTTCCTGATCCAGTCGGGACAAAAACTCAAACTGATCGGAAAGGCTCAAACAATGCTGTTCCGCAGATTATCGCCCCACCCGATGAAAGTGACCAGGCGCAAGTGGCTTCTGCCAGTGCCTTCATGGATATTTTTCGCCAGATCCAGCTTGACAGCGAGCGTATTCACGTCGTTGCCAACAGCTTCGGCCTCGAAAGTCCCGTGCTGCACCAGCTGCATCAAATCAACGTAAATCGCGTGAACAGCCTCGAAGAACTGCGCAAACTCGAATGGGATGCCGGGAAAGAATGGCAAAAGGAAGCGATGGCGCTGATCGAACGCTATAAAACCCTGCAGTATACGATCAGCAAATGGCTGCGCGACAACCGCAGCGGACTGAAGCATGGCCTGCCGGCGCTGCTGCAGGTCAATTCCCAGCGGTTACAGCAATTAGAGCAGACTTTCAATCGACTGAAAGATGCGCAAAAGAATGTCAAATAAAGTTTTTGATTTTTACATGGTGAATTTTTTTCTGGCCACCGCGGCGTTTAACCAGGCCCGGCCAACCGACAACAACCTCAGGAGCGAAAGATGCGCGGCTTAAACTTTCCCGTCGACGATGCCGATAATAAGGGTAAAGAAATAAAGGCTTCAGGAGGCGATATGAATTGTAAAAACTGCCCTGACCGAGAGATCTGCTTCAATTTTAACCTGCTCATCGGCAAAGATAGCCGCAACTACAGCCAGCTCAAAGACGCTTATCTGCGCACCATGCGCTGCCGGCGCCAGAAATTCGGCTAAGAAAGAACATTTTGAACAACCTTTCACACAAGATAATCGATATAGTTCGCAAGGTTACCGGCCGCCCCGACGGGCCGATCGCACTGCATGAGCCGACTTTCAGCGGCAATGCCTGGCAATATGTCAAAGACTGCATCGATACCAACTGGGTTTCGTCGGTCGGAAAATACGTAATGCGCTTTGAGCAGCTGCTCGAACAGCGCACCGGGGCCCGACACGTCATTGCCACCGTCAATGGCACGGCCGCACTGCATATCAGCCTGCTGCTGGCCGGCGTCGTGAATGGCGATGAAGTATTGATGCCGGCGCTGACCTTTGTCGCTCCGGCCAATGCGGTTGCTTATTGTGGAGCCGTTCCGCATTTCGTCGATGTCGACAGCACCAGTCTCGGCGTCTGCCCGGACCGACTGCGCGAATATCTTGAAAAAACCGCCGCCGTAAACGCAGATCACTGCGTAAACAAGCAAAGCGGCAAGATTATCAGGGCGCTGATCGTCATGCATTGTTTCGGACATCCGGCCCGGCTCGATGAACTTAAAAAGGTTTGTGACGACTTCAAACTCGTCCTGATCGAGGATGCCGCCGAGGCGGTAGGCTCCCTTTATCATCGACGCCACGTCGGCAACCACGGCCGGATGAGTACTTTAAGCTTCAACGGCAACAAAACAATTACCACTGGCGGCGGCGGTGCGATCATGACGAGTGATGACGCGCTCGCTGAGCGGGCCAGGCACCTGACCACCACCGGCAAACTTCCCCATGACTGGGAATACTTTCACGACTGTGTTGCCTACAATTACCGCCTGCCCAACCTCAATGCCGCCCTTGGCTGCGCCCAGCTCGAAACTCTCAATGAGTTTCTCGAACGCAAGCGCCTGCTGGCCTGGCGCTATCAGGAGCTTTTTGCCGGTATCGAGGAAATCGCTTTTCTGCCTGAGCCACCCGAAACCCAGAGTAATTACTGGCTCAATGCCATCATGCTCAAGAAGCCTGATCTGGCCGCCCGTGACCGGTTGCTAAGCGACCTGCACGCCGACGGAATCAAGGCCCGCCCGGCCTGGCGCCTGATGAACGAGTTGCCGATGTTTGCCCAATGCCCGTCCGCGCCGCTGCCGGTTTCGCAAAACATTCTTGCCGGCCTGATCAATCTGCCAAGCAGCCCGTTATGATCTAATCTTTTTCTAAAATCTTTAAAACGGCATTCAAAATTTCTTTTAGCTTATTTTCACTCAATCTACCGGCTCTATAAAGAATCAGATTGTTGCAAGCAGAAAAGATCCTGTTAGGTCTAACATTGCTATCCTTTCTCAAAGACCCACAAGCAAAGTCTTCAGAAGAGATACTTACTGCATAAGAATCTCTAATTTGCTGGCTCGTGATCTGGAGCAAGATTAGATCATCACCTCCAGGTGTTGCCAATACTAATGCCGGACGTCTTTTTGCTGCTGAAAAGTCACTAAATGGAAAAGGTAAAACAACAATGTCTCCTCTTATAAATCTCTCCACGCCTTTTCCTCTTCTTCTAGAAGCCAATCTTCTTGCAGTTTTTTTTCACTTGCGAGAGATATATAATCAGCCTCTCGTTCTTTCTTTTGCTTCAAAAATTTAACAAAATCAATTATTTCAGCCAATAATGGCTCAGAAACTGTCTCTATTTCCTTCAAGAGTTCGGCTTTTCTGCTCATAATTCCGCCCTTTTTAAATCTAATTTAATTCTAATCGCCAACAAAAGAAGTTGTCAAACAGTCAAAATTGAAACATAAGCAGCGCATCGATGAAACGAGAACTTCAATTCCTTATGACGATCGGGTTTATTTGTTGAAATTAAGAACGCCGTTGCTGAACAGGTAGTCGCTGCCGCACTCGAGACATTTATGCCGACTGCCTTCGGCAGGACTCGCAGTTTTGATCAACTTTACGCCGCATTGGCAAAACCAGCCGCGAACTCTTGCCGGATTGCCGACGACCAGCGCAAAATCGGGCACGTCTTTCGTAACTACTGACCCGGCACCGACAAAGCAATAGCGGCCCAGGGTGCAGCCACAGACTACCGTGGCGTTGGCGCCGACCGACGCACCTTTTTTCAGCAGTGTTTTTTTATATTCATGCTTGCGGCTGACATGGCTGCGCGGGTTGATGACATTGGTAAACACCATCGACGGCCCGCAAAAAACGTCGTCCTCAAGCTCAACGCCTTCGTATATCGACACGTTGTTCTGCACCTTGACGTTGTTGCCGATAGTCACTTTCGGGCCGACGACACAGTTCTGACCGAAACTGCAATCTGAACCGATTCGCGTATGACTCAAAACATGGCAGAAATGCCAGATTTTCGTGTTGGTGCCAATCTCGACATCCGCGTCGATATATGATGATTCATGCACAAAGTAGCTTTTTTCCATGCTCCGGCTCCATGCGGCAAAAGTTAGGTTCTTGCTGACATTCTATCGCGTCGCGCTGGCAAAAACAACGCAACAAAAAATTTGTTGAAGGCAGCGGCGAAGATAATAGTTGATGAAGGCAGCGGCGGGCAGGAATTTCAGCTTCATGCATCTA
>CAZTHA010000344.1:0-4807 GCA_964613435.1 uncultured bacterium
CCTTGCCGTTACCGACTCGCAAACGATCAGCGCGCAGCTTGATCTGCGTCGCAGATTCTTCGCCACTTACGTAAGCGAGGGGCTTGATCTGGACACCAAGGCGCGAAGCAAGCTGCAGCATGAAAGTTGACTTTCCCACCCCTGGCTCACCACCAATAAGGGTAACGCCGCCAGGAACCAGGCCGCCACCGATCAATTCATCAAAAATATCGATACCGCTGGTCCAGCGGGCGCTGTGCTCTGCTTCAATTTCATCGAGAGTCTGAATCATCGACAAGCTGGCACTGTACATGGAATTTGCCGACGGAGTCTTGCGCTTGGCCGGTTGAGCCACTTCTTCGACCAGGGTGTTCCATTCTTCGCAACCCGAACATTGCCCCTGCCATTTGGCAAAAGACTGGCCACAATTCTGACAGATAAAAACCGAACGGGCTCGGGCCATTACTTTTTTCTCCTGCTTTTGGGTCGGGCTGTTTTATCGGTCTGCTCTGAAAGCTTGTGACTTCGGGCAAATTCCTCGGCAAGAAAGCGCCCGGTCAGAGAATCAGCGCATTCGGCGACTTCTTCGGGAGTGCCTTCGGCAACAATGTAGCCACCGCCCTCGCCGCCTTCGGGACCAAGATCGATAATGTGATCGGCACATTTGATTACATCAAGGTTGTGTTCAACGACCACGACAGTGTTGCCTTTGGCGACCAGGCGTTCAAGAACGCCCAGCAGGCAGCGAACGTCCTGAAAATGCAAGCCGGTCGTCGGCTCGTCGAGCAGATAGAAGGTCGATCCGGTCGCAACTTTTGACAATTCGGTAGCCAGTTTGATTCGCTGCGCTTCGCCGCCAGAGAGAGTCGTGCTGGCCTGACCAAGGGTAATATAGCCAAGACCGACATCCTGTAAAGTTTTAAGACGGCGGCGAATGGTATTGAATGCCTCAAAAAATTCAAGGGCCTCGTTTACACTCATATCAAGAACTTCGGCGATATTTTTCCCCTTGAATCGAACTTTCAGGGTTTCATCGTTGAATCTTGTGCCTTTGCACTGTTCACAGGTTACGTAGACGTCAGGCAGAAAATGCATTTCGATCTGAATCTGCCCTGACCCCTCACAGGCGTCACAACGCCCACCTTTGACATTGAAGCTGAAACGTCCTGGCGCGTAGCCACGGGTTTTTGCTTCTACCGTCTGGGAAAAAAGCTCGCGAATCGGGGTAAAAATACCGGTATAGGTCGACGGATTGGATCTTGGCGTTCGCCCAATCGGGTTTTGATCGATATTAACCACTTTGTCGATATAATCGAGGCCTTCAAGACGACTATGTTTGCCCACATCCAGATGAGAGCGATTGATAATGTTATTCAAAAGCGGAAAGAGTGTGTCGGTTACCAGGCTTGATTTGCCCGAACCGGAGACGCCTGTGACCACAACGAATTTGCCCAAAGGGATATTGACGTCGATATTCTTTAAATTGTTGTGCCTTGCCCCTTTTAACCGCAAAAATCGGCCATTCCCCGGACGATGTTGCTGAGGAACGGGGATGAATTCGCGCCCAGTGAGGAATTTACCGGTCATGCTGTTTTCATCGGCCATTACCCGGGCGGGCGAACCGTCGATTACCAATTGGCCACCTTCATAACCGGCTCCGGGGCCAAGATCGATTATATGATCGGCTTCTTCCATGATTTCGCGATCATGCTCGACGACCAAAACCGTATTGCCGATATCGCGCAGCTGCTTGAGAGTATCGATGAGACGCCGGTTATCACGCGGATGCAAACCGATACTTGGCTCGTCAAGCACATAGGTAATGCCAACGAGAGCGGAGCCAATCTGGGTTGCCAGTCTGATTCGCTGAGCTTCCCCGCCCGAAAGGGTGTGGGCTGCCCGCGACAGATTCAGATAATCAAGGCCGACATCCTTAAGAAACTTGAGACGATTACGAATCTGTTCAAGAATTTTTTTACAGATGAAAGCTTCGCGGTCATTGAGCTGTAGAATGCTGAAAAAGTCGACCAGTTCGCCGACCGAATGTTGCGACAATTCGTGAATATTTTCGCCCTCGATTCTCACTGAAAGAGCGATTGGATTCAAGCGGCGGCCCTCGCATTCCGGACAGGATAAAGTGCGCATGAATCTTTCATAAAAACGCTTTGCACCCTCGGACCTGGTCTCGCGAAAACGTCGCGAGATGGTAGGGATAACCCCTTCAAAAGGTTTGGAAAGAGAGCCCTTCATGGTTCGACCATGATATTGAATCTTCAAAATCTTGTTGCCTGAACCATAAAGGATAACTTCGCGAGCTTTTTCCGGCAGATCTTTGAATGCTGTGTCCAGTGAAAAGCCGTAATATTCAGACAATCCTTCCATCCATTGTCGGGAAAAAGTTGCTTCGGCAAAGTTCTCAGAGGCAATTGCCCCCTGTGAAATCGACAATTCAGGGTCGGGAATCACCAGTTCCGGGTCGACGACAAGCTGAACCCCAAGCCCGGAACAGGCGGGGCATGATCCAAAAGGCGCATTGAAAGAAAAAAGCCTGGGCTTGATTTCTGGCAAAGAAACATCGCAGGTTGGACAATGCAGATTCTCGCTGAAAAGCTTTTCTACTGAATTTTCTGCCTCGGGTTCGTCAACGATCACCATCAACTGACCGTCGGCAAGTTTGAAACAAAGCTCGACACCTTCAACCAGTCGGGCAATGGTCGTTTCTTTTTCGGCGGCATTGATTCGCACGCGATCGACGGCCACTTCTATGTAATGCTTGAGATTGCGGTCAAGCTCGGGAATCTCGTCATCGAGCGTCCACATGTTGCCATCGATACGAACCCGCGACAGGCCTTCCTTGCGCAACTCTTCAAAGACTTTGCCATATTCGCCCTTGCGCCCGCGCACTATCGGGGCGAGAAGGGTCAGACGGGTCTGGTCGGGATACTTGAGCAGGCCGTCGACGATCTGGCCTGGGCTGGAGCTTTCAACGACTTTTCCACACTCAGGACAATGAGGTTGGCCGATAGCGGCAAAGAGCAGACGAAAATAGTCGTAAAGCTCAGTTATCGTGCCAACTGTTGAGCGCGGATTTCGCGAAGTTGATTTTTGTTGAATGGCAATGGTGGGCGAAAGACCTTCAATGCTTTCCACATCGGGCTTTTCCATCTGTTGCAGGAATTGCCGCGCGTATGATGACAGCGACTCCATGTAGCGGCGCTGCCCTTCGGCATGAATCGTATCAAATGCCAGCGAAGATTTGCCTGAGCCAGACACGCCGGTTATGACTGTAAGAGTTTTTCTGGGAATCGCAACACTGAGCTCTTTCAGGTTGTGCATCCGTGCTTTGACAATTCTAATCATTTTTTAATCTGGGTTCAGCGCCAGTCGTATTGAATTACGCTCGCCTGGGTGGGTGTGCTGACATTGCCTTCGCTGAAAGTCACCTTGTAAAATCCGGAAACCTTCACCGGCTTGCCACCACCGCGTTTTTTGGAAACTTCGACCAGACCGTTTTTTACCACGATCTCGCCCTTGTCTTTACGATCATCGTATATCACCTTGAATAGGCCAGACGAACCGTTAACCACGATTCCTGCCGATTCAATTTCCAGCAAACCACGCCCATCAAGCGATACCGCAGCAGTAACTTCGCCACGCTTGAGCTTCACCGGCTCTTTCTCGATTTTATTTTCTTTTTTATGCAAAACAGGCGGATAAACGGTCATCTCTGATTCACCAGACAGCTTGACCTGATTGTCGAGCTGAAGCTTCACCGTAACGGATGACTCTTTTTCCGTTCTGAAAGTATATTCTTTGTCGAATTCGAACTTATCTTTGAGTTTTTCCCAGAGGCCCAGATTGCGGTGATCAATTTTTCCGGTGAAGTCAACCACTTTGCTGAAGAGCATCTTGTCGCGTTCTTCCTGGCGGGCAATTTCAGCCGAGCGGCTTTTCATCATAAAAAAGAAAATTGCCAGAAAGCAGAAAAAAAACAACACCGCGCCGCCGATAATCATGCGTCGCTTTCTATCCTGGGCTTCCTGAGCCTGCTTGACCGCACGATCGCGGTCGGCCTGCAGCTTTTTTAAAGCCTTGTGATCAAGTTTTTCTAATTGATGCCACTTTTTTGCCATGACAGAACACTATACAGTTAAATTCAAAATGTATCAATACCAACCTGTGGAGTTGCCATTATCGAATTTTCCTTAAACACCTTTTCATCTTTGGGATACAAGGTACGAATTGTAACCGAAATCGGAAAAAAGTCCACCGGTTTTTCCGGCGGCATGTTGCCGGCCACTGAAAATTCAACATATTGCACATCGTTAACCATAACTTTATTGCGCGTTTCTTCAGCTAAAGGAGTCAGATTAAGTTTTCCCGATTTGGCATATTCTGCAGTTTTGTCAGTCGTATAAGAGAACGCCTCGGTTTTTAAGCGAAGATTTCCAAGGGGCTCTTTCGCTGAAGTCTTGAGATGATCGAGGTAAAGCTCATGTTTGAGAATTTTTCCGGGCATGGGATGTTTTTCGGGCTCACAAACCACCCAGCTCATAATTTTCAGCTCACCGGTAGTTGGCGGCTTGATCGGGTCTCCGGCCCTGAGAATACGCATGTAAAATTGCGCCGGCACATCCTTGTCAGGGTTGTCGCAGGGATCAAAAAAGGTATCTGAAAAAAGGGTCGTCGGATAAGTAGCACTCTTGATCTCACGATTGATAAGAGTTAGTGAATTTCGCAACTGATCGACGGTTCCGCTTATCCACTGCGCCCTTCCGGCAGACTTGCTACCGCCAATGAAAAGCTTGTACACCACACCCATGAAAAC
>CAZTHA010000345.1:0-3491 GCA_964613435.1 uncultured bacterium
AAAGAAAACTGAGAAAAAAGGCCCATTTTTAGGTCAAATACGACGAGAATTTACATCCGCTGCTTTGTGAGCGGCCTTGATGAAACAAGTAAATTATTGAGCTAACTTCATTCAGGTTTCAGGCTTCAAAGAGTCATGGAGAAATAGGTGGTACCCGAATAGCCCGAACTAGTGGCGAAATTGATCGAACCTGCGCCAGAAGGTTGAATCGAGAAATCTCCGAGAAGGTTCTGGCTGTCATCGGCAGTTTTTTGCTGCAGATAGAAGCGTCCGGTAACGACACCAGCACTGCTTCGGGAAAAATAAATCGTTTGTATGGTCGAGCCAACCGTCATGTCAACTTTAACGGCAATGTCGCCGGCAGTGGTTTTAGTGGTCTGATAACCCATGGAAACGGTAGTTGAATCGTTGCCGCTGACAGTCACGCTGCCCTGAATGGTGGTTGTGCTGCCGTCAGTGCTTACGGTTTCGCTGCCTCCGGTAAAGGTCTGCTCGACCGGCTGCAAAACGGGTTTGCCGTTAACGATTTTGTAGGTGAGTACATTGTTGGTGTTATCAGTGTTAGTCTTGGTGACCACAAACTGGGCGCCGTCGTTGATTCCGTTGTTAATGCTGTTTGAACTTAAGCCGGAAAAGGCAACCTGAAGCATATAGATATAGCCGTATTTGGCCGGTTCGTTGCCGGTGTATTTGATGCCCAAAGAACCGTTGGCATCAGAGAAACTGTAGTCGGCGATCTGGCCTTCGGGAGTCTCTGCTTTTTTGGCAATGTTATTCAGGCTGACATTCAGGTTCGACAACTCGAACCCTTCGGCGATGTAATTACCGGATGCGGAAACTGTCAGGTTATTATTTATGAAGGTCGGCAGTTCAGTAATTTCGGCGACAGTAACCGGCACGGGAAATTTTGTTTCAATCTCAAAAGGACTATATTCGTTAATTACATACCATGAGTTTATCTTTTCGCCAGAATCAGAGTTGTATAGTGCAATAGCAAGCCTACCAAACAAGTGGTTTTGATTATATGAGTATTTACCGCTTAAACCGGAAATTTTCAGCTCGAAATTGCTCAGATCCTTGCCTGGCTCATAAAATTGAGCTGATAAATCGATGTTTTGGGAAAAATGCAAACTGGTGGTCTGCAAAGCCTTACCATAATGATCAACTTCATACCATCCTTCGGTATCAGAAAAGTTGTACCAATAAATCTTTTTAAATTTAGAAATCCCTTTTTCAGCAGTAAACTGATAATTAATATCGAAATTCAAGCCAGATTTCTGTGTCAGAATAAATCTGTTCATCAAGGCTTCGGAAACCGGATCGTATTCTTCCTGGGTAATGCTCCAGCCATCAGCACTGGTGATACCGGAAATATAGTTGCCAAGAAGGTTTCCGTCAGTATCATAAGCATCTGAATTAACAACGTTAATCCCATTAACAGTGTAAACTTTGATCGATTTGGTTGCCACATCGTAACCATAGGGATACACATTCCAGTTATATTTAATGGTTCGGTTGATTTTCTTATACTTAATCGATGTTGGTGTATACTCGATCAGCAGAGTATCAGTCGCATCACCTGCAATGTCGTCATTTATCGGCATATCGATAGCACTGGTGCCACCGGGCAGGAGGTTGGGCAGAAACTGAAGCATGGCACCAACGCTAACCTGGTTATTGCTTCCGATAAATGGGGTGTTTTCGGGAATAGGATTGCCAATGGCGCTTGCACGACTCGAAGTTCTAAAACCATCAAGAGCTGTTACAAGCGATTCTTTCACTGCTACTTTAAGCTTTTCGACCGGCTGAGCAAGCGGAGCTTCAACACTTTTAGCAGCGGGAACTTCAATCGGAGCCGGGTTGGGGTTGGCAAACGCCATCATTGCCATTTCGTCGGTTATGTTGGTTCCGACAAGCTTTTCAACTACAGCCTGGATTTTGCTGATGACTGCGGCATCTATCTTCTGAAACTCGGTTATATTCTGAGTTAGAGCTTCAAGCACCCCGGCCATAAGATCTTCTTTGTCTTTTGAACCCTCAGGAGCAACATCAACACTGTTATTTCCAGCGGCAAGCTGCAAAGCTCCGCGCCATTTTGCATGACCGTCTTTGGTACCGCCGACAATTTGCACTTTACAAAAAGCCGGATTCAGCGGCAAAGCGTTAAAAGTAACCTCAGCCTGTTGATTTACAACCTTAACCGTCTTTTTGATCGGTGCAACCGGGGTTGAGGTATTGCCTGGCTGAACCAGGTGAACTTCAAAAATCACTTCAAGGTCAGTTGGTGCTGCCCGCAAACTGTTAATCGGCGCCTGATTTCCGCCGGAACTTATAAAATTAAAGGTCAAAGTTGCATTGGAACTTTCGGCAGGTGCGACCGGATTGCTTGAGCCAGAACCTCCGCCGCCACAACCCAATAAAGATAAAGACAAAACAACTATGGTTAAAACAGTTATAAAGTATTTCACAACAGATCCTCCGTGAATTTATTTCTGATTATTTTAAATATTACCCTGCCAGTCTTCAAGCATTTTTTTTAATCTGCGAAACAAGCTTTGAATTAAGCTTGTCAGGGCTTCCTACAAGTCCAATCAAGATTTGAAAATCGATCAATTCAATATTGAGAACAAAGCCTCCTAAAGCATTCCTTATAACCAGGCCAGCAAGAAAACAACGGCATGTTGAGGGTTAAAACAAATTGTTATATAGTAGATTTCATCAAACTGAGACAACCCCGAATTCGACTTTTAAACCTGATAATGATTATTTTTCGCAACCGGCCTTTCCACAACTATTTTTACCAAATAGTAATTCTATTTCTGTTTTTTGCATTGTTTTTTAATTCTTCCAGGGCCTTCTCAATCAATCTATTCAATGAAATTTCCTTTCCTGGAATGCCGATTGCGTTAGAAAAGCCAGATTGGGCAAGCAACAGGCCAAGTCTCAAGCTTGAATACAATTTTGATGAATACTATAAGCGCTGGCTCGACGACTCGCTCATCAACGATTTCTCGGGCTACCGTTTCAATACCGAGCTTTCAGCCCAGTTTGCTCCTGGCGTCATTGCCGGGGCCAGGAAAAAGTTCTTCGAAAAGCAAAAATGGGTTAACAAGATCGCCGACAAAGCAGAATCTTTTGATATTGATTCTGATTCTGAATCCGGGGAAGTTTTTCTGCGAATGCACCGGAAAAACGCAACCCTCGAGATTGGCCGCGGCAGCAGCGAAAGCTTTTTTTCAGGCCAATACGATCTGCATCCGGATGTAGTTGCAGCCCTTGGAAAGAATCCGCCCGTGCATCTCAACAATGGCGCGACCAACAGCTACGCCAAGGGTTATTTTTCCCGGCGAGGGGTAAAGGCTTATTTGAGCTGGAATTCAGAAAAAGCGGCACACAAAATGAAAGCAACGACTCCGGCATTGGATATCGCGATGAATCTTGATCGCAAAATCGAAACCCGCGAGTTCGAAATTTCATGGCAACCGCATGGC
>CAZTHA010000345.1:3591-4780 GCA_964613435.1 uncultured bacterium
TATGCGCTGAGCTTTTTCCCTGACCGGGGTGCGGCAATTAGGTTTGGCGCAGCGCGAAAGTATCGCGGCATCGAGTATTCGGGTCAGTATTCCTTCACCAGGGTGAAGGGCAAAAGCAATCTCGACAGCACAAAATTTTACAATTTTTTCCAAGACTCAGATGCTGAAAAGACGGTTAATCAGGCTGAACTTGACCTGCACCGCCTGCAATTCAGAATGAGAAAGTCTGAAAAATCTGGGGCATGGCAGCTGATTCTCAATTTAATGGTGCCGATTGCCGACTATAAAGAGCTTAGGGCAGCGCCGGCAGTGCCGGCTCCTCAACCAGGCCCACCGCAGCCTCCGGCCTACAAACCTGAAGAAGATGTGCGCGGTGGCTGGCAAATTGTCGTCAGCCGTGAATTCTATCTTTAAGATCGATCAGGACTGGATGAGCAGCGAGAATCTATTACAGCAAATATCTTCAACATTTTTTTCAAAAAGACAAAGCGAACGGTAACATGACAAGTTGACAAGTTTGCTGGACAATACAAAAATCAAGGTTTGAAACTGTTTGAAGATTTGAAAAATGGCAAGGAATCAAACCTTAAAGAAGCCAGAGCCAAATTTGGTGCGGGTTCACGGAAAAGAAGCAAGACTTTTTCGAAATAGTCCGTTTCACTGCATTAGCCTGACTTTCCAAAGATCTTATGTTTTTTTGTTGGTTTTGCGCGGCTTGTAAAAGGGTTCTGGCTCGCTGACCTTCTGGTTCTTTTGGGCTGAATCAATGAGCTCAAGAACCTGCTTTTCGCTCAACCCGGTAACTTTAGCAATATCAGCGGCATTCATGCCATTGGCAGACATATTCTGGCACAACAAAGCTTCACCTTCTTTTATTCCCTCTTTTATTCCCTCTTTTATTCCCTCTTCGCGCCCTTCGGTTCTGCCGAGCTGGCGGCCTTCGTTGAAGGCGTAGCCACGGGTCAGGGCAAGACAGGTTTCGGTGCGCTCGTGCAGCTCCATGAGCTGGCGCATTTCGGCGTCTGAATTAATTTTTTTAAGTTCTTTTACCACCGACTCGATTCCTTCTTCTTCGCCCAGTTCTTTATCGACCTTTGCGTTAAGTTTAACATAAATTTCCCCGAATTTCATGATGTGCAGCCATTTTTCAAAGCGGTTACGAAGTTTGCGCGGCTTGTCGATATCGAAC
>CAZTHA010000346.1:0-4780 GCA_964613435.1 uncultured bacterium
AATGCCATCTGCGCTTTCGGCAACAAGCTTGCCAGCACCGTCCTGAGTGAAACCGCTGCCAAAGCCGCCGGCTTCGAGGTCGCCAGCTCATACTATTCCGACAATGACCGGCCAGAATTCATGGGCAGCACTGAAGAAGTCAGCGTCAAGCTGGTTTTCGACAAAAACAGCCTGCGCCTGCTGGGAGCCCAGATCGGTTCTTATGGCGAATCATCGCATACCGAGTGCATCTTTTATCTGTCACTGGCAATCCAAAAGCAGATGACCCTCATCGAACTTGCCACCACCGATGTCTATTTCCTGCCCCATTTCAACAAGCCCTTCAACTTCATAATTTCAGCGATACTGCAGGCTCTCGGTATCAATTACATGAGGAAATAAGCTGCCCCAAAGCGCCACAAAACCCTGACCGCTTTAACTCGGCAAAGCAATAAACTCTGGCTGATTCTTCGGTATCCCCGGGAAAATTTGGAATTCTGGGGGGTACCTTGACGTCACACCCACATCTTGAGTTACAATTAACAAATAAAGTTGTAATCAGGAGAGAATATGAGAAGGTTTTATATTTTAGCAGTTCTCGTTCTTTTGGGCTTTTCTTCTTTTGCCTGGGCCAGCGAGCTTGCCGAGCAGAAAAAGTGGACCTTCATGGTCTACCTTAACGCAGATAACAACCTCGATTCTTTCGGCGAAAACGATCTCAACGAAATGGCCAACCCGGCCTGCGGCAGCAATGGCTGGCGCAATGTCGTGGTTCTGATCGATCGGGCCTACGGTCCGGCAGAACTCTATTATATAACCGCGCTTGGGCAGAAACAGAAGCTTGCTGATTGTTGTGAGCTCGATATGGGCGATTATCGTGAACTGGTTGGTTTTGTGCGCAAATCGGTGCAGATGTATCCGGCTGAGCATTATTGTCTGGTCATCTGGAACCACGGTTCAGGATGGCAAAAGAACAAGGGCGAGTTTCTCAAGGGTATCTCGTATGATGATTCTTCAAACAATCATATAACCACGGCCCAGCTGGGTCAGGCAATGAGCCAGATCAAAGCCACACTGGGAAAAAACCTCGATGTTTTGTGCTTTGACGCCTGTCTGATGCAGATGCTTGAAGTCGCCTATGCCGTGAGAAAATCGGTCGACTATATCAACGGCGCCGAAGAAACCGAACCGGCCGAAGGCTACCCCTACCACATGATTCTCGGCACCTGGCTCAAAAAACACACCAGGCGTGAATTCTGCGAAAAAGTCGTCAGCTCATACGCTCTCTCATACAATGTTGGCGGCTTTAAATCGACCTGCCATTCCTCGATAGATTGCAGCAAAATCGACAAGGTTATTGAAGAATTGAACAAATTTTGCGAATTCTGTCTCGCCGGGGCCTATGAGAGCGAATTTTCCAAAGCCCTGAAAAAAGTGCAGAAATTCGCCTACCCGACCAACATCGACTTGTTGCATTTCATCGAACTGCTCAGAGAAAGAATTCCAACGGCGGCATTCAATGAAGTTGCCAACCGGCTGCAGACCGCCTGCCTCGACATGGTAGTAGCCAACGGCACAAGTGGCCTGAAATGTCGCAATGCCAAGGGTATCGCCATCTATTTTCCCGAGACCTTCTATCCCGCATCTGAATATTCAGGCCTGGCGTTTTCGCAGGCAAGCAAATGGGATGAACTCATCAAAAGCTTTCAGAAAAATCTGCTCGAAGAAAAACTGCTCGGTTTTATCAACGAAGAAAACCTGGAAATGATAACCACTTCTATTTCTTCAATAGAAGGCAATGCAAAAGAACTAAAAGACGAAATAGCAGCAAGCCTGCGCTTCAAATCACTTCATGGTCAGGTTAAATCAGGCAAATTCCTCGATAAAGTTATCAAACTGCTGGAATAAACCATCGCACTTTTTCATTTCCGAGAACAAAGCCGGGCACGGTAAACTCTTTTAAGAGTCTGTGTGTCCGGCTTTATTCTTTTTCAAAAGCTAACGAAATCTAAAAAATCAACAATGAATTTGCGAACTAATTCAATAGCCCTGCTGGTGAACGTCTTTTACTGCACGACCTGATGGATCGGCCATTTCCTTGAACTTGGCGTCCCATTCCAGCGCTATCGGCGTCGAGCAGGCCACGGATTTTTCATAAGGCACACATTTTGCGGCAGCCTCGCCGGGAAAATGCTCTTCAAAGACCGAGCGATAATAATAAGCCTCCTTGGTAAGTGGCGTGTTGAGCGGAAATCGATATGCCGCTGCTTCGAACATCTGGTCAGAGACCTCTCGTTCGACCAGTTCTTTCAGGCTGTCTATCCATGAATACCCTACTCCGTCAGAAAATTGCTCTTTCTGCCGCCAGGCAACTTCATGGGGAAGAAGATTGCCGAATGCTTCTCGCAGCAATTTCTTTTCGATTTTGCCATTACCACACATTTTGTCGGCCGGATTCAAACGCATCGCAACATCGATGAATTCCTTGTCCAGAAATGGAACCCGGCCTTCAACGCCCCAGGCGGCCATGGATTTGTTGGCCCTGATACAGTCGTAGAGGTGAAGCTTCTTGAGCTTTCGCACTGTTTCATCATGAAATTCACGGGCATCGGGAGCCTTGTGAAAATACAGATACCCGCCAAAAATTTCATCGGAACCTTCACCCGACAAAACCATTTTTATGCCCATGGCTTTGATGTAGCGTGCCATCAGATACATTGGCGTCGAGGCTCTGATTGTCGTTACATCGTAGGTCTCGATATGATAAATAACGTCCTTGATGGCATCCAGGCCTTCCTGGACGGTGAAATGAATCTGATGGTGAATCGTACCAAGCTTGTCGGCAACTTTCTGGGCTGCGGCCAGGTCGGGAGATCCCTTCAATCCTACGGCAAAAGAATGCAGCTGAGGCCACCAGGCTTCGCTCAGACAGTCATTTTCAACACGACGGGCAGCGTACATCTTGGTAATTGCCGAAATAACCGAAGAGTCAAGCCCGCCGGAAAGAAGGACACCGTAAGGAACATCGCACATCAATTGCCTTTTTACCGCGTCTTCCAAAGCATTGCGCAATTCCTTAACGCTCGTTTTATTGTCTTTCACCGCTTCGTAGCTTTCCCAGTCACGGCTGTAGTAGCGAGTCAGCTGATCATCCTTGCTCCAAAGGTAATGGCCGGGCGGGAACTCTTCGACAGTCCTGCAAACCGGCACCAAAGCTTTCATTTCTGAAGCGACATAAAGGTTGCCATGTTCATCACGCCCGGTATACAAGGGAATGATGCCGATATGATCGCGGCCGATCAGATAAGCATCCTGCTCTGAATCATAAAGAATGAAGGCGAAAATGCCATTGATTTCATCGAGAAAGTTCGGGCCTTTTTCTTTATACAAGGCCAGCAGCACTTCACAGTCAGATTTGGTCTGAAATTCAAAATCGACTTTCAGCTCTTTTTCAAGCTCTTTGTGGTTGTAAATCTCGCCGTTAACCGCCAGCACATGCGTTCTTTCCGGATTATAAAGTGGCTGAGCCCCATTACCGGGGTCGACGATCGAAAGACGTTCATGCACAAGAATAGCCCGGTCGCAACTGTAAATCCCCGACCAGTCCGGCCCGCGATGCCGCAGTCTTTTAGACATCTCAAGAGCGGTTTTACGCAGCGCTGCTGCATCGGATTTGATGTTCAGAATGCCGAAAATCGAACACATAGGCAATTTACCTCTTTTGTTTATGCCACCCGAAAACCGGGCATAAATTCTGCGCACAGAATTTGCAAATCACAATACAGAGGTATTGCCCCTTTTTCAAGACTGTTTGCGATTCTTTTTGAGAATTCTCTGTTTTACATTTTGGCCAGGTCATAACATAATGTTAAAAAGATTTCACTCAAAGGGGAAAAAATATGGCCAGGCTTATCGTCAGGCTGGTGTTTCTACTGGCCGCCATGGCTTTCATCATGTTCAACAATGCCCAGAAGAAAAATGCACCGGTGACACAAGCTGAAGAATCGGCTCATCAGACCGACATCAGCTTTGAAAATGGCAGATACAATGACCGGTTCAATGGCTATAGCCTGAAACAACCAGATACAAACTGGAAATTTTCACCCTCGGCCCGCAGCAACAACCTGATAAAGCTGGACATCACCCACCAAACTGGCAAATACGGCCTGCAGGTTCGAGTTCATCAAAAAGGCGGCCAGAGCTTCGACGAATTCGTGCAAAGTTATATTGAACGTTTTAAAAACGATATGCAAAACCCTGAAATTATAAGTCAAAAAGAATTTTCAGGCGACGGCATCATTGGCCAGGCAATAGCCTTTGATGGCCAGAAACGCAATGGCTATTTTTTAAAAAGCTATGTTTTTCCCGGCACGAGATTTTACTATGCCCTTCAGGGCGGCTGCCCATTCGCACAAAAACACGAGCTCGAAGCCGAACTCGATGAAATTGCCGCCTCGTTCAAAAGCCAGTAAAGCGATCAAGCCTGAGACAAACTCAATCTTCCATGCCGATCAAACCGGCATCAAAAGGCGAAATTTCACTGTCAACAGCGGTATCAGGATCTGACTGCAAAAATTTGGTCAGCTTTTCCAGAGCTTGCTGCAGCCTGGAAAATTTGATACTGCCGACAGCGCCACTGAGAATGGCAGCGATTTTCTGCAGCTCATTCACTCGCGTGGCATAACCGGTTGTGCGGCTACGCATTTCCCATTCACCGGCCAGAACGACTTCTTCAATGGCACGGGTGAGACTGAATACCGCGTATTTAGGGTTAAGATAGGGAAAGTATTTCTCCGTTTCC
>CAZTHA010000347.1:0-4691 GCA_964613435.1 uncultured bacterium
GCATTTAAAAGTCTTTTTTATCTTATGGGACCATCAGAAAAGCCGTCTTTCAAAATCCTGGCTACTGCAGGATTTCACTTAGCCGATAGCTTCCTTGCACTTCACAGCATGGGCTTATGTTATTGCGACATTTCTTTTGGCAATGTGTTCTTTAATCCTGATAGCGGCGATATTTTGATCTGCGACAATGATAATGTTGGAATAAATGGGAAAAATGTCAGCGGAGTAGCAGGCACCCTTGGCTTTATGGCTCCAGAAGTGGTGGTTGGCAAATGTAATCCAAGTTCTTTTACGGATCTTTTTTCTCTCTCAATTTTGCTTTTCCATATGTTTTTTCTGCACCATCCGCTTGAAGGAACTCTTGAAACATCTATACCCTGCCTTGATCCAAATGCAAAAATTAATTTATACGGCCGTAAACCAGTATTCATTTTTGACCCCGAGAATGATGAAAATCGACCAGACCCGATGTACCACTCCAATCCAATACAACTTTGGCCACTTTTTCCAAAGTTTTTCAGAAAATTATTCGTTCAAGCTTTTACTAAAGGCATTAAAGATCCTGAAAATGGAAGAATACGAGAAAGCGAGTGGCGTTCGGCCATGATACAACTGCGTGACCTAGTCACAGGTTGCTCAAACTGTGGAGGAGAAATAATTTACGATCCAGACCCTGAAGATGGTATTTGTTCTAAATGCTGGAATTGCAACGCACAAATTGTTTTTCCGCCTCGCATTAAGATTGGAAAATCGATAGTTATTCTCAACAAAGATACCAAATTGTATCCACATCATCTGGATTTAAGCAAAAAATACGATTTTTCAGCCCCTCAGGCAGAAGTTAACCAGCACCCACTAGACCCTAAAATCTGGGGGCTGAAGAACTTGTCGACATCGAAGTGGATGTGTACAAAACTTGATGGAAAACAGCTTGAGATTTTGCCAGGAAAAAATGTAACAATTTCTTCTGGTTTAATCATAGATTTTGACACCCAACAGGGGGAAATTTTGGCCTGATAATGGTTGGCATTTTTCTCATCAGATTCATATAATTATTGGGTAGGAGGATTTATGATGAATGACTTTGAAAGAAAAAAAATGATTTGTGAAATCCTCTGCAAAAATGCTCAGGGGACCATTTTGCAGACAATAATCAAAGATCCGCAAAAGGGAAAGAGCATCCTCTCTGATTGGTTTCCAGATGCAAAGCTTGAGCGAAACATTCTTACCCATGCACTGATGGAAAAGATTCCAGCCCTATTATTAGACAATAATAACAATGCATTACCAGTCCAGGTAAAAATTGCTCAGGCGGTACAAAAACTTCGCGAGAGCAGTGGGTTGAGTGAAGAAAATGCTCTATGGGGGGTTGAATGCTGGGCAATGGCTCTTGGAAAACTTAGTGCCAACAGCTTTCAATCAGATAAAATTCAAAGCTCAAACAATCCATCTTTTTTGGATTCAAGAAAAATCACCAAAGCTGATTCAACGTTGCCAGTTCCAGTAAAATCTTACTCAATCCGTGGAATTGCTTCTATGGGTATTGCCTCATCTTTCATGGGAGCAATCCTTGGTTTTTTTCTTTTTCCACAGCCGGATATTGAAAGTCTTTCGTTAAAAGAGAAGCTCGAAAAGAAAATAATCGAAGTAAATTCCGAGCTACTTTCACAAACAACAGAACTTGACCTAGTTAAAGAAAATTCCAGAAAAGCCAATGAAATTCTGGAGATTTCGCTAAAGGAAAAGAAATCGCTTACGCAAAAAATGCTTGATTTGGAGTCAGAAAACAAAATTTTGATGGAGCGCTCTGCCATGAACAATCTTGATGCAAACGCTCTTAAAAAGCGTCTGGCAGAAACTTCAAGAAAAAATTTGCAGGAAGGTTCAAAAATAGAAACTCTGCAAAAAAGTCAGAATGAAGTAGAAAAAGAGCTTGTAAACTTAAGGCAGGAATTAACTTCAACTTCCCAGAATTCAAACCAGAAAGAGCTGGATCTTTTTAAGATGGAGCAAGAAAAACTAGTTATTGCCCAGTCTTTAGTCAACAAGAAGGCGGAATTAACACCTTTGGAATCCGAAATTAGCAAGACAGGCTCTGAACTAAAAAAAATTAAACTTGAGATTTCTGAATTAAGTGCGGCAACAAAGAAGATCAATGCCGAGAAACAAAGCCTTATAGCTTCTCGGAAAAAACCAGTTGTGAAAACTGTCAAGAAAAGCAATCCCCCTGCTGTTCAAGTTAGAGCAAATAAAACAACTTCACCAGTTGTTATAAAAAAGAATTCTAGTAGTTTTCTAAATCTTCTCGATGTAGGCTCAAGGGATAGATAAAATTTTAGCTTAAATTAAACATATAATAGTTTCTGGAGGAATTATGAAAAAATTAATATTGGGATTTTTCTTTTTGCTATTTTGTTTCCCTATGATTTTGTCTGGTCAGGATCTTCAAACAAAATTAAAAGAACTTAAAGACCTGAGGTATTCAGGTGATATTTCTGAGAGCGAATACCAATCTTTGCGGCAAAAACTTTTAAGCAACCATGTCGGTGGCAGTTCAAGCTCAATCATGGATCGTATAAGAAATCAGCAGTCTAATCGAGTGGCACCTCCCAGAGCAGCAAGAACTGGCCCATGCCAGGTAAATTATACTCTTGGCATAACCGTTTATTGGCGTGCTAAAGACTTGGTTGCTTTGTCTGATAAGCTTGTATTCAAATGTGATGGAGTGGTAGTGCCTGGGCAAGTTATTCAAAAAACAGACCGTTTTATGGCTCTCACTTATCCATTTGTTGTAGAAGCTGGAAATCATCTGATCCAAATTGACTACACTCCAAAGGTTAGAAATTCTCAAGGGACTAACTATTCACAGTGGGAAACAAAAACTTTCAATCATTCGTATCAGGAAAATATCTGCGAAAATGGAGATATTGAAAAAATCCTTGAATTTATAGAGAAAAAAGGGTTTCTTGACGCCAAACCAGATATCAAATTTCACAACCCCGATGATTACCGAAATTTGTTAGCACAAAGAAAAAAATCTGAAAGTGCCTCAGATGAGGATAAGCAGGTTTTACAATTTCTTGGGGTTGCAGCAAGCGGTCTCTTGCAGAAAAAATAAATATTTGAAAGAATAGTTTGCTTTGATGAAAAATAGAGCTATTGAATTGCTAACTTCATGCGTATCTGAACATCGCTCTATCCTGACAAACGATCCGGTCAAGGGAGAAGCGGTACTGAAAGACTTTCTCTTCAGTGTTGGAGAGTATTTTCAGCCATTGATGATTGCCTATCGCTTAGGAATTCTGCCAAGGCTTTCTAATAAATTTGACGATTCTGTGCGGGCTGAATTCATTCAATTAATTATTGCCGAAGCAAAATGTTCTTCTGAAGTTGCCGCCTGGACCGTTGACTCCTGGGCAAAAGCTTCTGGTCATTCTTCTGTAGCTCATAGGCACGTTGAAGGTGTTATAACAGATAGCATGCCTGTATTGGCTCCTCAAGATCAGGCTGCCGGCAGAAGTCGAATTTACCTGTTTCTTGCGGTAATGCTAGGAATTGGACTGTTTCTAGGGGCGAAAATAGGCACCCTATTAGGATTGGGCAAAATACCCGCAGAAGATCTCAAAGCTTTGGAGCAAGTTGCCACAAACCAAGAAAAGTTGCTGCAGGACAAAATCCAGGAAATAGAAACTGAAAAAGCAAAATTACAGCCTTCGCCTCTTGAAAATAATACTGGGGAAGAAATACAACAGCTTCAAAAAGAAATAGACATCCTGGAAAAACAGATTTCATCATATTCTCCTGCGGCTTCAGCTTCTGGAATCATCGAAAATTTAAGATCCGAAATTGAAGACAATGAAAGAAACCTTCAGAAGAGATCAGAGCAGGTTAAATCTCTTGAAAGTAGTTTAAGCCTTCTTCAGACAGAAAAACAAAGGCTCAAAGAAGATGTTCTAAGAACCAAAAATTCTTCAGACAGTCAAACAGAGAAAGAAAAACAACTAAAAAATGAAATTTCCATGATCAAGAAAGAGATTAACGATTTGTCTGCAAGTCAGAGTAAATTTCAGAATGAGATTTTGAGAATCAACGAAGAAATCCAAGCAGCCTTAAAAGAAAAGCTGAAAGCAGAGAAAAGTTTGGCTGCTGCAAAGACTGAACTTGAAAAAACAAAAAATTCAAGATGACGTAAAAAAATGCTGCCCCCAGGAGAAAAACCTGGGGGCAGCATTTTTTATTTTAGTTTAACTTGCTGCAGAAGCTGCAGCGACTTCAGGTTGAGGTGCCGGACTGCTACCGCTTAAAGATGCTTCCATTGGAGCGATGATCTTTTGCAATTTTGCGTTACTTTCCTGGTCAATCTGTTTCCCATCCATAACATTGTCTTTGTAAAGAGCTTTAAGAGCACCGGTCCAATTCTTATAAAGCTCAATTCCAGGATATGATTTTGTTGACAACGATGCTTTCGGTGGTCCAGATGGTATGGTTACTTCTGGTGGGTTTGAACCCAAAGTTCGCACAAATTGATTGAACATTGCAGCAGTTTTTGAGGATTGCATTCTCATAAACTTTGAAGAGTTGGGAAGATTTAAACTTACTTCGCTTTGTTCAGCAATTTTTTCATAAAGCTTAAACCTTGATGCAGCACCAATCAGTTCCTGACCAACATCGATAAACCACTCTGAATCAAG
>CAZTHA010000348.1:0-4604 GCA_964613435.1 uncultured bacterium
TTTTTTCGAAGTTGTGGGCGAAAGAACCTCAACCACCCAGTCAGGTGCACCCCAGATATATTTCTCTTTTATTTTGGCAGAGTCGCAAATCACCATGAGATCAGGCTGAAAAACGTTCTTCACATCTTTTTCGTCCTCGCCCGACTCGGGAAAAAGCACGTCGCAAGGCGCGAAAAAAACGCGACAAGGGCTATTTTTCAAGAAATTACCAACGATCAGGTGAAGCTCTCCCAAAATCGTCTGGTGTCGAATTCCAGGGGCAGACATCAGGTATGGAACCCCTTCAACAAGCTCCCAACGTTGGTCTTCATCCCAGTCGGCATAGTCGGCGTAAGTGTAGATTCTGTCAGAACTCAAATCAGGCACAGTCATTGGCAACAACCTTTCGTAAAAAAAGCAAAAGTTTAACCCGCCAATTATACAATTAATGCAATGTTAACGGCAATTCAATAATCGGCAAAAGAAAAGGCAGCCATCTTCACTTGATGACTGCCGAACAATCAAACTTTTTGTTTCAGGCAAAATCTTCTTCAAACAGTTCACTCTTTGCGGCGGCATTTTCGAGAATGCGCTGGGCCGGATAGCAAAGAAAAAGAATAATCATAACCGAATAGAGAAGCGAAAGCAGAGAAATTGAAATACTGAGACTAAAACCCTCTGAAGAAGCCAGATTCTGCAAAATGTAGACCAGCGAGATGATCGATGACAATACTCCGCATACCAGGCTCAGATTGCCATACACACTAAAAACCATTGCCGATTGCCGGAACTGGCCGGCGGTGATTCCCGCATCTGCTGGAGCCGAAAGATGTCTGATTGCCGCCTTCACTTCACCAAGCCCGAAAATTGCCAGCAAAAACAGCAGCGGCAAACCTGTAGCCACCATGGCCGAGCGCGCTTCGAGCAGCACGGTCAGATCGGTGCCAAGGCCTATGATCATTAAGAACACGAAAAATGCCAATATCAGTGAAATGATTCTACTCATCGTCAATCCCCTTTCAGAATGAAAAAATGATCATGTTAATAGTCAGATAGCTGATCAGCGGGAACCCTATCAAAGCCAGGTCTGGCCAAAAACCAGGCGCAAATTTTTCCGGCACCGAACCAAGCAGACATTTGATTCGCAATCGCAGCGGAAAAACCAGCAATCTGCTCACAAAGACAGCAGTAAAAGCACCCGTCAATGCCATGGCAACAAAAGGGCCGATCAGCTCCGGCGTCTTGAGCAGAGCCATTGCACCAATGTTCCCGGCCAAAGAGACCGCAGCACCACATATCAGCACCAGATTTTCAAAACTCTTTAACGAAGTCAGATGCTGCAAACCAGCTTCGCGCTCCATGTCTTTTGCCTTGAGCCCTGCTGCAATAGCAGCGAACAACCCGCGCCATGAATCTCCCGCTGAAGTCAGCAACAAGGCCATCGCCACCAGCAATAGCGAGACATGATCGATGAGCGAAAAAACATTGCCTATCATCATCAGGGCCGTTATCAGCACCGCGAAGATGCCGGCAGCCAGAAAGAAATTACGTCTTTTCATGAGTTTTCTCCTGATTCTTTACTTTTTAGGAAGGATTTTCGCCAGATTCTCGGCCCGGGCAATAGAGGTCGCTAGAAGGCGTTTCTGGCCCTGCATTACCGGGTTTTGCTCGACTTCAGAATATCGAACACAGATTAGAATCAGCCCTGCCAAAGCCAGATTGGTCGAAGCGGTTTGCCAGAAACCGGCAGATTTGAGCAGGGTAAAACCTTCGCCTGGAGCCTCTATAGACATCTCTGCCGCAATTCTGCTTCTTATTGCAGAAAAAGGAACCGGGCAATTTTGGCTTGTCGGAGCGAGAAGTTCTTTTTCAAGGGTCGCTTCACCAACCTTCGCCTGATATTGCCGGCATGAATCGCACTCAGCAAGGTGACGCCGGTCAGAATCGCCAAGCCTGCCAAGCTCGAAATTTCCGATGAATTTCAGGCAATCCGCCTTTCGTTCACGCATTTTCATCCTGACCACCTTCCTTTATGGTTCTGAGTTGTTCGATCGCCCGCGCCGTCTGATAATGTATTGTTCTAATCGAGCATCCCAGGGCTTGCGCAACCTCCGAAACCGTAAGATCGCCATCGAAACGCAGCGCCAATAACTGCTGCTGGGCCGGTGACAGCAGATAAAAGGCTCGCGAGAACAGTTCCGTTTCCTGCTTCTCAATTGCTAATGCCTCGGGACCATCGGAGGCAGCAGCTTCGGGCAACTGCGAAACCTCGAGACCGACATTCCCACTTTCTTTCTTCTTGATCAGGTCGCGACAAAGATTAAGGCAGATCTGCATTATCCAGCCTTTGAACCTCTTCTCAGGCGAATACCGGTCTTTGTAACGCCAGACCCTTATGAACACTTCCTGGGTGATATCTTCGGCATGGGCCCGATTGCGAAGAATCCTCAGGGCATAATTAAAAACGTTGGCAGAAAATACTTCATACAATTGCTCCAGAGCCTCGATCCTGCCCGAACGTAGTTCGGCCATTATCGTTTCTGCAAAGTTTTCGCTGGTTTCTGAATGTGGGTTTTTCATGTTTCTATACTTTAAACGAATCAGAAAACCGACAGTGCAATTTTTTCTAGAAATTGCGAAACATTTCTTCGCTGTACCTTCGTAAAGCAGAAATTCGGTCATTGATCCGGGCAATCAGGTCGAAATGACTTTGGCAAAACAAAACCAGGTCAAATCTTCTTTCTTCGGCCAATTCCAGGATGGTGCAACTCTGAAAACCAGAACCTGATTTACTTTTTATTGGATCAAAAAAACCAACCACTCAGGAAGTTAATCCCCCGTTCTGCTTGCCTTTTTAAATTTCTGCAAGTAAAATTGAAACAGAGAAAAAAACAGGCGGGGACCATGAAAAAGAAAAAGGATAACGAGAGTACGAAGCGGCAAAATCAGGAGAACATTTGCCCATAGTTCTGTATTTAAAGAGCTCAAGGCAAGAATTTTTCTTGATAAAACCAAAGACCTGGTCACGGTAGTAGACACTAACGGCGAGTTTCTTTACGTTAACGCAGCCTCAAGGATTTTTTGGGGTTATGATCCGGAAGAATTGGTCGGAAAGAAGGCCTTTGACTTCATTCACCCTGAAGATCGCGAAGAGACAGAGAAAACCTTCAATCAATGGGTTTCTGAAGAAGTTGAATCAGCCTCATTTGAAAACCGGCCGCTGGTATCGTTGCTCTGATAAAGCAGTTTCCTGGATAAACGGCAAGATGGTTCGATTTGAAATTGCTGCCGATATTACCGAGAAAAAACTTGCCGAAATTGAGTTACGCGAACTCAGCGAAGCTTTAAAACGCTCGAATCAAGAGCTTGAACAATTTGCCTATGTCGCCTCTCACGATCTGCAGGAGCCGCTGAGAATGATTTCGAGCTACACCCAGCTCTTAGAAAAAAGGTACAGCGATAAACTCGATCAGGACGCCAAAGATTTCATCAACTACGCAGTCGACGGCGCAAACCGCATGCAGAGACTGATCCAGGACTTGCTGACCTATTCCCGGGTTACCACCAGAGGCATGCCAATGCAGGCTTTTGACGCCCATGACGCGCTTGGCGAAGCAATCTGGAATTTGAACATGCAGATTCAGGATGCAAACGCATTGATCAGCAACGACGAGTTGCCTTCAATTAAAGGCGATAAAACCCAGCTGGTTGTAGTTTTCCAAAATCTGATTGGTAACGCCATCAAGTTTAGAAAACCAGATGTTCCGCCAAGAGTCCATATTTCAGCACAAAAAGCTGAAGGACGCCTGGGATTCTGCACTTTTTCGATTAAAGACAATGGTATCGGCATCGAAGAAAAGTATTTCGAAAAGCTTTTTGTTATTTTTCAAAGACTCCATGGAAAGCGTGAGTATCCAGGAACCGGCATCGGCCTGGCCTTGGTCAAACGTATTATCGAGCGCCATGGCGGCAAAATATGGTTAGAATCCACGCCAAATGAATGCACAACCTTCTACTTCAACCTGCCCTGCATTTAAATTTTATTTAGGAGCATTAAATTGAAACTAAATTCAGAATCAATAGAAATTCTTCTGGTAGAAGATAACGACGGCGATGCCAGGCTGGCAAAAGAAGCTATGCGCGACAGCAAAATCCGCAACAATCTGCACCACGTAATTGATGGTGAAGAAGCAATGGATTTTCTTTTCAAGCGCGGTAAGTTCTCTTCTGCACCGACTCCGGATCTCATTCTCCTGGATCTGAATCTACCCAAAAAAGATGGCCGGGAAGTCCTTGAGGAGATTAAGAAAAATGAAACATTGAAACCTATTCCGGTGGTTATTCTCACTGTCAGCAATGCGGAAGAAGATATTCTGAAAACTTACAATCTGCATGCAAATTGCTACATCACCAAACCTCTCGATCTCGAACAATTTATGAAAGTTGTTAAATCAATTGAAGACTTCTGGTTTACCATCGTTAAATTACCAAAACCCCAAAAAGGCCGATAATGATGCTGAAGTCCTTAAAAGTGCTCCTGGTCGAAGACAACCCCGGCGATGCAAGGTTGGTTCGAGAAACCTTCAGAGATAAAGCCGGAATTCAAATCACCCACACCGAAAGTC
>CAZTHA010000349.1:0-4563 GCA_964613435.1 uncultured bacterium
TTTGCTGGCCTGGCCCATATAGGTATGCAGAGAGGGATCGCCCATCAGGTGATAGATTTCCCAGTAGTATTTTTTGCGGCTTGAGCTGGATTCTTCAACGGCCAGATTACCGGCCATCATGAAACCTGCGTTACAGACGCCTTTTTCGAACATTGCTTCGAAAGCACCGGGTCCGGTATTTTCCTTGAGTGGGGGAACGCCGTCATTGTTTGGTTTTACGATTGAATGCAGACCAACGCCCCACCAGAAATCTTCATCCCAGTAAGTGCTGTTAGAACCGCCAACATAACCGATTGCGCCGGCATCTTTGGTTCTCAGCCATGCTTCGCCGAAACAGGTTGCATTTTCAAAGCGGTTGGTAATACAGCAGTTGCCGATGACCAGAGGATATTTGCCCTTGTTGCCAAGACCCTGGATATTGGCGATGGTGAAGCGAGGATCAGCAAAGGAAACGGTTGAACCGTGAGCGGTGTAATTGAAGTAACCGCAACCTGCTGCCACATCAGAAACGATGTTGGCTTCATTCTGATGAGAACCGGCTGAAAGGTAGTAAGACACCTTTTTAAAGCCATGATCATCATTGAAATAATATTTCATGGCATAGTTGATATGTGGCCAACCATGGCTTCTTGCCCAGCTGCCATCCCATCCGGCTACGAGAACTACGTTGTCGAGGAAAGAGGGATCCGGGAACTGGTATTTTTCATACTCGATGGTTCTTTCGACCTGAGGAATCAGCTGATCAACGGTTTGGGCCGAGAATCTGCCGGTAAGCATATCAGGCAGGAAATCGCCGGGAGTTACCGCTACATAATAAAGATCGGAAATATGTGAGCTGGTTTCGCCGCGGAAAGCCGGGATCTGTTCGTTGTCGCCGACGAAAAGAACGTAGCTTGGAGCCGGGCTGGCGTTTTTGTAAAGATCGTGCAGATAGGTTTTCAGGCCGCTGGTGATAGCTGCGCCGGTGCCGAACTGATCAGTGTAAACGACATCGACCAGGAAACCCTTCTGGGTTTTCCATGCGGCCAAAGGAGCGATTGCATCTTTGAACATCGGATCAGCAACGATAACATATCTCTGCTGGGCGTTTCTGGCACCGAATTTGAGTGCTTCAGGAACGGTAATCATATTTTCAGCCCAGGCAAAAGCTGGTGACCAGAGAGCGTCATGATTTGCTTTGCTGGCTTTCATATCAGCATTTTTCAAAACGATTTCGAAATCGATGTTGTTGTAAACGACGATTTTGTTTTCAACCGGATTATATTTTACCGGAGCGATAGTCAGGTGGGCCAATCTCATGTGGCGCAGGTTACCGATTTCTTCGAGAGCGGCGAGCTGCTGACCATGGAAGCCTTTGAAAATGTAAGAAGATTTTTCATAAACGAAAGGGACTTCAGTGCCATCTTTGGGCGCTGAGGGCTGACGGGGGTAAACAGGAGTAGAGATACCATAATCGGCCAGGTTATAAACCTTTGAATCATAGCTCTTAACAACTACGCTGCATTCTGCACCTTCAGGAATCTGCACCAGTCTGCTCATAACCGGCAGCTGTGGAGCACCGTAAGCGCCACCAAAATAGAACTGGGGAGTGTAAAGAACTGTAAAATCACCTTTTGGGGTTTCAGCATCATAAAAATGCAGTTTGTCGATCGAACAATTCATGTTCAGGGTCAAATTACCCTGCTCATCCAAATTCTCAGAAACAACATCCATTCCAATTGCTTTTACGTCAGAAAGAATGATCTCTCCGGCAAAAGCGCCTCCAGCACAAAAAACCATCATCATCAGAACCGCAAAAAATCTTTTCACATCCAGTCCCCTTTCCAAATTACTTCATACTACTTAGTAACAACGATCAGGTTTGAATCGTTCGCCCGATCGGGTGTGTCCATTAACAGGGCCAGAACAGCCACCAGACAAAAGAGCATGTGGCTTCAGAACGTTTTGCCTCGAATTTAATCTTCTCAGCATATTAGGCTATTACGTACCAATAGACAAAGTCAATACCCTAATTACTAAGATTTTTCGACAATGCCCCTCTCTTAAGGAATATTTTTTATGGTAAAATATTCTATTAAAACATTCTGAAAAGAGGTTTTTTAGTGAACTTCTCCAGTCATAAAGCATCCCGAAGGATTCTTTTCTTTCAAACTATTTCATTCTTACTGGTCTTGATAATGTTATGGATTGATGAATTTTTTGACATTCCCGCTCTTTTTCTTGGCGCTCCGCCGACCCCGGTAAACTGGCGAGAATCTCTTTTTGAAAGCGTTTTGATCATATTTGTTGCAGCGCATGTTCTTTATATCACCAACAAGATCCTCAATGAATTCAAGTTTCTTGAAGGAATTCTTCCCGTCTGCTCCTGTTGCAAAAAAATCCGCGACAAAGACAATAATTGGCAGCAAATAGAGACGTTCATTAGAGATCGTTCCAACGCAGATTTTAGCCACGGACTTTGCCCAGAATGCATAAAAAAGCTTTACCCGGAACTAATTCAAAAAAACAATGAAACCAACGAATAATTTGTCATGATGTCTTTGTCTGGTTTACAATGAGTCACGAATTATTAGTTTCCTAAGGAGAAAAACAAATGACCGAAATTTTAGCTGTAGTCTTGGCAATCTTCCTTTCCTCTGCCTGCATGGCCGAATTTCCGCAGGGTATAACCATGGAAAATGAAAAGAACCCACTTATCAAGATCTCAACCGACAAAGGCGATATGCTGCTTGAATTATTTCCGGACTCAGCACCCAAACATGTTGCCAGCATGTGTGACCTGATTAAAAAAGGTTATTACAATGGCCTGAATTTTCATCGTGTTGTCCCTGGATTTGTAATTCAGGGCGGCTGTCCTAAAGGTGACGGAACCGGCGGACCTGGCTACACACTCCCTGCCGAATTCAATAAACGCAAACACCTCAAAGGAACGCTGGCAATGGCACGCACCATGGACCCCAATTCTGCCGGCAGCCAGTTTTATATCTGCCTCGACGCAATACCCCACCTCGACAACCAATATACGGTCTTTGGCCAGATCGTCAAAGGGCACGAAGTACCCGAAAAGATTCGCCAGGGCGACAAAATGAAAATTGAAATCATCAGTGGCGAGATTCCAGCATTCAACCAAGAGCAGGCAAAATAGTTAATCTGCTCGTGATTTTTGCCCGATAATTCTCTTAGAGAATTGAAAACGGAGGCGAAGAATGACTTTCACCCCGGAAAGTCTGCGTAAAAATGTTGCCCTGCGTGACTATGTAACCTTCAAGATCGGCGGACCAGCCGAGCTGTTTTATGAAGCCCGTTCAAGGGAAGATTTCGTTGCAACGATAGCCTATGCCAGGTCCCAGAGCATTCCCCTGTTCGTGCTTGGCGGTGGCTCGAATTTAGTGGTTTCGGACCAAGGTATCGATGGTCTGGTGGTGCACAACGCATGTCGCGACCTAAGCCTTGTCGATCAGCAAAAAAGAATTATCAGCATTGCCTCGGGTTTTGACCTGGGAGAGCTGGTTAAACTTGCTTATTCCAATAGTCTGGCCGGAATCGAGCCATTTACCGGAATTCCCGGCTCGGTCGGCGGAGCGATATATGGCAATGCCGGCGCATACGGCAGAAGTATGGCCGACGTTCTTGTCGATGCAGAAGTTCTTTTCCCTGATGGAACAATCAAAACCGTTGACAATTCATTCTTCAGGTTTGACTATCGCACAAGCTTACTGAAGACAGAGCCATTTATCGTGCTTTCTGCAAGGTTTCAGCTTGAACCTGGCAATCGCCAGGACATTCATCAGAAGATGGCCGAAATCATGAAACAGCGTCACAGCAAGCACCCCGACCGCTCGATTGGTTGTGCCGGGTCGTTCTTCAAGAACCTTCCACCTCTTCCGGGTGAGGATCGTCGCCGCGCTGCCGGAGCCGTCCTTGAAAAGGCCGGAGCAAAAACCATGTCCTATGGCGGCGCGTCGGTCTATGAGAACCACGCCAACTTCATCATAAATCAGGGCAATGCTTCATCAAAAGACGTTAAAATGTTGGCTAACCTCCTAAAAGAGAAAGTTCGCCATGATTTTGGCATCGAGCTTTGCGAAGAAGTTCTTTATATCGGCCGATAATTCAATAGCAATAAAACGCCCTCTCTGAAAAAAAACTTCAGAAAAGGGCGTTTTTTTTGTAACCTGATCTGGTAATCGAGGCTCTAATAAATTGATGAATGATTCAGATGCAATAAAATCAGCCCTAATTGGACGCGAAGAAGGCTTTAACGCAATCTTTGTCAACCACTCGGCATATCTTTTCACCCATGCCCTGCGCTTTACCGGAAATCGAGAAACTGCCGAAGACCTGGTTCAGGAAACCTTCAACGATGCCTTTCGCTTTCTTGCATCATTTAAAGGGCAAGCGGCACTTCGAACCTGGCTCTATAAAATTCTATATCACAAGGTTCTTAAAACATCCGCCAAAAAGACCTCCCCTGCCCTGCTCAAGGAGATCGGCGAAACCGACAAATCTTATGCCAGAGTTGAAAAGAGCATCGATACAAACCGTGTGTTAAACATGCTCGCA
>CAZTHA010000350.1:0-4516 GCA_964613435.1 uncultured bacterium
TTACGATCTCCTTCATCAGGGTCAAAGCGTAGCGGACGAATATATGGGGCAATGCTGTAGGCCGGGGCAATTTTCGACAGGGCTTTAACCACATTGCGACGAACGTCTGGTTCTGGGTCGCGGATAACCTGAAGCAAAATCGGGAAAAAGCGGGAATCTTGAAGCTCACCCAAAGCGAAAGCAGCCGAGGCTCGCATCCATTTATCCGGATGGCGCATCATTTCTATAATTGCTTCGTATATTTGATAATAACCCAGTTTCCACAGAGTAATGATCGTGTTGGCGCGAACCCGGTTGTTATCATCATAAAGACAGGGAAGAATCTCTTCTGCCAGAGAAATGTCGCCGACTTCGGCCATGGCTTCAACGGCATTTGCCCGCACTCGATCGTCCTGATCCTTGAGAAAGGCCACCAACATCCCGGCTACCGAGGGACCTCCGATTTTACCCAACCCCATAATGACCACAGCGCGAACGTGGGGGTCAGGATCTTGAATTGCAACAATCAAATGGGTTTTTAATTCCGGAGGAATATGGTCGCAAAGAACTTCAAGAATCTTGGCTGACAAAACGCGGGTTCTTTGGTCTGAGGCTGACAAATCCCGGGTAATGTCTTCCATGAAGTTCCCATCCATTTTTATCAGAGATTCACCAATTGATTTTTTTGTTTCATCACTCATTTTGTCAAAACCGAGCATGTATTTGCGCCTGGTAACGTAGGCGATGGCTTTGTGGGCAGCCTGCTTGATTTCGGCAACATTGGAGGTTAAGAGCTTGGTTAAAGCGCCAATGACCTTGGGATGATCACGCTCTTTAAGCTTTTCAATGGTCTGTAAAACAATGCTTGTGTCGGTATCCTTAAGAAAATTCATCAACAATTCAGTTCCGGCAGGATTCTGAAAATGTTTCATTTCAAGAATTTTCAAAATGGTTTCGCGAACCGAATAGTCAGGATCTCTGAGTTTTGTTTCGAGGATATTCAGGGCATTCTGCGAGCCGGATTCGCCGAGAATCCAGAGAATGCGAGAGCGCAATGCCGGATCTTGATGGTATAGAACTTCGGTTACAAAACGCTGTAATCTCGGGTCCATCATCAGATTGATGATTTCGGCCTGGATTTCTTGGGGCACTTCCATGAAGTGCTCAAGCAAAAGCGTGTTGAGTGTTTCTATGATGTAATTCTCGGTCGGGTCACCAAGAATTTTCAATGAAGTTCGACCTGTTTCTGTATCTGTATAGCAACAGGCCTTGATTAGAAGATCTTTTCTGATTGTCGCATCAAGCCCCTTCAAAAAGCTTTTTAAATAAGCTTCATTGTATTTATAAATTTTGGCAAAATTGCGAAGAATTACTTCCTGTTCGTATTTGCCAAGCCTTAGCAAACATTCAGTAAACAATTTGATGCTGTGAAAGAAGCGGTCATTCAAATTGGCTTCAAGGGGTCCGGTGAAATACTTTATTTTTTCCTGGGTTTCTGGTTTTTTTATCTCTTCTGGGCCGAGTTTTTCAAGGTCGTCGCAGAAGTTTTTAACGATATTACCGATCGTATCGCGAACGGTGGGCGGAATGCTTTTGTAAGTATCAAGCAAAAATGGAAATAAAAATGGGTAGGAGAGGGGATCTGAAAGCTGTTCCATCAGTTTTATCGTGTGCTGCCGGAAGCCCTCGCTTTTTTTACCAAGGCCGTCGAAAACTTTTTCAAAAAACAATTTGCCATGGCTCTGCAGACATTTAAAAACCGGATAGCGCATATTTGGCGCAATGGCTGGAAGCTCACGAATGCAAAGGTCAAGAAATTCTGGGCTCTTTATCTTTTCAATATGCTTGGAAAATTCAACCTGAATAATGCGTTTTTCTTCCTTTTTTGCCTCAACTGTCTCTTCTTTGAGAATGTCGAGAAAAATGGGAAAGGTTTTGGGGTTCTGCAGCCTGACTATTTCATCGAGGAAAAGAATCTGTTCCTTTAAGCTGTAATTATTCCATTTTTCAAGCAGCTTTGCCAGAATCCCGCTTTTTTCAATGCCGAATTGAATGGTACGGTGAATTCCTTCATCCCGGGTATTGTCAAGAAATTCAGTTACAGCCTTGAGATTTTCTTCGGTAATGCCGACGAGAATCTCTTTGAAGGTTTCCCGAAGAAGAGTGTCGGGATATTTGATCAGTGGTAGAATCGTTCTTAAGTCATCTTCACCGATCTTTTCTTTGGCAGCCGCAAAAACCTCAAGAATAGTGATTCTGGATTCAAGGGCCTCTGTTGCTTCGAATTTTTCGCACAAAAATTCAACAAATCCCGGGTTCAAATTGTTTACGAAATCCTGCTTAGCCTTATCCGCTTCGCGCTTATCCTTTGAAAGGAGGCTCGCAAAGGTTACCTCGGGATCCGATATTTTTCTGGAAAACCAACCCATTTGAGTCTAGCCCTCTGTGCAATTAAAAGTTTATAGTTTATAGTCGACTGTTTTTCTATTTTCCTGAAGTCTTTTCTCTGTATAGTATATAACAATCCGAGAGAGGATACACAAAAAAAATCAAAATTAAATGTTATTTACAACTGACATTTCACTCTGGTATAGTTTCATCATCATAATATAACAAGCGAGGGACTTAAATCGTGTGGTTTCTTAGAAAAATTTTCTGGATGGTAACGCTTCCATTTATCGCATTGTCCGGAGTTCTGATGTTTGCTTTCCCCGAAGAAATGAAGGAATTCAAAAAAGACCTGGTCGATATGATGGAAAATTCCTGGCTGAGATGGGCCGGTTTCGTGATGTTCGTCGCCGCAATGGTTCATCTGGCAAGAATCTTCGATGGTCAGCACACTATGGTCAGGCTTGTAGACCCAAACGACTGATCATTCAAAATTTGAAACTTCAACCTTGAAAGACCTCGCGCCCACAGGCGGGTTTTTAAAAGGTATTTCAAACAAGGAACTTTCGTTCGGCAGAAGTCCACGGTTTGTTAAATTAAGCTCACCGGACTGCTGGCGGAGTTCTTTTTTGTTTGTATCGAGAATCCGGGCCGTAACTTTAATTTTTTGTTTCAGGCTTCCGGAAAGGTTCTTGAGGGAGCCGACGACGAAAAGAGTGTCCAGTTCGATGTAAGTATCAACCCGGTTGATTTCAAAAAGAGGAGAAAGATCTTTTTCGATAACCGGTTCCAGCTTTTCTTTTCTTCTAAGATCAACGTATTCGGCAATCAAGGCCTCATCATAAAGATTCCAGGCTTCCTGATTCATTGGCTCGATTCTGATCGCGGTTTTCAAAGCCTCTTTTGCCTGGGAATACTTACCGTCCGCCATAAGCTGACGAGCCATCTCAATAAATTGTTGCGCCTGAATTCCAGGCTGCAACTCCCGCATTTTTTCACTGGAAACCTCCGACAGTCGTTCATCTTTGCTTCCAAAAGTGGTCGAACTGGCTATGCCTTGCTCCTGCGCGGGAAGAGAAATCGCAACAACCGAAAAAAAAGCGGATAAAAGCAAATATTTTTTTAAAATCATTCTGATACCTGTCAAGCAGCAAGCTTTCTTGCAAAAGCTTCAAGAACGAGCCGGTAAAAATTCTCGAAACCAAAAAGAACGATGCCCTCATTTAGCATTGAATAAGCAGCAAGGCCGGCCTCATTTTCATTTTCAGTGAGCATTCCCAAAAGGGTCTCGCGATCCACGGACATACTGGTAACTCGAGTCTGTACCGTTGGTGGAACCAGCGAGGAAATAATGGTTTCAGCTTCTTCCTCGGCAAAGTCTCGTGAATTCTTCAGGTAAAAAAAGTCCAGCGAAATATCGCCGGGGAGCTGGAGCGCAACATCGGAAAACAATATTTTAAGAGGTTCCGGAGTAAGAAGAATGGCAGCTTCAAGACTGTCTTTGCCAAGCCGGTAAATTTCTTTGTTTATTTTCGCCAGAGCATTCCCGGCAACCGGATTGCCCTTGATAAAAAGATCGGTTTTCTGGGCAGACCCAAGGGCGAGAATACTTGCCGTCATTGGATTTTCAGGGTTCAGGGCGCAAAGTTTGGCTTTCCCCTGGGGTAAAATTTGAACTATGCCAATCTGGTTAAGGGCGTGAATCCGATTATAAGCGGTTCCGTATGGCAATTCCAGCTTTTTCGATATTTGATGGATCGAAAGGACGCCATCGGGAGTTTCAATAAAAGCCTTGGTAATTTCAATGTTCGTTTGCATGCGTTAATTATAAAAGAAATTGAGGCAATTATCAATATATTGTTAATTAAAAAAATATTTTCTAAAAAGTTGACGCAGGCCTATTTGAATGTTATAATCCAAAACCATTTCGCGAATGGGCACACAAATTGCTAAGTTTTCGGGGTACCGCCGGCGTTGATATTCAAGACTGTAAAAAATACTATCTATACCAGAAAACTGACAGAAGTAAAATTTTCTTACGTACAAATTACGGGTCGCATAACCTGCTGTGGTGTGCGCCCGTTCTCTGTTTAGCTGATTGTGCAAAACATGGGTTATCCATACGATTTAATTTAAGGAGCAAGGCAGA
>CAZTHA010000351.1:0-4444 GCA_964613435.1 uncultured bacterium
CTTCAGCCAAAACTCTTCTGCTCGAAGCGATCGAACTCGATCCGTTGCCGGGCGACCCTTATCTGAAACTGGCGACAATCTTCGAAAATGATGAAAAAGACGCGGAAAAGGCTCTGTTCTATGCTGAAAAAGCCTTTCAGAACATCAACTTCAATGCCCGTTCGACCTATCATTCAGTGGTTTTCCGAAAACTGCACGTTTATTATCACCTGATGCAGAAATTACCCGAAGCCTATCAGATGGCGGAACTCGGTCTGAGTCTGACCTGTGGCGATGCCCGATCGATTTATTACATGTATGGTGGAAAAATTGCCCTGGATATCAGTCGGTATCCCTTGCCCGGCGACCAGCAGACGCAAATGATCGAGAAGGCGGAACGCTATCTGAGTCGCGCCGCAAGATATCCCCAGTTTGAATTGCAGGCAAACGCTTCACTGGCCGTGATCAAGGCCGGTCTGCTCAAGTGGCAGGAAGCCCTCGAGCTTGCCGCCAGCGTTTCGGCAAAAGTTCAGGATCGCGACCCGACGATGCTCAATATTCTTGGCATTGCCGCATCGAATCTTGGCGATCAGGCGCGTGCCGAAGTTGCGCTGAAGAAAGCTCTGGCCATGCACCCGAACAACCCTGTTTTCGTGCGCGATCTGGGTGTGGTTTATGTGCGCATGCAGCGCCTGGACCTGGCCCGGCCTTACCTGGAACAGCTGATTTTTTCAGGCCAGACGCCAACCGATATCAAGCAATATGCTGAAGCGATGATTGCTTCGGTTACCGCCGTCGAAATCGGCCAGGCACAGAGCCTGTTGAAAAACAACCAGGTCACTGCAGCAAAGCCGATTCTTGAGCGCTTGATGATGGCTCGGGCGGTTGCGACCGAGACCCGCCAGTGGGCTTCCAATCTGCTGGTTCGCATGGGGCTGGTCAGGCCGGAGCAGCCGGTTGTTGCACCGCCGATCGAAATCAGGCCACAAAACGAGGTCATTGATTTCAAAGGGAATCAGGAAAATCAGAATTAAATCGAAGGTAGGGTTATGAAATTTCTCAAGTCACTCATTTTTGTCACGCTTGTTGTTTCAGTTTTGCTCAGTACGGGCTGCGGAAAAAAGAACCAGCTGCCCGCCGAGATTCAGGCAATTCTCGAAAATCAGGGCGAATGGCTGGGACTTGGTGTTTATGGCGACCCTCTTTCGCTTAATCCCATTGCTCACATTGAATCGGAACACGGGGCGCTGGTCGGAAATTTCGTGCACGCTTCGCCGCTGCGCAAGCTTGAAGACGGCACTTTCGTGCCTTATTTGTTCGATTCGTATTCGATTTTTCCGTCTTCGAGCGGCACTGCGATTATTCTTGAAGCCGTCTGGAAAAGCAATCTCAAATGGCATGACGGCCGCGAATTCGACCCCAAAGACCTTGAATTCACTTTTGAGCAGATAAAGAAACCTGAAAATAGCAGCCCTTATGCTGAATTGCTCGATGGTATCGAAAGTATAAATTCGATCAGCCGGGTGAGAACCCGCATCGTTTTCAAAAAAGATTCGCGACAATTGCTCGATCTGCTTACCGTCGGCATTCTGCCGTCGCATATCATTAAAGAGCAGAGCATCGAAACCGCCAGAATTGAAAAGGCCGATGTTGCCTCAGACAGTTGGCCACTCTACGTCGAGCAACCTATAGGGCTTGGGCCATACCGAATCGTTGCCAGGGAAAAGGGGCGCTACCTGCAACTGCAACCTTTTGCCGACTTTTTCGCCGGTGCTTCGCGAACTCCGGTGCTGTTGTGCAGCTATTTCGACTATCAGCAGCTGGTGACCGATTTTCGGGCGAAAAAGCTTGAATGGATCAGCTTGCCGTCAGTGGTTGCCCGGCAGATGGAAAGCATGAAGATCGAAAACCTTTTTTACATCCGTTATCCGAACCCAGCCTGCTTGACCTGGGTTTTCAACACCCGCCGGCCGATACTTGCCGATAAGCGTATGCGCAAGGCTTTAGATTTGCTGGCTGACCGCAAAAAAGTCGAAAATGAAGCGCCGTTCACCGGACAGATTCTCTACGATTCACCACTGAATGGCCCGCCTTCTCAGGAACAGGCTCCGATAGACCGCTTTGCCGCCGCCCTGTCTCTTCTCGATGAACTTGGCTGGAAAGACGCCGATGCCGACGGAATCAGAGAAAAGGACGGTCAGAAGCTTCAGCTTTCAGTGGCTTTCAACGATGACAACCTCTTTCGTCGGGCAGTTGCGGAAAAGTTTGCCGATGACTGTCGTCGCGCCGGTGTTCTGCTTGATCTAAAGCCGGTCAGCTGGTCGGATCTGGTGTCCGGCAATCTGAAAAAGGGTGATTTCGATACCGCATTGTTAAGCCTGAAACTTCCGGCTTTCGGTAATATTGGAGCCTTTTTGCATTCACAGGCTGCCGAATTGAACTTCAGCGGAGTGGCTGATACCAATCTTGATTCGACCCTCGATCAGCTCGATTCGATGCTGAATGCTGCCGATGCAAGCAAAGATCGTGATGAAGCGAGTTTAAAACTCGCCGAAGTCAATAATTTTCTTGATTCTGAGAGACCGATGGCTTTTCTTTTCCGACCTCTCGACGTCGGCATCATGCATGACGGTTCCGGAAGTGCTGTCGCTGCTGCGCCGGTCTGGAACGATGTTTTGAACTGGAAAGTTCTTTTCGGTCCCAAAGATTCAAAGCTTTAATTGAAGCAGGTATTTGACCTTGCTTAACATTGAAAATTTCTCTCTCGGTCTGCAAGGCAGTGATAAGCGCCTTTTGCCCGTTCTGGAGCAGGTTTCGCTCAAGCTCGAAGCAGGGCAATGCCTGGGTCTGGCCGGTGAGTCTGGCTCGGGCAAGTCGGTTCTGGCTATGAGCATTGCCGGTCTGATCCCAAAATCATCGATCGGCAGCAGTTCGGGCAGCATTCAGTTCGCCGGTGAAAATGTGCTGAAGATGACCGAGGCGGAGCTGGGTAAAATCAGGGGCCGCCGGATCGGCTTTATTTTTCAGGAGCCGATGACGGCAATGAACCCGCTGATGACATTGTTCGACCAGGTTGCGGAAGTTATCTATGCCCATGAAAAAAAAGTCGGCAAAGAAGAAGTGCAGGCCCGGGTTAAAAAAGCCTTGTTGTCTGCCGGTTTCGCCGAGCCGGAGAAGTATTATGATTCATATCCACATCAGCTCAGTGGCGGCATGCGTCAGCGAGCGATGATCGCCATCGGGCGGGCGATGAATCCGCAACTGGTTATTGCCGATGAACCGACAACGGCAATTGACGCGGCATTGCAGGTGCAGCTGCTTCGCGAACTTCGCGAAAGTGTTAAAGGCGAGGGGCACAGCATGATTTTCATCAGCCATGATCTTGGCGTTTTGCGGGCGATTTGTGACAATCTTGCCATACTCTATGCCGGGAACCTCGTCGAGTTTGGTCCGGTCGACGCGATCATGGCGAAGCCTTTTCATCCGTATACCCGAGATTTGATCGCAGCTTTGCCGCGTCTCGTGCCAGATCGGCTGCTGCCCAAACCAATTGCCGGAAATCTGCCGGCGCCGGATCAGAAGCCGGTCGGATGCGTCTACTCTGATCGCTGTTCGCAGCGGCGCGAGGCCTGCAACAAGCAGCGGCCGCAGATGCAGACTCTGGCGGATGGGCGGCAGGCAGCCTGTTTCTTTCCGGTAAATATGGGGCAAAAAAATGACTGAACCGGCTAAAAATCTTGAATTATTGCAGGTTAAGGGACTGTCGAAGCGCTTCGTCCTCGACAACAGTCTGTTTGCCTGGTTCAAAAAAGCTGAAAAAGAGCAGGTTCAGGCACTTAATTCATTGAGTTTCAGTCTGGCCGCCGGCGAGACTTTGGGGATTCTCGGCGAAAGTGGCTCGGGGAAATCCACTCTGGCGCGGGTTTTGATGGGAATATATCGGGCTGACGCCGGTGAAGCCCGGTTGAATGGCGAAAGCGTTTTTGCCGCCTGGAGCGCTGGGCAGACTCAGCGGCTGCAGATGTTGAAGAAGATGCAGATGGTTTTTCAAGATCCTTATGGTTCTCTCGATCCGCGCATGACGGTGCGACAGATTATTTCCGAGCCTCTCAGAATTCATGGTGTCGCCGGAAAAGATACCGAAGCTTTGTTGGTGAAGACTTTGCATGAGGTTGGACTTGAAAGCGATTGCCTCGACCGTTACCCGGCAGAGTTCAGCGGTGGGCAGCGTCAGCGCATCGGCATCTGCCGGGCGGTTATACTAAACCCAGAGCTGATAATTGCTGACGAAGCGGTTTCAGCTCTTGACGTCTCGGTGCAGGCGCAGATTCTCGAGCTTTTGTGCCGTCTGCGCCAGGAGCGTGGTCTTTCGATGATTTTCATTTCCCATGATGTGGCGGTGGTTCGCCAGATTTCAGATCGCATTCTGTTGTTGTACCGGGGCAACCTGGTCGAGGAAATGCCG
>CAZTHA010000352.1:0-4434 GCA_964613435.1 uncultured bacterium
AATCTGGCGGCAAATCAGCAGCTTTTGCGGTTATGCCTTCTGCAAAGCTCACAGTGCCGCATACGCTGTGCTTTCGCTTGAATTGCTCTGGAGTAAGGTCCATTTTCCGGCGGTGTTTTTTGCGGCGGTGGTCAATAACCGCGGCGGCTTTTATGGGCCACAGGCTTATATCTCTGCAGCTAAACGATCCGGTATTAAAATTTTGCCGCCCGAAGTCAACGAAAGCATGGACGATTTCAGCATTTTAGACAAAAATACTCTACGGACCGGCCTATCGTTTATCGCCAATCTTGCGGCTGCTACCCGGCGAAAGATCATCGAAGCCCGAGATGGCAAGCCTTTTTCAAGCCTGATTGATTTCATCGATCGGGTTGCGCCTTCTGAGGACGAATTTGAGAATCTGGTAAAAAGTGGCAGTTTAAAGAGTTTTGGCGAAAAAACCTGGTGTCGCTGGCAATTCAAGACGGCTAAAAAAGCAGGTTTGTTTGCCGAAGAGCTGCCTGCTCTGCCCGCTCAGCTGCAAAACCATGAAACTGCGCAAAGCATTATTAAAGACGAGTTGCAAAGTCTGGGTTTTGCCCTGTCCGGTCATCCCACCGAGCTTTTTCCCGCCGGGAAAATTTTATCGGACCAATTGCTTGCGCAGGAGAACAGGCAGGTGGAAGTTACCGGACTTTTAATCGCCACGAAATCGGTAACCACCTCGCGCAACGAAAAAATGAAATTCATTACCATCGAAGATCGCAAAGGACTTATTGAGGTGGTTATTTTTCCTGCAGTATGGAAAAAAATCTCAGCCAGTTTGGATAAAGCCATGATTTTGACCGTAGGTGGAACGGTGAAAAACGACTCTGGCCAGCTGGTAATCAACGCCAAATGGTTAAAGCAATATTAAAAAATCTGCAACCTTGACTTGTTATAAAATGTTACTGTATTATTTGCCAGCTTTACCAGATAAGAAGGAGTCACATGAAAGCCTTAAGAAAAGCAATTATTCGGGGCACCGGCATCAGCGTTCCCGATAATGTCGTAACCAATGACGACCTTGCCAAAATTGTCGATACCTCTGACGAATGGATTCGCAGCCGAACCGGAATCATTGAACGACGCCAGATACCTGATGGCGATTCGCTGTTCAATCTTTCTCTGCCTGCGGCCAGACAGGCCATTGCCAATGCTGGCCTGACTCCGGAAGAAATCGACCTGATTATTTTTTCAACCTTTACCCCTGATTACCAGGTTCCTGCTACCGCCTGCATGATTCAGAACGCCCTTGGCTGCCATAATGCCGGAGCTTTCGATCTTCAGGCCGCCTGCACCGGTTTCGTCTATGGCGCAGCTACTGCGAGCCAGTTCATCGCCACCGGAACTTTCAACAATATTCTCGTAATCGGCGGTGATGTAACCACAAGAATCCTCGATTTCACCGATCGAAATTCATGCGTTTTGTTTGGCGACGCGGTTGGCGCCGCAGTTTTCTGCCCATCTGAAAATGAAGATGAAGGGGTCTTTGACAATCTTCTTGGCGCGATTGGCAGTGGCGCTGAATACATCATGATCAAGAACGGCGGTTCAATGCACCGTCCCACGGTCGAAGCCATTCAGAATCGCGAACATTACCTGACGATCAATGGCAAGGAAGTTTTCAAATTCTCGACCAAGATCGTTGGCGACATGATTGAAGAAGTTCTCAAGCGCAACAACATGACCCTTGACGACATTGCGCTGATAATTCCTCACCAGGCCAACATCAGAATCATTGAGTCAGCAGCGAAACGCTTCGACTGCCCGATTGAAAAGTTTTATGTCAATATTCAGAAATACGGCAACACGGTCGCGGCGACGATTCCTCTGGCTATTCACGAAGCATTGCAGGAAGGACGCATCAAACAGGGTGACAATATCATTCTTGTCGGCTTCGGCGGCGGCCTTACCTATGGCCTTCAATTGATCAAGTGGGGCAGTTACACCACCCCGACCAATTGACATTCGATTATTACCGAAAAATCTGATCAATCTTTAACAGTCAGGCCGAAAGGCCTGACTGCTTCTTCAAGAACCCCATGCAAGTGCGCGATCAGAATGCCGTAATTTGTTATCGGCACCCCGGCTGCATGGCAGGCTTCGATTCGGCTCAATATTTCCTTGCGGTTGGTCATGCAACCGCCGCATTGAACGACCAGATCAAATTCACCGAGATTTTCGGGAAAATTCACGCCCTGGCAGAACTCAAACTGAACCGATCCACCATAATTTTGTCTGACCCAACGGGGAATCTTGACTCTGCCGATATCGTCGGCCATCTGATGATGAGTACATGATTCGGCAACAAGAATGCGGCCTTTTTCGCCCATTTTTTCCAGAGCCTTGATTCCATCGACGTATGCACTCAAATCACCCTTGTATCGGGCAAAAAGCACCGAAAAACTGGTAAAGGGAACTCCAGAAGGCACATCAGCCGCAACTTTCAAAAAGGCCTGAGAATCGGTAACCACAAGAGCCGGCGGCTCTTTCAAAGCCTCGATGGCCTGGCGCAACTCGCGCTCTTTGGCAATTACGGCGATGGCATCGGTGTCGAGTAGATCTCTAATCGTCTGAACCTGGGGCAGAATCAGGCGGCCTTTTGGGGCAGCCAGGTCAATGGGGACGACCAATATGACTATTTGTCCGGGTTCGATCAGATCGCCGATTATTACCCCCGAATCAAAATCTTTCAAAGCCTTCTGAATTTTATCGGTTTTCAACCAGTCGATGCCTTTACCAGACATGGCACTGACGTTGGTAATTTCTGCTCCCAGGGCTGAGAGCTCGGCGACAAGGCTATCCGGGGCCTCGCCAGACTCACATTTGTTAATTACGGCAATGAACTTGATTTTTCTTTCGGACAATTTTTTGATCAATGACCGCTCACAATCATCGAGAGATTCGACCGGCTCCAGAACGATCAGGGCAAGATCGGTCTTGCTCAAAACCTGCATACTCGCATCTATGCGCATTTTTCCTAGTTCACCAACGTCATCCAGTCCGGCCGTGTCGATTAAAACAACCGGCCCAAAGGGCAAAAGCTCCATATTTTTGTAGACCGGATCGGTGGTAGTGCCGGCGGTATCGGACACCAGAGCAATATTCTGATTGACCAGTGCGTTTATCAGCGATGACTTGCCGACATTTCGACGGCCGAACAGTGCTATATGCGGGCGAATGCCCCTGGGGGTTGATTGCATGAAATGTCTTCCTTCCGAATCGGTAGTTAGGTTTAACAACCAGGGTTTTTACGTTATAATATTATGCAGTTTTGAAAAATATTCCAATCATTATGACTGATAACCGTCAGAAAAAGCATAAAATGTCGAGATCGGGCTTCTTCAGTGAATTAGGCTCGAGTTTTGCCCAGTTCATAGATGCAGCCTTTTCCGATGAGCTTGAAGCTTTTGCCGATAAATTTCCCAATTTGATACGCCCGCCTGGCTGCGGGAATGAAAACGATTTTCTCAAACTATGTATTAAATGTGGTAAATGCATTCAAGCTTGTCCGCACATAGCATTGCAGCCCGTTATCCACGCCAATGAATTCGACCAGGGAACGCCCTGCCTGCGAACCGGCTCTTCATTTTGCCGGTTCTGCAAAGATTTTCCCTGCATTGCAGCCTGCCCCACCGGTGCATTGAGCCCAAAAGGCAATCTGCATAAAATCGGCCGGGCTGAAGCATTGTCCCAAAGGTGCCTGCGCAGCAATGGCATAGAATGCGAGGCCTGTCGGGCAATCTGTTCAAGGACTTTCAATGCAATCAGCTTTGCCGAATCGAACCAGCCACCAGTTATAGATGGCGATTTATGTAGCGGATGCGGCGCCTGCCTGACCGTTTGTCCGGTTACTCCGGATCGGGCAATCATTCTTAAACCAGACTGAATTTTGGATTTTAACACCAGGCCTCAATTCGGACTAAGAAACTGCGACGATAAACCAACTCGAAATCAACTGATCGAGTTTTTGAATGAATTGATAATTAAGGCTGCTTTTCTTTGATTGCAACAATCTCGATTTTATTGAAATCTTCTGGCTCATGAAAGTGCAGGAAGGCTTTTACCTCAACTCTTTTATTCATGAAAGATTCAATCCGGGAATAAAAACCTAAATCTTTTACCAGAATCATGAAGCCTGGGTTTTGCTCTTTCTCTATCAGCCGGAAGGCAAGATACTCTTTTGAGCGCTCAGAGGACGGCTCTTTGTATATTTCGCCCTCATAAAATTTGGGTTGGGAAGCTGAATAGAATAAGTATAAACCAATAGCCAAGAGAATAATTAAAACTGCTGAAAACAATTTCAGGCGATGTTTTGGTTTAGCAGCAGCATATTTCGGAGCTTCCATAATACTTCTCATTATTCAATCTTTGAATTTTAAATCAAACGCTTAATCGCATTTTAGGAATTTA
>CAZTHA010000353.1:0-4426 GCA_964613435.1 uncultured bacterium
CGCCATTGATGTTGGCGTAGAATGTCATTGCTCCAGGAACGCTGCCGAATTTTCTGGCAGTTTCAATGGCGATATGACCAATGGCGAGCATGGCCTGAACGGAATTACCATTGCAAAAGCCACCTTTTGGCTTGCGGGCGCGGGGCAATGGGCCTTCTTTGCCATCTGGATCCCAGTAGAAGGAACCGGTAAAGATTGAATCATTTCCCACATCTGAAACTGATGAAAGAACTTCGGCATGTCCTTCGCGTTCATCGCGATAAAATCTATACCACCAATGATAACCGCTGACCTTGGAGCCTTTCAGCTCACCGGCGATAACATGCTCAAAACCAAGGCCTGAACCAAACCAGTTCTTTTTAAGATCTTCGATGGTCGTATTGGTTGATTTGAGGGCATGCTTGATAACCCCATCATTCTCGATGGCTTTGAGAAATTTGTCGATTTCTTTGTCGAGTTTCCCGGCATCATTGGTTCCGGCTTTGGGGTTGAACTTTTCACAAAGATCGTATGCCAGATCATAGCTTTTGGGAATCGAAGTGCTTACGTCATTGAAAAGAAGTTGGAAAGTTTCACGATCATCTTTGTAATTCTCGTTTTTTTCGACCTTCAGGGCGTCTTTATCAAGACCATCGATCGGTTTGGCAAGTTTTTCAATTTCCTGACGAATAGCGGTCAGATTGGCGTTGGCACGCGCAGAATAAAAAACAGGTGACTGGTTGTTTGCACGATTCTCAGCTTTGGCAACTGCGGCATCGAAGTCCTGTGGAGTTTCGATCAGCCCGGCCAAAATGCTGTTTTCAAGAGTTTTCCGCAACTGTTGGTCAGCAATCGTCTGAAGCTGATCACGAAAATTCTCAAGGTTTGGGGCTGCTCCAAAAACGGCCGCCGCCAGAAGAAGAAAAGAGAAAATAGAAAAATACAATCTGCGCATCTTATGCTCCTTACTCAATACTCGATACTTTTAGCGCAAAAACAAAAACGCAAAGGACAAGAAATACTTTTAATACTTGATACTTTTTTCAGTAGAACATAAACCAACATAAAAGTGCAAGGGTAAAACAAAAAAAAAATAAAAAATTTAAGATCGTACGAATTGAATAAAAAGATATTCTTCACAGTGTGCCGCATGCATGCTAATATTCAAAAAAAAAAAAAATCGGAAAAGACAATGAAATATAAGGTTCTTCTTATTAATCCTGATGAAAACGTGCTGAAGAAAGAATTAAAAGATCTTTCAGCGAGAAGTATGAACATTATCGGTGCATCGACGGTTGAAGATGCCTGCCGATTATTGCGTGAAGATGGCCTGATTCATGCAGTGCTGACTGAATGGGAAGTCCCCGTCACCAGCGATGGTAACCTAACCTTGAAAGGTTCGGAACTTTTCAGTGAATTTTTGATGCTGCGAACCGAGGTGAACCTTTTTTTGTATTCCAGTCGGCCCAACTTGCCCTATCACGTTACTGGCGGGGAACTTAACGGCTATTTTTATAAAAAAGAGCATGATTACGATGATATTGTTCGCAAGGTTAAATCGGAAGTCATCAACAGCAAAAACCGTGCACCATTTTTCGAAAAACTCGTTGAGTATTCTAAGAAGGCTAAAGATTCATGGCATACTCCTGGACATGCTTCCGGGTATTCCCTGAAGAACTCAATCTGGGCCCGAGACCTTTATGAATTTTTCGGACCGAACCTCTTTCGAGCCGACATTTCGGTTTCTGTACCCATGCTTGATTCGCTTCTGCACCCCAACGGAGTAATAAAGGAAGCGCAGGAAATGGCCTCCTGGGCCTTTGGCTCCCGCTACACATTTTTTTCCACCAATGGTACGAGTACTTCAAACAAAATCGTTCTGCAGACCGTTCTCAAGCCTGGCGATGTTATTCTTGTCGACCGAAACTGCCATAAGTCAGTAAATTACGGCATAATTCTCGCCGGGGCAGAACCAATATATCTTTCTCCTTCTATCAATTCCGAATACGGCATTTTTGGCCCAGTCCCCAAAAAGACCATATTTTCAACAATGGACAAAGCAATATCTGCCGGGAAAAAGCTGAAAGCCCTGATTTTAACCAATTGTACATACGATGGGCTGATTTATGACATCGCCGATATAGTCAAAGAAGCCCACAAACGGGGCGTTAAAGTAATTGTCGATGAGGCCTGGTTCGGCTATGCCACTTTCCATCCGCACTTTTACCCCAGTGCCATGGAAGCTGGTGCCGATTACGCCACCCAATCGACGCACAAAACCATGAGTGCTTTCAGCCAGGCATCGATGATCCATGTAAAAGATCCCGAATTTGAAGATCTTGAAGACATTTTCATGGAAAATTTCAACATGCACACCAGTACATCACCGCAGTATCCGATGATTGCTTCTCTCGACATGGCTAGAAAACAAATGGTCATGGAAGGATACAGCCTGCTGTCAACTTGTATCGAGCTTTCTCAAATGCTCAAGGAAAACATCAATACACTTGAAAAATTCAAAGTTCTCGAGCTTGATGATCTCATTTCCGACGAAGTCAAAAAGGACAAAATTCGGCTCGACCCGACCAAATTGACCATAGATGTTTCGGCGACTGGCTTTACCAGCAAAGAAGTCGAACGCTATCTGCTCGAAAAGCACAATATCCAAATCGAAAAAACGACCTTCAATACTTTGACGGTATTGATTACTATTGGTGCAACCCATTCAAAGCTCAACCGGCTGTATCTCGCTCTTGAAAACATCGAAAAAATGTCGGGCAGCAGAAAAAGCCGGCCAAAGGCAGCCGAAAACAAGGTCTTTCTAAAATTATCACCGATCAGGTATACGCCCAGGTTCGCCTTCTATTCAGATGGAGAACTGGTAACTTTAAGGGAAGCGGAGAACCGGGTTTCCGCGGCCACAGTCACCCCCTACCCCCCCGGAATCCCCCTGCTGGTTCCAGGGCAACTTATCACCGCCGAAATAGTTGAAGCGCTACATCGTTACCGGGATTATCAAATAGAAATTCATGGCCTTCAGGAAGGAAGACTCAAGGTTCTTACCCATGAAGAGGAAGAAACCCTTACCCACGATGGCTATGGAATTTCTGATATCGACGAAGCTTAAATTTTCTAGGATTTGCGGCCTTTAAGGAAAATTCTTATAATTAGCTTAATACTGCTAAAAGGTGCTTTAATTTGCATTGGCGAAAACTTTTAATTTCAGCTTTGATTGTCATGGGCCTGGGTGGGCATGCAGCCTCGGCCTGGGATTGCGTTGAAGCTCATCCGACCATAAACCGGCTTGCTTTTGAATTTTTCCTGGCGCGTTTAAAAGCCGGACATTACGGCGAACGTTTCACCAATTTTGCTATCGACGATGAAATTCGCTACCAGGGTTTGACTTTCGGCAAGGCACCAAAGTTTTCGAGCGGCGAGAAGGCAAAAACCATCAATGCCCTTTACAACTTCTCCGGCTGGTTGGCAAAAGGTGGCTTCGATGCCGATATGCCTGAAATAAACATGGGTTTTCGCCATTTTTATGACCCAGTTTATGAACCCAGATATTTGACCTGGCAACATCGCTCATTCATTCCGAAGAAAAAAAGCAAATATGCTTCAGAAGAAGCTTTTTTCGCTTCCCTGCAGTATCGTGCCGATGACTGGAACCCAAATTTCGAGATTGGTTTCAAAGACCGAAAAATCAAACTTCAGCCAAAAATGTTCCGACCCCAGATCGACGCGGTCACCTGGGCCTTTGAGCACGAAGAAAACGAGCATAACTGGCTTCAGGGGAAACTCGCATACAAGGCGGCTATGGAAAACGATACCGCCCTTTTTGGCAAACTCAATCGCAGTCAGATGTTCGGCAAAGCCTTCAGAGCACTCGGCGAAACCATGCACCTGATGGCCGACATGGCTCAACCGGCGCATACCCGCGGCGACAGCCATTCGCTTTACGAACCTGTCGAAATGAATGTTAAAGAAAAAATGATTTTAAAAATAATGGGTGAGCGTCACAAGAACCCCGAATTCAAACCTGTGCCCGAGTTTAAAATTGAAGGGAATCTCACGCCTCCCGAGCGCATGAAAAAGCTGGCCGCCTTTACCAATCGCCATTTCTTCAGTAATGACACAATTTTTGATTATGAAACCTGGGAATTCCCACGCAATGGCAAGCGCCCCTACCCGGCCCCGCAGCTCAGCAGACTCCGTCATGAAACCGGCATATACTACGCATTTTTTGAAACGGTTGGCTGGGTGCCTGTAGCCAAAGAAACCGGATCACCCTTTTCTAAAGTGCTGAACGACAACGACCGCTATGGCCGAAAAAACCCGCATTTCAACGTAATGCCCAACATGGCCGAAAGCCAGGCGAAGGTTTTGATTCCTCTGGCAGTTTACAATTGCGCCGATTGCATTAGGGCATTTCTGCCCTCTTTTAAAG
>CAZTHA010000354.1:0-4410 GCA_964613435.1 uncultured bacterium
GCAAGGAATGAAAGACATCGACGGATCTTCGGCATTGATGCGACATTCAATCGCCCAACCATTCGGCTCAACTAGATCGCCTTCGATTGGCAAAGCTTCGCCCGCGGCCACACGAAGTTGCAATTCTACCAGATCGTAGTTGCAAACCATTTCGGTTACCGGGTGCTCAACCTGAAGTCGAGTGTTCATTTCCATGAAAAAGAAGTTTCCATCACTATCAAGAAGGAATTCAATCGTTCCCGCATTTCGATAATTGATGGCTTTGGCCGCCTTGATTGCGGTTTCTGCCATTTTCGCCCGAATTTCCGGGGTTACCGCCGGCGAGGGGGATTCTTCGATAAGCTTTTGATGACGTCTTTGTATCGAGCATTCTCTTTCGCCAAGTGCGACAACTTTTCCAAATTGATCGGCGATAATTTGAACTTCGACATGGCGGGGATTTTTCATGTATTTTTCGACGTAAACACGTCCATCGCCAAATGAGCCCTGGGCTTCTCCCTGAGCCATTTCACAGAGTCGGGAAAAGTCTTCTTCTTTTTCGACCAGTCGCATGCCCTTGCCGCCGCCGCCGGAAGTTGCCTTGATCAGAACCGGATAACCAATTTCACGGGCAATTTTCAGCCCTTCTTCAACGTTTTCGATACTGCTTTGTGAACCGGGCATAACCGGAACGTTTGATCTGATCATAAGCTCGCGGGCAACCGATTTTTGGCCCATGCGCTCGATGGCACGATGGTCGGGTCCGATGAAAACAAAGCCGCATTTTTCGGCGACTTCAGCAAAATTAGGATTTTCTGAAAGAAAGCCATAGCCGGGATGAATTGCCTCGCAATTGGTAGCATGAGCCACAGACAACAGGTTGGGGATATTCAAATATGATAGGTCTGGGCGGGCCGGGCCAATGCAATAAGCTTCATCGGCAAGCTTTACATGCAGCGCATTCTGGTCGGCTTCGGAAAAAACAGCTACAGTTGCAATTCCCATGCGCTTACAGGTTCTGATTATTCTGACGGCGATTTCGCCACGATTAGCTATAAGAATTTTTGAAAACATCAATTTCTCCGCTTTTTTGGATTTTCCACCTGCAGGACTAAGTATTTCTTCAATCTATCTCAACCAGAATCAACAACCTGCCATAATCAACGACTTCGCCTTCTTTTATGTTTACGCTGGCGATTTTGCCGCTGGCAGAACACTTTATCTTTTCCTGGAAACTTATTCCTTTTACCGTTCCAAGAATTTCACCCTTTTTGATTAAATCGCCGGGTTTAATTTCCTTGGCGAAAGAAAAGACGCCGACCTTATCAGAGCGAATTTCGATCTGGGTTGCGGTAAACTCGTCTTCCTGGTCTTCAATTGCAAAATCGTCGACGACTGGCATCGATTGGTCGAGCACCAGCTTCAGGCTGTCGGATTTTCCAAGTTCCAATTCAAGACTGGAGTAGCCATTTGCTTCCATGGCTTCATAAAGTTTTCGAATGTGCTTAACTTCCATTGGGCACCTTTCAGCAAACAATTTTGGCTAGTATGCTAACACACCATGAAGATTGTTTCAAGACCAGCCAAACAAACGGCTGGGACCCAAGTTTAATTGGCTTGACTTTTACTATTGGTAAACGATATCATGCAAACAGATTTCAAGCCGAAGTCTTCAAATGAAATACCAGAGGAGTTTTCTTGTTATGATGAAAAAGCTGATGCTTGTAACTGTTTTATTAGTGGCTTTTGCCAGTTCGGCTATCTTTGCCGCCGATCTTTTTCAGCTGGTGCCCCAGGATGCAGATTTTGTAATTCAGGTTAATGTAAATAAAATTCTTACAAGCCCTGAAGCTAAAAAAGCTCTGATGGAAAACCTTGAAAAATCTGCTGAGCAGAAAGCCGCTTTTGATGAATTTGTAAAAAACACCGGTTTCAACCCGATGGAAAACCTCAATCAGATCATGGTTTTCTCTTCAGGAAAAATCGACCCCAAGAAACCCAGCCAGATGGCCGGTGCTCTTCTCGATGGTAAATTCGATACCGCCAAAATTCTGGCTGCTATCGGCAAAGATGAAAAAGCTGCCAAAGAAGTTGAAATCAAAAAAATCGACGGTTTCGACGCAGTAGTTCCGAAGAACAAAAAAGACGGCTATGGCATGTTCCTCGATGCAACAACCGCTGTGGTTGGTGCTGAAGAAGGCGTCATGAAAGTCAAAGAAATCAAAACCGGCAAAGCCAAAGGCATCGAAGCCAGAAAAGAATTTTTTGACATCCTCAAAAAAGTAGACCTCAAAGCAACTGTGAGCGGCGCTGGCCTTATTCCCGCCGACCTCAAAGACAAGGTTAAAGCCAATCCCCAGGCTGCCCCTCTGGCTGCCCTCAATTATTTCTTCTTCTCGTTCAACCATGGCGAAAACATCGATTTCAAATTCAACGGTGAAGTTGACAAGAAAGAAAATGTTGAAACCGTAATGACTTCTCTCAATGGCTTTCTGGCCATGTTGAAAATGTTCGCCGGTCAGGCTCCGGAAGCAGCTGAAGTACTCAACATGATCAAACTTACCGCCAACGGTACAACTGTTGCCATCAATCTGAACGTTCCCAGAGCCAAGCTTGAAGAAATCAAGAAAAAAATGGAAGAAAGAATCAAGCAGATGAAACAGCAGGGTGCTGCCGAAGAAGGAAGCCGCGAATAATTCAAGAGCAATTCTAATAAAGGGCTGCCCCGTCAGGGGCGGCTCTTTTTCTTTGTCAATCTTTTTGCACCGCCAGTCGATAGATAGATTGCATGCACAAAAGATTGACGTTAATTTTGCTTATTTTTTTGCTGGCTGTAATATCAGCCGGCGCTCAGCCTTTTGATCTTATTGTTCCGGGCACAGACAGCCCAGACACCCTCAGCCGCGAACTGCGCGACCTTCATTCAATCGAAAGGGATCTGGCGATCGAGAAATTGACCCGCGAGCCGTCAAAGCTTGAAGCATACCTTGAATTGGGTGAGCTGAGACTTTCTCAAGGAAAGCTTCTTGAAGCGCAGAGGTTTTATGAAATGGCTTTGCAGATTGATCCCAAAAACCGCATCGCCAATCAGGGTCTGGTAATGGTTCATTATCACAAGGGCGAGTTCAATATGGCCCGCGATATGATCGAGAAGCTTTATCCGCTCGAAACTGTTTCCGAAAGTTTGAAATATCAAATAACCGACTACACCAGTCCGCTGAAGAATCAGACCCAATTTGGCTTGAGTATCAGAGAAGACGATCGCGGGCTTTCTGAAATTGTCACCTCGGTAGAGGGGATTTTTCCATCTTTCACTTTCCGCAAGCTAACGGGAAGATATCGGTATGAGGGCTGGATGCACAAAGACAACGATCAAAGCGTCAATTCACAAATCCTGTCATCAACCTTCGACTATCGTTCGGACAAGAATACCCTGCTCTCGATCGGCTATGCGCCGGAACTTTTCGCCGGAGAGGACAGCATCGGCGGTTATCATGCCCAGGCCATAACCGGAACCGACAATCTGCACATTTGCCTGCGTACCAGTCGCAACACTTTCAAGGAAAACCTGCAGACGGTACAAAACCAACTTTCAGAAACTGCTTCCAGTATAAGCCTTTATGGCAACCTTCATCCAAGAACGAGGGCAAGTCAGACGATAACCGCAACCGATCTATCTGATGGCAACTCGAAGAGACAGTATGACGCCGAACTGATGCACTTCATCTACCGTCAGGGAGCGCCATTTCTTTCCCTGAATCTAAAACTCTCGCAAATGTCCTATGACAAACAATTCAATGAGGCGGGTAGCATTCTCTATTACTGGGCCCCTTCAGACTTTGTCGGCGGCGAGCTCACACTAGGCTGGGAAAGGTCTGTCGGCTCGAAATGGTGGTGGGGAATCGATACCTTTTTAAGCGGCAACAGCTACGAATTTGGAACTGAGGACAAGATTCAGGACACCGGACTGGGCGCAATGGTTCACGCAAGTTACAATTTTACTTCCGGCAGGCTTTATGCCTCTTTGGGCGATAGAATCAACCGCTATTTTCGCGAACGCAAACTTGAAGTCTACGGCAGCTTTCAGTTTTAAACAGCTTCAATAAAAGATCCAGTTGATCAAAAAACTGATCACATAACCGGAAATAAAACCATCGGCAAAAGCCCATCCAGCACCGATCAGAATGCCTTTCGGGGTAAAATTGAACCCTTCATAAATGTAAGCAATCAGCAATAACCACGGGCTTGGCTCCCCTCCGGTGAGTTCCGCCAGGGTCCATACCACTAAGGCAAAGGCCCACATGATACCTGCTAAAAGGCCTATTTCAAGGGGCGTCATTGTTTCTCCTCAAAAGAGATCGCGGCATATCCGACTCCCCTGTCGTGTTCCATAACATCCATGGACGTCGAATAGGTCAGCTTTTTTGCCTG
>CAZTHA010000355.1:0-4399 GCA_964613435.1 uncultured bacterium
CGATGTCGTTGGTTTTGCTGGCTACTTCTTTTACCAGCTGAGCGCCCATGTTTTCAAAACGATCTTCGACTTCGATTTCTTTGGCGATCATGACACCGTCGTTAGTAACGGTCGGGCTACCAAAGCTTTTGTTGAGAATTGCATAACAACCTTTGGGGCCGAGGGTTGAGCGCACGGCGTTTGCCACAGTATCAACACCTTTTTCCAGGGCTCTTCTTGCATTTTCTCCGTATTTCAGTTGTTTCGCTGCCATTTTATGTCTCCTTCAAACAAAATTTTCAAAAAATAGTATGGATGATATGTTATTCAACTGCCAGAAGGTCGTCTTCTTTCATGATCAGGTGCTTTTCACCTTCAATCATGATTTCGGTGCCGGCCCATTCGGAAAAAATAACGCTGTCTCCAGCTTTTACCTGCATGGGAATAGCTTTTCCCTTGTTGTTTTTGATGCCCTTGCCGACAAACACAACCTTGCCTCGGTGCGGTCTGGCTTTTGAGGCGGTGTCAGGAATGATAATTCCGGAACTGGTTTTTGTTTCATTTTCGGCGACTTTGACGACGATTCTGTTACCCATCGGGGCAAGCTTCATAACGTCCTCCTTGTATTGGATTGCTTTTTGCTATTGTTAGCACTCATTTATGTTGAGTGCTAACAACCCGAATATTAAGACAATGGGTTTGATATTAAAAATTCGAAATTTCTTGAAATATCCTTTGTTGTGGCAATTGTGGTTGTTTAATAATGAAAAATTCTTTTTTGCTTAAAAAAGCTTCTAAAAGCTTTGAAATTTGTTTTGATATGCTGTTGAAAGAATGGTTTGGCCATTTAAAAGACAAAAAAACGGAGAACTTTTTCGGGCCTGGTTACGTATACTACATAGAGGGTGATTACCATCTGGTGAGAAATGGGCCCGGAATGTATTGATTCCCGTGGACGATTAAACTAGAATAAAAAGACATAAAACGAGGATAAGGTTCTACGCAATGGCTGAAAAAAAGCTTACTGATCAGATAAAAAAAATCGATTTGAGTGACTTAAAGGTTCTGGCTGCAGGAGTTATCCTGCTGATCATACCGATAATCGTTCTGATGGTGATGTCCGGTTCAAACAAGGGACGGAAAATGAGCACCGAAAGAATGAAGACGATGGTTAACCGCAAGCGAATTTTTAATTTCCAACAGCCAGCCCAGAAGGGTGGGAAGGCGGTTTCAGGTTCTGCCGGCAAAAAGGGCGGAACCGGTTGGTTTGCCGATACCCCGGAAAAAAAAGTGCAAATAGAGCTTGAAGAAGCCTTCAGAATGGTGCAGCGAAGTCGCCGCAGTGAAAGATTTCCGCCCGGAACGACTCAGAACCAGAAACAAGCTTATCGGGCCGAGACCAACCCCCTGATATGCAATGGCAATGGCGCCATGGAACAAGGTGATCTGCATGCCGCTGAAAAGTTTTTCGATCAGGCTTTTGATGAGGCTGGAGACAATATATTTCAAAAGGTGCACGCATTGGGCGGTTTGTGTGAAGTGTACACCCGTATGGGTGACAAACAGAAAGCCGAACAGGCTTTTGAACTTTTTATGGACGCGGTTGCCAAATTACCCCCGGAAATGGGTGGTGGCAATCTGAGAGAAGCGGTTCGCAATGCTTATATGGCCCTAAAATCCTTGAAGGACTCAGCAGATCCTGGCAAGGTTGCGCAGCAGCTTGACAAGGAAAAGCTGATGCCCAAATCCGGGCTTTCGCAAAGCGAGGTCTCACGCGGCCTGGCCAAGACCCTGGTCGCTTTTCCGGCCAAATTCGATTGAGGGGGCAAATATGAAATTCAGCCAAAGGCGGGGAAGTGCTTTTGTAATTGTCGTCAGTATTCTGGCGATAATTCTGTTTGCTTCCACGATGTTCATGAGCACGACGATTGAAGAGGGAAGACAAACCTCGATGTCAGTGCGGGGATTGCATGCCGCCAGCCTTGCCGAGGCCGGCCTGGAAAGGGCCATGCGCGTTATTACTGAAAAAATTAACGATCTTGACCCGGCCGAACTTACCGGTGATTCGCTCGCGGTTAAGCTGCGGCTGCCGGCCAAGGTCGGATCAGGTGGCAATCTTGGTCTTGCCGATAATCTTGGTTCTGATGAAGTGCTTGATTTGAGCGACGCGGTGACACAAGAGATAACGCTTACTAAAGAAGATCTGCAAGCCGACGGGAACACAGAGCTTGATGACTTGGTCGCTTATGTTACCAGTGAAGGTGCAAGAGATTTTGAGGTCGAAGTTAAGCTGAACGTTGAGAAAGCTTTTCGAATTGCGCCCGGCCACGATTTTTCAGGCTTTAAAGTGCCAGGCGTCGATATCAGCTGGAATCTGCGCCCAGATGTGAAGACTTTTCTCGAAGGCGGTGGCTATTCTCCTTTGCAGATTGGCTTCCCCCCGGATATGTCCTGGTTGAGCTTTTCAATTCCGATTTCTATCGGTGGTTTTAATATTATCAACATAAATGTTGCCGGTATCGTCGACTCATTGATGCCCGAAATAAATGTCGGCGGCGCGCCCAGAAGTTTTCGTGAGCTGACCAGCCTTGATTTTTTTGCCGAGCAGGTTATAAACAACGTTCTGAGCGGCGGCAAGCGCCGATACCCGGTTGAAATTCGCTTCGATACAATTCCGATGCCCACGAGCATAACAGACCTCTGGCCATCAGGCGTCTCAGTCTCTGAAGATACCGATGATTATCTTGAAAAATACGGTCAGATCAAGCTTGAGTGCGAAGCTAGCATCACCTATAAAGATAATTACACGGCCAAGCGTAGAGTCAGTGCGGTAAAAGATTTCAAAGTAGCCGACTGCGAACCGCCGGCGCCTATGTACAGCGTGTTTATTGCAAATCTTAACAATGATCGCATTTCATTTAACAATTATGGCGGCACTTTTATCGTTAACAATTACGATTACGGCGGACTCTGGACCAAAATTAAAGAAGTCTTTACCAGCAGTGAGTCCGAACTTACCGATGAAGAGTTGCGGCAGCGCGAAGTGCCCGGTCTTATCAGGGTTAACTATAAAGACCCGACCGGCAGTGCCGGAGAACGCCCATTGGTTTGCAACGTTTCGTTGGTGGGCGACTGGGGCGCACCCAATTTGCCTGGCGACGATAGCGGTTTCGTAGGACACATTCTTTCTGGGGTCAATGCCTTTCAGATTCTCACGACCAAATCCAATATGGCGGTTGCCGGCGGAGCCTGTAATATTAATGCCAATATTGTCGAAAGGCCAACTTCGACTTCAGCTTCAGTTCCCTCAGGAATGACCGGCAGTTCTAGCGGCAGTTCGGCAAGCGGTCCGACTGGCTCGACCCCGCCGACCAAAATGGGAGTCAGCCTTACCAACGATGTTAGCGGTGGACTGGCAAATCCCAAAGACTTTCTTGCAGCCGCTTTGGGTGTTTCCGGCATCAACCTTACGCCAAATATCGGCGGAATGAGCACTAACGTCATTGCCCTGGCAATTACCATGGCGATGAAACCAATCGGCCAGGTCTTGAGTTCAAGCATTGCCAGAGTGCCCGACTGCTTTGAAAAATGGGAAATGGCCTACATGGGTACGGCAAACTCTGCTTATACTATTCCCACTGCCGGAACCGGCGCAAACAAAACCCATTTCTTCGGTGCCGGCGGGCTTTATCCGACACTGACCCGCGAAATCGAAGGCAACGTTTTAAAAAGATTCAGGCAGTGGAAAATGTGTATCGTCGGCATGAACGTGACCGACCGACTGCCTTTGCTGCCTTTCCCTCCATTTGTGCTGCCACCGCCGCCGATTGTCATTCCGATCTGGTATACCAATGAAATTTTGCAAAAATACGATTACAATCTGTATCCCTTGAAAGCCAATAACGAAAGCGGTGACCCGGATACCAATACCTACGAATACGACCCCGGAAAGCTCGAAAATATGCCGCCGAACCTTTACACTCTCGAACAGTATGCCAAGAAGGCGACCTATTACTATGAAGATTACGAAACCTTTCTGGCTGACATTCCCAATCGTATGACCACGGTGGCCGGTAAAAAGGTTTTCGTGCTCAATGGCATTACCTTTATCACCGGCTCGATTGGTTCGGCAAGCAACCCGTTCAATCCCACCGAGGGCACTGGCGATTTCTATGTTTGCGGTAGAGGCATGATTGTTTGCAGCGGCAATTTTTATCTGGGCTGCAATATCAAGACCCTGGATTTTTCAAAAGACGAAATGACGGTTTTTACCCTGATGGTTCGAACCGGTGGACTGCTTATGCTGAGCGGATCCAAGCAGTTCCAGGTTGAAGGTAGCGTTTATACCGACAAGGGACTTTATGTGCACATGGATTCAAGCTTGCGCATCGTCGGTAACTGGGTCACCAACCAGTTTAAC
>CAZTHA010000356.1:0-2985 GCA_964613435.1 uncultured bacterium
AAGAAAAGCATTTCGCCCGCAGTGTCTCGCGTGAAAACATTCTTGAATGTGAAAAAGCCGGAATTGCCTTCGACGATTTCATCGAAATCTCTCTGGCGGCAATGAGCGCCATTGAAAATGAATTGATCGATCCGCAATGAAAGACCTGTTTTCCAGCGAAACCTCTGGCAACCTAAGAAAAAATGCGCCTTATCAGCCACTGGCCGATAGAATGCGGCCGGTACGACTCGATGACATTCTTGGACAGGAGCACATTCTTGGTAGCGGCAAGCCGTTAAGAATACTTCTAGAAGCTGGCTTGAGCGGTTCAATCATTTTCTGGGGTCCGCCCGGCTGTGGCAAGACCACGCTGGCCCGGGTAATGGCCGGGGTTGCCGATGCCGAATTCGTTCAATTATCGGCAGTAACCTCAGGTGTAAAGGATCTAAAGCAGGTTTTCGAGCAAGCAACCGAGTTGCGACGAACCAATGGCCGGAAGACTTTACTCTTTGTCGATGAGATCCATCGTTTCAATAAAGCGCAACAGGATGCTCTGTTACCGCATATTGAATCGGGTACCGTAGTCTTTATCGGCGCAACAACCGAGAATCCAAGTTTTGAAGTTGTTTCGGCACTATTGTCCCGCTGTCAGGTTTTAACCTTGAAGGCGGTTCCGGAAGATGCTTTGATCAGTATCATGCTGCGCGCACTTGATTCAGACCAGGTTTTGAACAAGGAACCAAAAGTTGAGCTCGCCGACCAGGCTCTTGAAAGAATTGCCGCTTTGGCTGCCGGTGATGCCCGAATTGCCCTAAATGTTCTTGAATCCTGCTGCGAGATTGCCAGGCAGCAAAATCCGTTCAACCCGGCCGTTTCTTCCGAGCTGGTCGCTGAAAGTTTCCAAACTAAGGCCTTACGCTACGATAAGGGCGGCGAAGAACATTACAACATTATTTCGGCTCTTCACAAGTCAATGCGTGGATCCGATCCTGATGCCAGTCTGTATTGGCTTTACCGAATGCTGGAGGCTGGCGAAAACTGCCGTTTCATCCTGCGGCTAATGATCCGGTTTGCCGCTGAAGACGTGGGAATGGCCGATCCGTTCGCTTTGACACTGGCCATGTCTGCGGCTCAGGCTTTTGATTACATCGGCCCACCAGAAGCGCACCTTTGCCTGGCGCAATTGGCGGTTTACCTGGCGGCTGCGCCCAAAAGTAATTCGTTGTATCTGGCCGAGAAATCGGTTAAAAAGTGCATTCGTGAAACCGGCGAGCCTGGCGTTCCTTTCCATATAAGAAATGCACCGACCGGTTTGATGAAAGAGATCGGTTATGGCCGGGAATATCGATATCCCCATGATTTTAAAGATGGTTTTATTAAAGAAACCTATTTGCCCGACGAACTGACGAACGAGAAATTTTACCAGCCAAAGAACATCGGAAAAGAAAAATTAACCGGCGAGAGATTGCGGCAACTCTGGCCTGAAAGATATTCGAAGAAATGATGTGGCTGACAAGGCTGGTCGATCGTATCCTCTACCGTTGCTGGCAGTTCAAGCAGGTGCTTTTTCCGATAATCGACCCGCAACTTTGGCTTGAAGCCCTGGACTTTGCGCCTGCAAACTGGCGTCCACACCTGAAACGATTGCGTCGTTCAGAGCGGGCGCACGTTCTGCGAGTTTTTGCGGCAATCAAAGTCGAAGCGGATCTTGAAGATGTCGATCGGCAAAAGCTTTTGCTGTTGGCGTTAGCTCACGATATTGGTAAAGGCGTAACCAGGCACAGCATTTTTTTTAAAGTTGCGAAAGTCATTTTTCCAATCTCTAATTCTGCTCACTGCCTCGCCGGGGCCAAACTTCTGCGAAGGCTCAAAGCCGAAAAATGGCTGATTCGCATGGTGCTGCGCCATCATTGCCAAAGCCCGACAAACCCTCTTTTGAAAAGGTTTCAAGAAGTTGATGACCGGTTGTAAAATTTTGTTTGCCTAACACCGTGAAATCGAATAAGCTTTTACTTATAATAACACTTATTTGGAGGCAAATAAATGCTCGATAAAAAGATGGCTACCGCAATTAACAATCAGATTCAGGAAGAGATGTATTCATTTTACCTCTATCTGGCAATGGCTGAATACGCAGCCGACAAAGGCTTGCCCGGCATGCAGCACTGGATGCGCAACCAGGCCATGGAAGAAATGGGCCATGCAGTGCGCTTCATGAATTATCTTGAAGAAAAAGGTGCAGCAGTTGAGCTCAAAGCGCTCAAGGCTCCGCCGAAAAGCTGGAAAACTCCTAAACAGGCGTTTGAAGAAGCATACAAGCATGAAGGCCATATCACTGCCTGCATCAATGGTCTGGTCGACCTCGCCCTTTCGTTGAAAGACCATGCAACCGTTAACATGCTCAACTGGTTCGTTGGTGAACAGGTTGAAGAAGAGGCCACCGCAAAGGGTGTAATCGACATGATCAATCTTACCGGAGCGGCTCCGGGCGGTATGTTTATGGTTGATCGTGAACTCGCCTCAAGGCCGGCGGCAATAGACCCTATGAATCCTGCTGCAGCTGCCTGATGGGCTTAAAAGGCCGAAGCTGATCAATTTTCCAATTGAAAATGGCTTGAAAAAAAGGAGTTGAACTGTTAATCTGGCAGATCAACTCTTTTTGCCATTTTCAGGAGGTTCAAAATTGAAACGAATCAGCCTATTTTCTTTTTTACTTTGTCTATCGCTGCTTTTCTCTACTGGCTGCAGCTTGCTTGATCAGAGCGGTACCGGAGCTCTGAATCCAACCCAGATAAATTCTTCTACCGGCAATGCCCAGGTCAGATTCAAAGTCATTCTCGGCGACGAGAAGACCGCCGCAATTAGACCAAACTTGCGTGCAAGCACATCGTCCGTTCTTTTCAAACTTGCGATGGTTTTTCCAGGAAAAGAAGGCAGTGCGCAGACGATGATCATGCAGAAACGGGTTTCAGTTGATGCAGAAGGCAAGGCTGAAGTTAGTTTCAG
>CAZTHA010000356.1:3085-4386 GCA_964613435.1 uncultured bacterium
ATAAAAAACAGCGTTCAGACAACAATCAATAAAAATTTGAGCGGCTTTGAACTTTATCAGCAGGCAATGACCGATTTTGTCGCTGCAGCTCCTTTCGTCGGACTGACTTATACTCGCATCGCGGTCGGAAACGATGGCGGACTAACGACCGAAGCAGGTTCAACCGACAGCTGGAACAAGACTCCGACCCAATTGTGGCAGGGAATTGATAACAGCACAGGTTTGCTTGCCTATCGCGTACTTCGACAGGGCTTTTCAGAAACAACCCCGCCGCTGGTGGTTTTTAAGGACGCGGCTCAGACTAAGTTTGCGCTGGCATTGATCGACCCCGCTGATGGCAGTGTTCTTAAATATTTCATTGCCGACGGAACATCGCTTTCTCACCTTTCTGCAATAATTGCAACAAACGATTATGTCATCGTCGGTGCTGTTGCCAACGGGTTGCCAGTGGTTATTCGCTGGAACAGCAGCGTTTCCGTTTACAGCGGCTGGCCGGTTGAAACCAGTCTGGCTTGGGGAAAGGTATTCCCCGGAATTACTGCTGATGCCGGCCTGAATTACCCCGCAGTTGAACAACTGGCTTTCATGCCTGGGGTCGATGATACCTTGCATGCAGTTGTGCGTGATCCAGCTTCTTTGATGCTCGGCACCTATCTGGTCAAAACTGATGGAACTATTACCATTCGCCAGGCACCGCCGGCACCGGGTGAAGATGTGTTATGGCCTCTGACTGTTTTCCCTGGCAATAAATCGACCACAGTTCATTGGGACGACGTTCCCGGCGCTGATTTTTATACCCTTTACTGGAGCCTGACTGAAAATGTGCCGACCAGCGGTGAAGGTGTAAACAAGATTGACCGACCGACGCGTCCTTTCGTTCACACTGGCCTTCAGGGTGAAGTAACTTACCATTACCGCTTGACCTGGACGATAAATGGCTCGGAAAAAGGCCCAAGCCGTGTCGCTTCTGCTACAACCTGGATTGTTACCGAAAATCCAACTTATCGGGTCGTCTACTATGGAAATGGCCAGCATAGCGGCTTGCCGCCCCTGGATAGCAGTTATTATCAGACTGGTGAAAAAGTGACGATTCTTGACAATGTTCGCGATCTAACCCGCAGCGGGTTTGTTTTTTCGGGCTGGAATACTGCTACTGACGGCTCCGGCACCAATTACAATCCCGGCACGGAATTCACCTTTGCCGACCAGAATCTAACCCTTTATGCCAATTGGCAGGTCCCAGGTTTTAAATTGATCTATGACGGCAATGGCAGTAGCGCAGGTTCGGTTCCGTTAGACGC
>CAZTHA010000357.1:0-4378 GCA_964613435.1 uncultured bacterium
GTTTCTTCTATGGCGTTCCAGTCTTCTTCAGATACCAGAACTGCGTTGCCCCTTTTTCCGGTAATTACTATAGGTTTATGGGTTTTTAAGGTTTCATCAATGAGGCTGTAAAGCTTTGAGCGTGCTTCAGTGGCATTTAAAATTGTCATTTTTTCCCCCTTCTTTTATTAAGCGTACGTAAAAGCGTTCGCAAAGTCAAGTAAAACCAACAGCGCTTAAAACTGAATAGCTTTTATTCTTGCCGGATTACCTTGAAAAATTGACTCTTATGGCAAAAAGATGGGCGGCTTCTGACAGTCGGGTGGCTTGAAGAGCTATTGGAAGTTGTTTTCCCAGTCCCAGAAGTCGGGAGTGTCGTTGACGTTAGTCAGACCCTGAACGCTCATGGTTCCGAACGAATCCAGAGCGAGCAACTTGGCTGGGGCATTTATTTTGAATTTGGCCCAGACCTGGGCGAAAAATTCGTTGTCGCCGAGTGAATCTATGTATTTGCCCTGGCATTTTACGTAATAGGCCGGATTGCCTGTGCCCGGCTCGACGCCGGGATAACTGCAGATGCGGGTAAGGTAACGATCGGTTTCGACCTGGGTGTTGGTGACGAAGGGAGTGTTTACCACCACCCACCCGGGGCCGATGAGGCTGGAATCAGAATGGTGTGTCTTGTCTGTGGTCCAGGTGCAGTCGTGCGCAGCTGCGTCAGAAGATGAAATGGCAAAGTATTGGCGGTCTTTTTCGAGGGTGGCAAAAGTAACTGCCGGTGTCTGGCGCAGTCGGGCCATGGTCATGCCGATACCGGCCACCGCTGCGTAGTAGGCGTTCTTGTAGCCGCGGCGGGCAAATTTTCCCGATGACTCGGTCTGGATCATCATCGAGCTGCTCATCGATATGGTCATCATGTAGCCGATAACCAGTATCAGTAATATCAGCCCGGCCATGCCTTTTTTTAAATTCATCGCCTTACTCCTGTCAGCGCATGATCATCATGCGTTTGAATTCAATAACCCGTTCATAGTCGTCATCAACTCTGGGAATGCTAAGTTTGAAGGTTACCACCATCAGGCGATTGGATTTGCGGGCAAATTCCATTGCCTGGAGGTTGCTGCACAAGGTGAAGTTGTAGCGCGCTGAAATAATCTCTTTTGTATTGAGTGCGGAATCGACGCTCCAGCCCAGAGCGTCTGCCCCCGTAGTCGGGTCGGTCCATTTGCTGGTGGTTAGTAGAAGGCTGGTGGTGGCTATGCCCTGGGAAACGTCGGTGTTGATGACGAAGTCGATGGTGCAGGTTGCCGGACTTGCCTGATAATCGGAGATTTCTTTGCTGTAAATCAATTGGCTGGTTGCCTGATTGATACCGGGAGTGGTGATATCTTTGGCGATCCAGATTTCTCTTTCGATGTAATCGAGCAGGGCGTTGCCCTCATTAACCAGGCCGATAGTGGCATGGGATTTTTGCCAGAGTGTGCCGGCCGACTGGACGTAGCCGATGAGTGACACCATCATCAGGGCGATAACCGCCGAGGCGACGACTATTTCTGCGAGGTTGAAGCCTTCGCGGGCATTGCTTAACCTGCTGTTAGACAGTTTTGGGTTATTGTTAATAGTCTTCACGATAATAAGCTCTGCTTTCGACGGTGCCGGCTGGGGTAATCGTAATGCTTGCAGCCTGGCTCAGTGCCGGATCTATGTCACCAAAATAGAATCCGATTTCGGTGACGGCAATGGGAGGGGCGTAAAAACTTGCTGTTGCGATAATTACGCCATCCGGGCGAAAACAAAATTCTGGTGGTGGGTCTGGTTTAAAGGCCATAGTTATTTCGGGATTCATTTCACGCATTTCTTCACCGATAATCGATTTCCATTCATAGTTTGCATTCCAGTTGGCGACGTCTGATGGCAAAAACGCCGGTTCGCCATCGACCGGCTCGCTGGTTCCTTTGTCATAAAGCTCTTCGACGAACCAGCCATCGCCGCCGCTTGAAAAGCGCAGGCGGGTATAGCACTGATATTCGATCGAGCGATAACGGGCCATGCGAAAATCGGCTACCAGTTTGGCGGCTTCGGCAAAGGCCTGTTCGGTGGCCTGAAAGCCGCTGTAGGTTGGCATAATGATCGACGACATGATCGAGACGATCATCAGCACTACCAGGACTTCCATTATGGTAAAGGCTTTGCGGCCAGGTGTTTTTATACTCATGGCTTGTATCTCAAAACGTTGACCGCGGTGCCGGAAGTGCCGCTGTGGGCAGTCGAACCATCGATCAGAAAGATGAACGGCCCGTATGGCACGGCGGTGGGGCTTATCAGCGCGGTTCCGGAAACGTTGGTAAGGGTTCGGTATTTGCCGGTATCTGGGTTGAAGGCAATTGCCGCGTTGGTATTGGCTGAACGATAGCCGCCGAAGATGAATATTTCATCGCCCCAGGAGCAGGCAGCGACCTGGGTTCGTCTGTTGGCATTAGATGCGCTGACGGTGCTGATTCCGTAATTGATGTCGATTTTGTCCGTTCCCCAGAGTTTGATTGGGGTCCAGGCGGCGGTGTCGAAGTCGTATTTGAATACGAGTGAGTCGGTTGCCACACCTAAATTTTCCGCCCCGCCGATGTAGTAGAGGTTGTGTTTGCCCTGTTTGCGGCTGTAGTGGGTAACCGCGACCCCATCCAGCATCGGCTTGGGCAGAGGTTTGGTTGCCAGGGTTTCGCCCCTTGGCGGGAACTGAATGATCATTTTGTTGTCGACGATCAGCTCCCAATGCGTAATTTTTTGGAGGCGATTCAAACCGCCAGTTGCGGCGGTAAAACCAAAATATACATTTGGGGAGCCACCAAGCGATGTTGCCATACCTGAGCCAAAGGTGTGATTGATGTAAGGGCTGGAAGGTTTTATGTGGCTGGTTGAAACGTATGCTTTAAGATTTAGAGTGGATCCATCGAAGTCTACCCAGACATGCTTGTCCTTAGTGTCATGGACGTCGATTGAAGTTAAATCTAGATTATAGTTTTGAATAGATGATTTCGAATTTCCGTTGGCTAATAAAGATATATGGTTTCCGGAAGGGTCATCCCATCCGCTGATGCTTGGGCTATCATAGCCGTCGAGTTCTATGCCAATACTTTGGCCAATGCCTTGATACCCAACGTTGTCAGAATTCGCTCCGATTGCAGTATTACCAACTGTTTGGGCAACAAACACCACTCCGTCAGGCGTACCTGCTCCTGGCATCGATACTACGTAATGGGTGTTAAATGAACTACTATTTGTAATGGGAACTGAATTTTCCAACCATACTGCTCCAACATTATAGTTACTGGCTGGAACAAGCTGTAAGCCATCTGAAACGATTGAGGCATTCGAGACAGGATGTAATAGCGGTGAAACTTCATTCATGTATCCCGAAATGGTGTTGGGCAGGTAAACCTTTACATCGTCGGTAATTTCACCGAAGGTGGAAGAAAAGTTAGAAGTCCATAGTTTCCACATTGTAAGACAATGTTCTTGTCCCGACGTGCCACAATGCGCAGTGAAACCAATGTGCGCTGTTGGTCCCACAATTGTGTCTAACGGCGCGGAAAATATATGATTTATCATGGGAACGGTCGGTTTTGCGGGTTGTGTGTCAGTCGTGTTTTGGTTCATAAAGACTCTTAGATTGTTTGCCGGCCCGTCGTATTCAACCCAAACCCAGTTCCTTATATTTGAAGCGTTCATGGTTGAGGTGGGTTGAACACTTTTTGCATGGTCGCCATTGTGATCTCCGTTTTTAGTCACCCACACGTGATTTCCATCACTTTCCCAGGTGCCGTTATCGCCAGTATCGAATTCCACAAGGACTGAATTTCCTATGCCGCTGTATCCAAGTCCACCTGAACCCGTTGAAGCGTTAATTAAACCATTGCCCTGAATCAAGAATGCCATACCTGTATGGTTTGAATCTATCATCCTGATACAAAACTCTGTTGCTATAAAATCAATATTGGTAGTGTTCACAGTTGTGTCATACCAGACCGCTCCAGAATGATCTGAGCTACTGCTGGTAATTCTGATCATGTTGCTACTGAAAGAAGGGGTGTCGGGTCCTCTTAAAATATACTCGGAGGGAACAGCAGAAAATGACCCGTAGTTAAACTCCTCATTCCCAGGCGGTGAGGCTTTTTCCCAGATTTTGAGCTTCCAGTCGTAAACGTCTACCTGTGCGTCCCCGCCATCATTGGAAGCCCCGGTGAAGCCAAAAAAGGCATCCGAGCCAGCGCCGCCAACAAGCGTGGCAAGATCGGCAGGGTAATCTTTTATCGCCCAGGTAGCAGTTTCGGGGTTATTGCTGGAATTACTCCAGACATTCAATTTGTTTCTCTGGCCGTCGTAGACCACCCACCAGTAGGTT
>CAZTHA010000358.1:0-4375 GCA_964613435.1 uncultured bacterium
AGCCAATGCCCGGTGTGATTGTCGTTCATGAATGGAAGGGCATCAGCGAGCACGTCATGGAAAGCGGTCGTGAGCTGGCAAAACTTGGTTACATCGCCATGATTGCCGACATCTACGGGCAAGGAATTCGCCCGGCTGACAGTAAAGCGGCAGCGCAATTATCCGGCAGTTACAAGAAAGATCGGCCTTTGCTGCGTAAAAAGGTTCTTGCGGCCCTTGAGCAATTAAACAAGCAGCCGCTGGTTGATAAAGAAAAAATTGCCGCTATCGGCTATTGTTTCGGCGGCACAACCGTGCTTGAACTGGCGCGTAGCGGCGCAGATGTGGCCGGTGTGGTAAGCTTTCACGGCGGCCTTGACAATCCAGTTCCACAGGATGCAAAGAATATCAAGGCCAGGATCCTTGTGCTTCACGGTGGTATCGACCCTCATGTTCCCGATACTGAAGTCGCGGGTTTCATTAAAGAAATGCGCGATGCCAAAGTTGACTGGCAATTGGTATATTATGGCGATGCAGTTCACAGCTTCACAAGCAAAGCAGCCGGCGATGATCCGAGTCGTGGAGCGGCTTATCATGAGCTTACCGCCCATCGCTCCTGGAAAGCGATGAAAAGCTTTTTCAAAGAATTGTTTAAATAACCGGTCAGTTCTGTCGGCGAAATCTGCCACTGAAAAATGTGTTATAATGGGGTGAGGTATTTTCTCTTTCTGTGGTTTTGTTCCTGAGGCAAAGCAGTTTCTGAAAATCCCCCGAGTCAGTATAAAAGGAGCCAACCATGGAAGGCAAAACCGGAACCCGCGTAGTTATCGCCGGAATTTACAAATGCAAGGAACACCCCGAAAACACCCAGACCTTTCAAAAAGGAAAGGTCTTTCTGCCCTGTGGCCGCGCCGGCAGTCACGGCACGACCTGGGTACTTGTTCGTAAAACAGGCTGAGTCGAACTAAAAGTAAAAACCGGCCTTTTCGCCCTTTTTGATGGACGAAGTGGCCGGTTTTTTTGCGAGTTACCAGTCGAGAATATAAGCAAAAATCAATGGTGCGACGATGGTCGCATCGGATTCAACGATAAATTTGGGGGTATCGATATCGAGTTTACCCCAGGTGATCTTTTCATTTGGCACAGCGCCTGAATAAGAGCCATAGCTGGTTGTAGAGTCAGAAATCTGGCAGAAATAGCTCCAGAACGGGATTTTATCCATTTCCAGATCCTGATAAAGCATGGGCACGACACAAATCGGGAAATCACCGGCGATACCGCCGCCAATCTGAAAGAAGCCGACGCCTTTTCCGCTGCTGTTTTTGATGTACCAGTCAGCAAGCCAGGTCATGTATTCAATACCCGATTTCATGGTCGAGGGCTTCAATTCACCCTTGATGCAGTATGATGCGAAAATGTTGCCCATGGTCGAGTCTTCCCAGCCAGGAACGATAATCGGCAGGTTTTTCTCGGCAGCAGCCAGCATCCAGCTGTTTTTCGGGTCGATTTCGTAATATTGCTCGAGTACCCCTGAAAGCAGCATTTTATACATGTATTCATGGGGAAAATACCTTTCACCTTTGGCTTCAGCGTCTTTCCAGATTTTGTGAATGTGCGCCTGAAGTCTTCTGAATGCTTCTTCTTCGGGAATACAGGTATCGGTAACGCGGTTGAGACCCTTTTCGAGAAGTTCCCATTCGTCTTTGGGGGTCAAATCGCGATAATGAGGTACACGACGATAATGATTGTGAGCAACCAGATTCATGATATCTTCTTCAAGATTCGCCCCGGTACAGGAAATAATTGCAACTTTGTCGTTTCTGATCATTTCAGCAAGAGATTTGCCGAGTTCAGCGGTGCTCATTGCCCCAGCCAGGGTGATCATCATTTTCCCACCAGCGGCCAGGTGAGCTTTATAACCCTTTGCAGCATCGACCAATGCAGCAGCGTTAAAATGAAGATAATTTTCTTCGATGAATTTTGAAATGGGTTTTTGTGACATTTCCTGCTCCTGTAAGATAAGATTTTTTGAATTAATAACGCAGTTAACCGAAAAATACAACAAGTCTTTGAAGGGATTTAGCAATTCATTTTTCAGGCCGCCGGGCAAAATGAAAATGATGAAACTGCTGCCCTGATCCGCCCAGGGTATGGAAAAACTGCATGCTCTACAACCGAAACCAACATTTGTACATGGCAGAAATTTACGAAAAAGCGCGAAATTTAGGTAAAACATTAAACCTGCGCTACATAATTCCGGCTGAAGATAATTGTCGAAATTTTAGGAAAATCCTCGAACCTAAGCGCTGTTTGGTATTTTTTCGATATATATAATAGAATCGCCGTCATTCAAACCGGCGGTTGCGCTTTAAAATACGGAGTTATATATGCCATTATTCACTGTAGTTCCATTTATTGCCTGGCTTTTGACAATTGCTCTGGCTCCGCTTCTTTTCGAACATTTCTGGGAAAAGAACAGCAACAAGGCGATATTGAGCCTTGCGTTTCTTTCACCGGTTCTTGTTTATCTGCTGCTGAATGGACATCACCATGCAATTTTGCATACTGGTGAAGAGTATTTTTCTTTCATCGTTCTTTTGGGCTCGCTTTTCGTCGTTTCGGGCGGCATTCTCGTCGAGGGTGATATCGAAGGTACCCCGCGCAACAACATTATTTTGTTCGCTATTGGCGCCATATTGGCTAATTTTATCGGGACGACCGGCGCGAGTATGGTTCTGATTCATCCGCTACTGACCATCAATTCGCAAAGAACCAGAATTAAACATATTCCGATATTCTTTATTTTCATCGTCAGCAATATCGGTGGCTGTCTGACCCCGTTGGGTGATCCTCCGGTTTTTCTGGGTTTCTTGAAGGGCGTTCCCTTTTTCTGGACCTTAAGTCTTTTTCCTATGTGGCTTTTCAACATGGCATTCTTATTGTCAGTATTTTATCTTCTCGATGCCTACAATTATCGTAAAGAACCTGAAAAAGCCATTTTTCGGGATAAAACCGAGATTCGTCCGATTACCATTACCGGTAAGCGAAATTTCAATTTTCTTTTTGGCATAATTCTCGCGGTTTTTCTTGAATCCCCTTTACGCGAGGCAATAATGATCGCGATGGCCTTTCTTTCTTTAAAAGTAACTCACCCAATTTGTCGTGAAAAAAACAGTTTCAATTTTGAGCCGATCAGCGAAGTAGCCATATTGTTTGCGGGAATTTTCATTACCATGATTCCAGCCCTGGCCATCTTGCAGCAACGCGGTGCCGAACTGGGCGTTACCGAACCCCTGCAGTTTTTCTGGATAACCGGGGGCCTATCATCATTTCTTGATAATGCGCCAACATATTTAACCGACCTTTCTCTTGCTCAATCGCTGGCCAACAATTCCCCGACAATGGCTAAAGAGGTCGTGGGTATTCCCTCGGTCTATTTGCGGGCAATCAGTGCCGGAGCCGTATTTATGGGGGCGAATACCTATATTGGCAACGGTCCGAACTTTATGGTCAAAACCATTACAGAAAAGCACGGAGTAAGAATGCCTTCGTTTTTCGGCTACATTGGTTATTCAATGCTGATATTGATCCCGGCATTCATTCTTGATTCTATTTTCTTCTTCTGAAACCTGATGGTTTCAACAGATTCGTTAAACCCATTCTAACAGCGCGAAAGTTACCGCAAAAAAAATCACAATAGTCGCAAGAACCAGGTGGTTAGATGGATTGAAAAAGTTGGAATTGAGATAAAAGCAGCGCCCTCCAAATTCAAACCCTTTTCCCTGGCTGTTGCATAACAGGCTCTGTGGGCTGATGAAATAGACGGCAAGAGCTGAAAGATAATAGGGAATTCCCACAGCCAAAGCTACTGAAAGCATTTTCACTTGCAGGTTAGCTTGGGCGAACCTTGGGTAAAACTTACAAAGCCCAAAATACATCGAGCCAGACATTATCGTAAGCATCAATGCAGTATAAAAAAAAGATGAAAATAGTTTGCCAGTTTTCACTGCTTCATTTTAATTCAAAAAAAACTTCTTTTCAACGCAGTTATTGGGGTCATTTCAAATCAGTCTTTGAAAGCACTTAAGAAATTGTAGACACAATCGCCAATAACTTCAGTGTTGTAGCCACCTTCCTGAACAATCAAAGTTGGGAGCTGAAGCGAAGAAAAACGCTTGCCAATTTCCAGGTAATCTTCGGTTTGCAGCTTGAAGCCCCCGATCGGATCAGTTGCGTGGGTGTCAAAACCTGCAGAGATAATCAAAAAATCAGGTTTGAATTTTTTAAATGCCTCAAGAACTCTATCTACAGCACCAAGGTAAACTTCTGCCCCAGAACCCTTGGGGAGTGGCAAGTTAAGATTACTGCCTTCTGCTTGTCCCTTGCCGGCTTCGTC
>CAZTHA010000359.1:0-4371 GCA_964613435.1 uncultured bacterium
GTGAAAACATCGGCGATATCTGCCGATAATGCCGCCATGAAAAGAAAAATCATCATTCTTGTCATTTTGTTTCTTTGGCAAGGTACGGTCTTTGGTAAAACCGGACCGACCTTGCTGCGAGACAAAAAGAACGACGGTATTGAAGTAATATACGGGATTGGCCCGACGATAAAGTATAAAAGAGTCTCTGCGCCTCATGATTTTGGTGGTGATATGGCCGTGTGGGGCGCAAGAATCTTTGCCGGCAGACTGAGAGATCCGGCGCTGGGGTTGGTTTATCAGGCCGGGACCCTCAATGGCAACAGCATGAAGTTCAACCTTGAAATGGGTGGGTTTACCCTTGAAGATTCTTTTAGAGAAGACTCGCGGGTAAAATGGCGGGCCAGTTTTGGTGTCGGCACGTATAAATTGAAGACCCTGGCTTCCGGTCTGGTATTGAATAAGGGGTCCTTTACCTTTTTCGAGCCAATGGTTCTGGGAATCTTGCCTCTGTCCAGACATATCGTTCTGGAGTTTGGTGCCGGTTACACTTTCGCTGCCGGTTCCGGAGTGAGAATCGAGGGCCTGGCATTGCAGTCAGAGCTTTTGCTGGGCAAGTTCTAGCCTTTCTTCTGGTTGTAGATTTTGTCCGAGCGGTCGAAAGCATCCTTGTAATTTATGTCAGCGCTGCAGATCAGATCATACATGCGCAAAGCCTCGTCAAACTTTTTGATTGCTTCCAGGGCAATTCCGGTTCGGTAGAGAACATCTTTGATTGGCTCATGCATCAACTCAGGGTCGATGTCGAGGGTTTCGACAATTTCCATGGCCATAATCGCTTCTTTGGTTTCCAAGAGTGCGTTGGCAAGAAGCAAGCCGACTTCCTGATTTCTTTCAGAGGCATAAATTGGGTTGAGCAGCTCGATAACTTCTTTCCACTTTTGCCGCCCGGAAAGCTCTCTTGCTTTTGAAAGCTGGGCGAGACTGTTTTCAGCCGGTTGGGTTGAATGCATTTCAGGCTTGGCCATCTCTGGTTGCGGCAGTTCGCCAAAGTTGTCAGAAATATCGACAGGGGTCTCAGGGGTTGCCTGCTTACCACCAAGTTCTTCGGGCAGCTCGCTGGCAAATTCATCAAGAAGAGAGCTGGAATCGGCAAATGGATCGAGTTCGGGCAACTCGCCAGGTTCGATCGCCATGTCGGCAAGAGAGTCGGAGTCTATTTGCGGGGCGCTTTGCGGCGAGGACTCATTTTTAAGAAAATCGGGAAGTGGAATGTTGCTTTCTTCATCAAGCTCGAAGCCCTCTGGTGGCGGTTCAACGAAACCTTCGATGTCTATTTCCTCTGGAGAAAGAGCCATTGGCGCCAGGTCGGGAACCGGCAACTCGTCGACCGGCAACTGGTCTGGCATTTCGATGAGATCGTCTTCTGGTTCATTCATTGAGGTGTTGCCGGCGTCCTTTTTCAAGCCGCCGAGGATTTCAAGCAGTTGGGCATTGCCGGGTGATTTTTGCAGAAAGCTTTCATACTGCTTTATTGCTTCATCGAGCATGTTCAATTTTTTCATCGATGAGCTGTAGACTACATGTATACCCATGTTGTTGAGGTTGTCGTCGAGAACACGCAAGCATTCTCGAGAGGCGTCGGCATACCTTCCGGCCTTGGCGTAATTACGCGCCAATAGTTCTCGAAACTCGGTGCGATCTTCGTGCTTCAAAGCTTCTTCGAGAATCGTAATTACTTCGTTCCCCATGCTTCGGTTCTGGACATATCCTTCGGCGAGGGCGATGGGAATATCCGGTTCTTCGGTTCCGGTCTGGAAATAGGTGAAGAGAATTCCCATGGCTTCGACGGTATAATTTTTGGTTTTTGCGTAATGTTTAGCGAGTATCTTCAAATACTCGGAATTTTCAGGGTTTTCCCGGTAGATTGCTTCATACATCGAGATTGCCTCAGAGGAGCTGTCGTTGGTGGCGATTGAAGCTTTGGCCAGATAGCCCCAGGCGACATGGTTGCCGGGGAATTTTTCGAGAATTTCTTTGGCAAAATCCTGACATTTAACAAAATTGCGCATTTCAAAGTGCGATTTTACAAGGATTTCAAGCATCTCACGTTCGATCTGCACCGGCTGCTTTTTGGCAAGAGCTTTTTCAGCCATGCTTGCTGCCTTGTTGAAACTTCCTTTTTCAAATGATCGTTTGGCAACATTTTCAGGCTTGAGAAATGCCAGAGTTATTGCCGGTAAAAGCTGAAGAATGAAGACGATCAAGAAAAGAACACCCATGATGCCTAGCCCGATATGCACCCAGAATTTATTGAGCTGATACCAGATGCCATATTTCAATTCGCGATAATCGGACTGGTTTTTGGCAAAGTCCAGTTCTTTTTCTTCAAAATGTTTGAAAATTACATCGGCTTCTTCGAATCGATCGAGTTCATAAAGAATTTCAAGTTTTGTCCATTCGATGTCGCGGCGGAAAAGTGGGTCGAGCTCTTGATCCTGTAAAACGATGTCGAGGTATTTAAGAGCGGTTTCTCGGTCTGGTTCAGGCTTTAACAGATAAATCTTGCCGATGTAGAAGGGTGCTTCCCTGAATCGGGCGGGTTCTTCGCGATAAGCTTCTTCTATTGTCGGCAAAGCCTCCTCGTATTTTTCCTGTTCGAAGAGAGTTTTTGCTTCCTTGTAGCGTTTGAAAAGATCATATTTGGCTTCCAGCCTGGTTTTTACGTCATCTTTGCCGGAAACCCCGGGATAAAGCTCCAGGGCTTTTTCCAGATTTAGTTTGGCGTCATCATAATTACGATTGGCATATTGCTTGTTCGCCTGATCTATCCAGTATTCGGCTTTTCTGATTTTTTCCTTTTCCGGATCTTCGGCAGGAGGTTCTGGTTCGGTTACCACCGGTTGGTCATCGTCTCCCAAGCCTGACATCGGCGTTGGCCGGTCAATGTCAGGAAATTCATCTCCGGGTTGATCTGGCAAGTCTGGCAATTCAGTTTCATCCGGTAATGGCGTGTCGTCAACCGGCTCTACGTCGGGATTGTCGTCGGGTCCGCTGATTTGAGCGCCGCTAATGTCGTCAGGAAGATCGGCGACCTCTACGCCTTGCTGGGGAGGTAGATTAACTACCTCAGGTGGCGTTGTCGGATCATTCTCAAAAGGACTTTCGGGAACTTCGGGAACATTGCTATCGCCGGCGATTGGTGTTGCTCTTTTTAGAAAATTGGTGTTCTTGACGATTTTTCTGGCCGTAGCCACCCCATAGCTTTTGCAAGAATACAGAAACTGAAAATCGGCAAAAACTACCGGCGAGTCGGGCATTGCTTCGAGAACGTTTCCCATTTGGTCGAAGGCCTGGTTGATATTGCCCTTTTTGAAAAGAATTTTGGCAAAAACATAGTTAGCAATAGGTCCGGAGCGATTCTTCAATGCCTGGTCGGCGTATTTTCCAGCCTGATCCAGATTGCCCTGATGAAAGCTGATGTCGGCCAGAATGGTAAAAATAGCCGGATCATCAGGATTGATCTTTGCCTGTTTCTGCAATCTTTTTTCGGTACGCTCAAGTAAATCAGCCTTGAGTTTTTCTATTTTTGGGTCGAATTCGTCGCGAGCAACCTCGTTGCGCAGCAATTCCATGTATGCTTCACCATACATCCTGGCAGAGAGAAATTTGCGCAATGCAACATAATTATCGTTCTGCGCCAGACCCGGAAAGCTGCAAAGAATCATCAGCAGCAAAAATGCCAGCTTGTGCCAGTTGGGTGTAACCATTTTTAATGCCGTTTTCAGAGGTTCGTTCCTTTAAGCCAGGCTTTGTCCACAATGCTGGCAATAATATTCTTCGGGAGGATTCAGTTGCTGACAATGTGGACAAGCAACCTGGGCCACTGCCGGGGCTGCTTCGACCGGGGCATTTTTCGCAGCGTGACCGGCGACCTTCTGGGCTTCTTTCAGGCCATTTTGAAAAGCAACGTTGAATGGGTTGTTCTGAAGAAAGTTGCGGTAAATTTCCAGGAGATCATGGATGCGATTTTGCTTGCTGTATGCTTCGAGCAGAACCGAATGGACAAGTTCATTATTGACGTCGAGGTTGATAACCTGTTCGCAAAGACGCAATGCGTCATCGAACTGGCGCAGTTTCAGGTGAATTTTGGCAACCCCGAGCATGAATTCGGGCTCAGGTGAGCCAAATTCCATCATTTTCTGGAAAACCTTAACCGCTTTGTCATCACTGCGGGCTTTCCTCAGATAATATTTGCCAAGAGGCTTGAGAACTTCAGGGTTGTTGGGATCAAGATTCAGCCACTGTTCGAGAACCTTGACACCTTCATCGGTCAGGACCTTCTGTTGGGTGTAATGCGATCCAAGCAGCGAAACAAGGGCTATGTTGCGC
>CAZTHA010000360.1:0-4369 GCA_964613435.1 uncultured bacterium
TGCAGTTGCTCGGTTCCCCTGATCAAAGGTATCTCCAATAAATGTTTATTCTAAATATTTGTCATCTTCCGGAAATCCCAGTGGGATGCCGAATTTTTCATCGACTTCGCGGCGCCCGTAGTAGTTCTGGGTTACATAAAGCAAAAACGTTGAAAGACTGTGCATCTGAGTTTTTGGAGCCAAACCGCGCCGAACGATCGATTTCAGCGAGTAGAATTTTTTGCGGTATTCTCGACACCACTCGGCAAGCTCTTGTGGAGCAAGCATCTGCGGGTAATAGGGAACCTGGCCGAAGCTGAAACTCGGATCGAGCCACCAGGCATCAGAAGTCATACGGCCCTGGGCCGCCAGCTTGGCATAGAGAGCTGTGCCCGGGAAGGGGACCAGGTGGTTGAAAGCGACGAGAAAAAACTGATGTTTAAGCGAAAAGTCCAGGGTTCGTTGAAAAGAACTCGTGTCATCACCATCTATGCCAAAGAGAAAGGTGGCGTAAACGCAGATGTTGTTTTCTTTTACCTCGGCTAGCGCCTTCTCATAAAGCTTTATCGATTCATTACTAGACTTGTTGAGGCTGCAGAGCAAGTCGCTGCGCAGAGATTCAAAGCCGATCAGAACTCCAGTACAACCCGAATCGGCCATCGCCTTGATCAGTTTGCCATCGGCCGCAGCCTCGACGCTGATCTGGGTGACCCATTTTATGTTGAGTGGTTTCAAAGCGCGGCACAAACCGAAAACCGCTTCCGGGTTGGCAGCAATGTTGTCGTCGATGAGAAAAACTATTTTCTGGCCGGTTCGCTTTATTTCTTCGGCAACCTCTTCAGGCGGCCTGAAGTAGTGGCGCCCCCTGGTGAAAGAGGTGATTGAACAGAAGCTGCAATGGTGTGAACAACCCCGTGAAAACTCGACCAGGGCCAGTGGCAGGTATTTTTTGTCGGCATAAACTTCACGCCTTGGGTAAGTTCCCTGCCATGGGAAATCAAAGGGCCCATCATAGCGTTTTTGCAGTCTGCCTGCTCTGGCGTCGGCGAGCACCTTTTCCCAGATTCCTTCGGCCGGTCCGACAACTATGGAATCGGCATAATTTTGAACTTCATCGGGCCACAAAGTCGGATGGTAGCCGCCCATGATGACCGGAATGCCGCGTTTGCGGTATTTCGCGGCAATCTGATAAGCGCGGCGTGCCGTGTAAGTTTCGGTGGTGATGCCGACAAGATCCGCTGGCAGGTCAGTATCTACCGGCTCGACGCGATCATCCTGGATGGTTATCTCCCAGTCGGGTGGGGTTAGAGATGCGAGAACCGCCAGAACAAGCGGCTCCATCTGCCAGGTGGCAACGTACTTTTGATCAGGTTTGCGACCGATCGAGGGCATAATTAGCGTAAGTCTTTTCATGCCGGCGGAATCCCTTCGTTGACATCGCTGCACAGCATTTCATCAGTCATGCTGCGCAATCTTTTGGCATAGGATCTATAACCGAGATTCAAGCCTATGGCGAATGCGGTTGATGTTCTTGAGCCGAGCAGCCGTTTCGCGACGGAAGGAATTCTGTAGGCGTGCTGCCAGGCCCAGTGAAGTCCTTCTCTCAGTTGTTCTACGGTCATCCGCGCCGGTTTGATGACGATATGTTCGACATCATACAGCGACCAGTTGGTATTGATGATTCGCCCCTGTTTATCAAGCTTTCTATATGCGCCGGTGTTGGGGAACGGTGTGTAAGTCGAAAATCTTGGCAAATCGACATAGGCTTTATCACAAAAATCTACCGTTCGTTTGAAAATGTCGGGCTCGTCATCGTCGAGCCCAAAAACGAAGCAGGCCTGAACGCCCATTCCATGATCATGCATCTGCTTGACCAGATCGATATAGAAGTTCACTGAATTATGATTTTTTTGAATCGAGCCAATCGACATCTGATTAACTGATTCAAAACCGATCAAAAGGCCTTTGCAGCCGCTTTCGCCAACGATTCGCATCAGTTCAGGATCTTCACCAATCTTGGTTGTGGAAAGACCGAACCATTTTTTGTTGATTGATTTCATTGCCGTGAAAAGCCGTTTGGCATACTCCGGCTCTTCCATTGGGCTTGGGTCAAGAAGCACGAATTCATTGCCGGGCAGGGAGGCTGCTTCTGCAACAACTTCATCGACGGGGCGCATATAAAAATTCGAACCCCAGGTGGCGGGTATGGAGCAGAAATCGCAATCGTTAAGACAGCCGCGTGTTGCCCATATTGTCGAGCTGGTAATATAACGATCCTGTTTCAGAAGATCGCGTCTGGCGATGGGATAATTTACCAGAGAAGGCGGTTTTAAACCATTGTATCGCTTCTGCATCTGCCCTTTGCTGAAATCTCGCAACAGCTGGGGCCATGTTTCTTCACCAAACCCGATAACAATGCTGTCGGCATGGGCTGAGGCTTCTTCAGGCATTAGCGTGACGTGAACTCCGCCCATTACGACAGGTATCCCGCGGCGTCGGAAATGATCGGCGATGGCATAGCCGCGCAATGCTGTGCCTGTAATGATGCTGATCGCAACCAGATCGGGGCGGGCTTCGAAGTCGACCAGCTGAACTCCTTCGTCGGCGATTTCGATTTCGAAATCCAGTTCCGGGGGGACCAGAGCTGCAAGAGTTGTCATCGTTAGCGGGGAGTAGCGCAGAGACTTGGGAAAATTGCCAACCCGATAACGATGTACCGTTCCGCTGGGTTGAATCAAAAGAAGCTTCATTTTAAGCCTGCTTTCAAGCACCCTGGGGTGCTCAGACGATTTGTGTTGCGATTAATGAGTAGATGCGAAAATTTTAACCCAAAATCCGTTTAAACGCAATTACAAGAGATAAAGCCTGCTTTTGTCTGTGTTTTGTGCGTGAATGCATGGCGAGAATTGCAAATTTTCAAAAAACAGAACCAAAATTCCGCTTTTTGTGCATAAGGCAATAAATATTGCAAGAAAAATCCCCGAATCATTTATCATTCAAATGATTGATTCAGGGATTCAACTTCTGCTCTTTATGACCTTGTTAAAGGGTAGCTTCAACCTCGCGCCAACTGATGAGTTCTTTTTGAATGGCGAGTTCATAAAGGTTGGTGTAATCGATCTTCTTATCGACGGTGTAGTCGTAAGTTGAACGCTGTAGAACTTCTTGCCAGTTGTAATAGGTTATTCGCACATCATTGGGCATCTTGCGGCGGTTGAAATAGTCAACCGAAAGATTGCCGACGATATCCATATTGCAAAGCTTCTTCATCGATGAATCAGTGTCGAGCTCCATGCCGCCTTCGGCATGAAAAGCCCCTTCAAGTCGCGGGCTGAGGTTTCTGAACGGGTGAGTAATGCCGAACCTCGACCAGTCACTGTCGTGGTGCGGTTTGTAGATGATTTTGCCGGTTTTGGGGTTCTCGTTACTGGTGTCCCAGTCTTTGTCTCGCAAAGCGATGATACCGACACATGATTCGAGCCCTGAATCGTCGGGAAGGGTCAGGACATCGCCACCAACATAAATATTGCCTTCGACTACGAGCAGTCCCTTGCCTTTGACCCAGCCTTCGAGGAATACGTCACCCTTGATATAGGTGAGTCCGTTGATTTCAACGGCCCGACTGGTGTCATGGGCTTTGGTTGGGTTACCGAAATAGCGGCTGTATTTATTGGGCACTTTTCGCCAATCGCCCCAACCGTAAAGAGGCACGACTTTTTTGTAGGTGACTTGGTTGCGGCCAAATGCTTCGGTAAAATTCACATCGGTAAAATACTTGCCGTGGTCAGGTTTCTCTTCGGGGTCGACAACGCGGTTCGCAAGTCTTTTGTATACTTCTGCCGGGTAAAGATTGATTTTTTTGTCGTTGTATTCTTCAACTTTTTTTGTGTTTGAATGATAAGGCTCAGCGACTTTCTGCCACCAGGGCCATCTGAAAAATCCCTGCCATTTATAATACTGGCGTCGTACCGGGTCATCGGTATACTCGAGCTCGGTCTGACTGAAATCGCCGCCACCATTCCAGCCGCTCCAGCCGATGCCCATATCCAGCCATGGATGCTCAAGTTCGCTTTTCATCCTGGTTAACATCAGCCACTTGGGCAGATCAACCTTGGCTCCGTCTTTCATATAGGTTTTTCCGCCAACGACAAAGAATCCCCAGGGATCCCAGAAATCGAATGTTTCAATTTTAAAGGACTCAGGATTGGCCTCATTAAGGTAAAGACCATGTTCTGGGGCGACCATGCCGACGGCATTGGCATTCAGGGGGCCTTTTACCAGCATGGCTTTGAGGGTCTTTTTAACTTCGACTTCTTTTTTAGAGCGGTGATAGTTGCCCTGTGAATTGATGGTTATCGTTCCCTGACGGGCTATTTCACGGGGAACTCCT
>CAZTHA010000361.1:0-4323 GCA_964613435.1 uncultured bacterium
TTATTCAAGCCCATTGCGTTTGAAAAAATGGCAACAGCTCCCGGTCAGGGGAAAATTTAATGAAAGTGCCGGTGCGTGGCAGCATGAGCTGGATTTCTGGGGGGGCGACCTGGCTTCGTTGCGTGACAAGCTTGACTATGTGCGGCGCTTTAATGTTGACATCCTATACTTAAACCCCATTTTCAGGTCTTTAACCAATCATAAATACGATACTCACGACTATTTCCAGGTCGATCCGGTATATGGCAGTGAAAAGGATCTTAAAAAACTCGTCGAAAGTTCACACGTAACAGGCATGAAAGTGGTTCTTGACGGCGTTTTCAATCACGTTGGCCGCAAAAGCAATATTTTTGTCGAGGCGCAAAAGAGTGCTGACAGCCCTTTTCGTCGTTTGTTCCGGTTTTCCGGAGAAAAGCCCGTTTGTTGGAACAACGTTTATAACCTCCCAGAGCTTGATTTGAACAATGAAGAAACTCGTGATTATCTTTATGCTGGAAAGCAATCGGTGGTTAAATACTGGTTAAAGAAGTTCGACATCGACGGCTGGCGACTCGATGTTGCCTATGAATTTGGCCCGAAAATCCTTGCCGAGATTACCGCTGCTGCCAGAGCCGTCAAACCAGATGCGATGGTAATTGGCGAGATCTGGAATTATCCGGAAACATGGTATCCGGCTGTAGACGGGGTTATCAACCTGCATGCCCGGGCGATTCTTATGCGCATGCTCTGCCGGACGATCTCGGCCGCCGAGGCGATGCTAATGTATCGGCAAATGGTAGAAGATGCTGGCATAGAGCACATTCTTCGTGCCTGGTTGACTTTGGATAACCATGATACACCCAGATTGGCTTCAGTGCTTAAATCTGGTCGTCAGCAGGCATTGGCGCGGATTTTGCAGTTCACTTTGCCAGGCTCGGTAGGTCTTTATTATGGCAGCGAGTTTGCGCTCAAAGGCATGACTGATCCGCAGCAGCGGGCGACCATGCCCTGGCATCAGCTGGAAAAACCGCCGGCAATTTTCCTTTTGCATGAAAAACTGGCCCGGGTTCGCAAAAATTGCCGTGCCTTGCGCGTTGGTGATTTCAAGGCTCTGCACGGCGGGCAGACATTTTCTTTTATGAGAACGACCGAGCGGGTTGGTGACACGATTATTGTCTGTGCCAACCCTTCGCTTGAAAAAAAGACTGCTTCGATTCAGGTCAGGGATGGTAGAATACATGATTACACCAGATTCACCGATCTGCTGACCGGCAAAGAATTCAGTGCCCACAGCGGCTTTCTCGACGTTGAAGTTGCGCCAGTGTCGGCCTTGGTTTTGCAGGCGTCAGTGCCTGATTCCGGGGTTGGTTATTCTCGATACAAACATATGGAATAATTCATGGAACCAGTAAATTTGCGTATTCGAAAGATTTTGGAAAATTTTCGCCACGGCAATATCAGTACCGCAGAGGCTGAAACTGCCCTGGCCAAGGAATTTTCCCATGGAATCGAAACTGAATCGGCGGTTATCGACTCTACCCGCGAGTATCGAACCGGCTTTCCCGAAGCGATTTATGCTGCGTCGAAGAGTCCGGCCCAGGTCGTTGAAATCTTTGCCAGAATGCTCGAAAGCAATGGAAAAGCTTTGGCAACCCGCTGTAATGACCAAACCCTCATCGAGCTCGAGAAGAGTTTCCCAGATATTAATATAGATAAAGCCAGCCGCATTGCCTGGTTTAGGCCAGATATCGAAATTATTGCCAGTTCAAAAATAGCGGTTCTGGCGGCGGGAACTTCGGACTGGCCTGTTTCTGAAGAAGCGGCTATTACCCTTGAGTTCGCAGGTTGTCGGGTTGAAAGGATTTACGATGTCGGTGTCGCTGGAATTCATAGATTACTGGGACGACTCGATTTGTTCGTCGACGCCGATGCAGCTATCGTTGTCGCAGGGATGGAAGGAGCATTGCCCAGCGTCGTTGGTGGCCTGGTCAATTGCCCGGTCATTGCTGTGCCAACCTCGGTAGGCTATGGTTCAAGCTTCGGTGGCATTGCTGCCTTGCTTGGTATGCTCAATTCATGCTCTGCGGGAATTACCGTGGTAAATATCGATAATGGATTCGGGGCGGCGGTGGCCGCAATCAGAATCGTGAAAGGCCGAAGAAAATGACTACTCTGATATGGGATTGCTTCAGCGGCATTGCTGGAAATATGGCGGTTGCCTCATTGCTTGATCTTGGTGCGGATGTTGAAAAGCTCAAAAAAGCTATCGATTCACTTGAATTCGTTGAGGGGCCCTTGGAGCTGGTAATCGAAGAGAAGCTGAACATGGGTATTCGTGGCGTTTATTTTAACAGCCTCGATGACTATTTGCTGGAGCATTCCCATAATCACGAACATGACCATGGTCACAATCACGACCATGGTCACACCCACAATCACGACCACGAACATAGCCACAGCCACAATAATCATGCTCACGACCATGAACACGACCACGATCATGAACACGCTCATGAACACGCTCACAGTCACGCTCATGATCACGGTCACGGTCATCACCATGGTCCACATCGAGGCATGCCCGAAATTAGGGCGCTGATTGAAAAAGCGCAGATGACTGAAAGAGCCAAAGAAATTGCGATTTCATGTTTTACTGCATTAGCACAGGCCGAGGCCCATATTCATGGAAAGCCGGTTGATGAAGTGCATTTCCATGAAGTTGGCGCGCGTGACAGCATTGCCGATATGGTAGGTGCAGCGGTTTGCCTTGATGATTTAAATGTTTCTGAAGTTTTGATAACTCCGGTTCATCTTGGATCAGGCATGGTGAAGTGTGCGCACGGGCTGATCCCGGTGCCGGCACCGGCGACGGCGATTCTTTTGCAGGGGCTTCCGGTGGTTATTGATAACGAAGTTTCTTTCGAACTTACTACCCCAACTGGAGCAGCTTTGCTGAAGGGCTTGGCAGCAAAACCGGTTTTTACCCGTGAGTTTTTATATGAAAAGGTCGGGCATGGTCTTGGCAGTCGCCAGACCGGTCGTCCCAATTTTTTGCGTGCTTTTTTGAGCAATTCTGAAAATAGTTCAAAAAAAAAAGCTGATTTCGTCGTAAAACTTTCAACATCATTGGACAATGTTACCGGAGAACTCCTCGGTCACGCAGCAAGTTCAATAATGGCGTCCGGCGCCCTGGATTTCTGCATTTTCCCGGTGACGATGAAGAAGGGGCGTCCTGGTTTCGTGTTGGAAATTCTTGCTGCACCACAGATGGCGGATCAGGTCGAAAAGCAGGTCTTTGCCGAGTTGCCCACCCTGGGAATCCGGAGACAAATGATTCAAAGAAGCATTCTTGAGCGTGAATCCGCTGAGGAAGACTCCTGTTTTGGCCTGATCAAGGGGAAAAGAATAACCGAAATCGATGGCCGGCAAAGGTTTGCCGCCGAATTTGATGAGAAAGTCCGATTGTCAGAAAGAGAAAAAATGCCGGTAAGAAGGCTAAAAATACCGGATTAGATGGTGCATTGTCGTTTGGTGCACAGTGTGCTATTATGTCCTGAATTTGACTAATCAGAGGCAGACGATGAATCCAGCAGGAAAAGCCATCAGTGTTATTGGCGCTGCAAAAAGTGGTTTGGCCGCCGCCAGAAGCTTGTGCGAAAGCGGTGCCCGGGTTTTTATCAGTGACATTCAAAGTGAAGAGCGTTTAAAGGCAGCTATTGACGGCGCGAGACTCGCCGGCAAGGTTGAATACGAAGCCGGAGGGCACAGCGAAAAAGTTCTCGATGCTGAGTTTATCATACTCAGCCCCGGGGTCCGAACCGATATTCCGGTCTTGATAAAGGCTCAGGAAAAAGGGATTCCGGTTTTTTCGGAAATAGAAATTGCTTATCGCATGTCAAAGGGGCGTCGCCTGGTGATCACCGGCAGTAACGGCAAAACAACCACAACCACCCTCCTGGGAGAATACTGCAAAAAGCAGTTTGCCGAAGTTTTTGTCGGCGGAAACATTGGCACACCGATGATGGAATTTGCTGCAAGAACGACTGAAGAATCGGTTCAGGTTCTTGAAGTTAGCAGTTTTCAGCTGGAAACGATTTCTGATTTCACTCCGGATATTGGGGTGATAACGAATTTTTTCGAAAACCATCTCGACCGTTATCCAAGTTACAAAGCCTACATGGATGCCAAGAAGCGCATTGCTCTCAACATGACTGAAAAAAACTGGTTGATTTTGAATGTCGACCAGTCAGCGATGCACGAGCTTGCCGGTGAGGTAAAGTGTCGACAGGCATGGTTTGGCTGGGACATCGGCGGCAGATTTCCTGCGGTAACGATTGAAGACGA
>CAZTHA010000362.1:0-4315 GCA_964613435.1 uncultured bacterium
GATAGTTCTTGCCCAGTTCATTACCAAGGGCCTCGATTACCTTATTCAGGGCACGCAAGTTATTGAAAAAGGCGATTTGAGCTACCGAATTCAGACTTCTTCAAATGATGAAATCGGCACCCTGGCATTTCGCTTCAACGAAATGCTCGACGCCCTGGAATCGAACAACAAAGCGCTCGATCGTAAAATCTTTGAGATTGAAACTTTGTTCAAAGCCAGTCAGGCGATGAATTTTCAGAGTGATACCGACAAACTTATCCGACAGATTCTAGAGATGGCCGGCAAAGCTATTAGAGCCGAACGCTGTTCGATTATGCTGCAAACCGGTGCCGGCGCCGAAGAACTCGAAACAAAAATCGTCTTCGGCATCGATGACCCAAAAGGCGCCGAAAACATCAAATCAACGATCAGAATCAAATCTGGCGAAGGTATTGCCGGAACCGTTCTAAAAACCGGCAGCAGTTTGATCGTCAACGACGGCTTCCGTGACCCGCTATTCAAAAGCTTTGACAGCACATCTGAAATGGAAAAAACCATTCGCAACCTTATTTCGGTTCCGCTTAAGATTAAAGACCGGGTTACCGGTGTAATCAACGGAACCAACAAGCTCGACGAAGAACCATTTACCGAAGAAGATCAGCGACTGCTCGAAGCTCTGGCTCAGCAGGCAGCCATGGCAGTTGAACATGCAAGACTCTATGAACTGGCGATTACAGATGGTTTAACCAAGCTGTTCATTCACAGGTATTTCCAGGCCCGTCTCGAAGAAGAAATGGTTCGCGCCAAGCGCTACCACACAGCCTGCTCGCTTATTCTTTTCGATATCGATCACTTCAAGAAATTCAACGACACTTATGGCCATCAGCAAGGTGATATCGTGCTTATCGAAGTCGCCAAGCTCATCAAACTCGCGGTTCGCGACACGGTCGATATACCCGCCCGCTACGGCGGCGAAGAATTTGCGATCATTCTTCCTGAGACTGATGCCAAAGGCGCTCTTCTCGTAGCCGAACGCATGAGAAAAACCGTAGAAGCATTTGATTTCCCTGGCCAGGAACAGGCTTTGAAGGTCACGATTTCGCTGGGCGTTGCGACCTTCCCTGATCATGCCAGCGTCAAGAATGTTCTGATCAAAAAGGCAGACATGGCCCTTTACGAATGTAAAAATCGTGGGCGAAACTGCTCGTTTATTTACGACGACAGTATCACGGAAATCGGCGAACACTGACACTCAATGAATACCCAAGCCTCTGCCACGTCAGAAGCCCTCTTCTGGCTGGATTCACCCTCTTCACCCTTTTCACCACTTCTGCAACAGCCTGCCCCGGAAAACCCCTTTAGGCATCTAATCAAGCCCATTAAAATTGGCAATGTTCAGTTGCCGAACAATCTGGTTCTTGCCCCAATGGCCGGAGTAACCGACGGTTCTTTTCGCCTGCTCTGCTCACGTCTTGGTGTCGGCTATACAGTATCTGAGCTTGCCAGTTCAAAAGCCATTTTAATGCAAAATCGGCAAACCATAAACCTGGTAAGATTTCAGGCGCAGGCCAGACCTTACGCAGTTCAGATTTTTGGTGCGGAAATAGACGCGATGAGCGAAGCCGCAAAAATTGTTGATTCGATGCAGATTTGCGACGTAATCGACATCAACATGGGCTGCCCGGTTCCCAAGGTGGTCAAAACCGGTGCGGGCTCAGCGATGATGAATAATCCAGAGTTGGCGGGCAAGATACTCGCGGCAGTAAAAAATGCAGTCAAGGTTCCGGTGACAATTAAATGCCGCATCGGCTGGAATGAGAAAAGTATCAATGTCGCCGATTTCGTGAAAAGAATGCTCGATAATGGAGCGGATGCAATCACCGTTCATGCGCGCACCCGGCAGGCCGGTTATTCGGGGCCGGCCCAATGGCATCATCTTGAAGGGCTCGGCGCAATATGCGGCAAAATACCTTTTTTCGCGAATGGTGATATCAGTGAACCTGAACATCTGAGCCAACTCCATGAAATCAGCGGCTGTTCGGGCTATATGATTGGCCGTGGCTGTGTTGGCCGCCCCTGGCTATTTGCAGAACTTCTCGGCCACAAGCTGTTTTCTGATCCCAGAACAAGATATATGGTTTTCCGCCATCACCTTCTTGATATGCTCATGGAAATCGGCCCCAAAGCAGTTCCCCTGTTCAGGGTTCATCTTTTCAACTATTTGAAGAATCACGCAAACGCAGCTCGCGCCAGACACCAACTTTGTGAAGAAAGAAGTCCACACCGCATTTTTGCCGTCGGTCAAGCCTTGTTCGAAAACCTTCCGTTGCCCGGAATCTCTTAAGAAAACCCAAGGTTCTGCCGATAAATTGACTCAATATCGCTTCAATGCTAAGATGTAAGTCACCCTTTAGCCATACCGGGAGAAAATATGTCGTCCGAAATTGACAAGATTCAGTTTCTCAGACAGGTAAATCTGTTCAAAAGCCTTAACGATAAAGCCTTGCTCGATCTTTCGGCGATCACCATCGAACAGACGATTCCGGCAAAAACCATTGTTTTTAAAGAAGGCGACAAGGGTGATGCCCTCTACATTATTAAAGCCGGCAAGGTCAATATTCTCAAACGCAATAACGCCGGTGTCGATTCTATCCTTGTTTCACTTGGTAAAGGCAACGTTATTGGCGACATGGCAATCATCGATGAGGCGCCACGTTCCGCTTCAGTTGCCACAATACAGGAAACCACTTTCTTAATCATAACCAAGGATGATTTTCGAACACTTCTTGGCGATGTACCGGAAATTTCTTTTTCGATTCTAAAAATGACGATGGAGCGCTTGCGCAATACCAACATGCATTTGAAACAACTCGAGGCATCGACCAATCAGATGGAAGAAGTTATCCGGGTTATCACCAAGATAGCCAGAAAGAGTAACCTTCTATCATTGAATGCTTCTATCGAAGCTGCGCGAGTTGGTGAGGCCGGCCGCGCTTTTTCAGTAGTTGCTGCCGAAATGAAAAAACTCGCCGAAGATTCTGCCCAGGAAGCAAAAAAGATCGACTCACTGCTACAGGAACTTCAGACCAAGACAAAAGCTATTGCCGGAATGTAAGTGCAGGGTTGTTTTTTCTTTTAAAAAAGGTTAAGATGAAAGCACTTAGACCCTGACAGGGAGCATTCAATGTCTCAATATAAATCGCAAGTCCAGAATCAGTTCCTTTCAGCAGCGCGTAAAAAACATCTTAAGGTGGAAGTTATTCTTGAAACCGGCACCGTATTGCGTGGCAAGGTTCAAGCTTATGATCAATTTTCGATTTCGCTGGCTTTCAAAGACAAAGTAGAAGTTGTCTACAAATCTTCAATTATTTATATTTCGATGCTGCCACAACGGCCAATGCCGGCCCGCAGGCCCTTTGGACCGCGCCCATACCGACCAGCATCCTCTGACGCACCAAGACCGCGCCGGGATCAAGCACCAATTGCGCCAAGAAGACCTTTTCCGGACTTCGATGAAGATCTCGACAATGATCCCCCACCCCCTAAAAAGCCGGTTCGTAAAAGAATTTAAGCCAAAAGAAAACTGTCTCGACCGAGACAGTTTTTTTTTGCGCAAAACCCTGCTTTTGTTTGCCTTGAAAAATGTCGATAAATAAAGAAAAGACCAAGAGGCAAACCAATGTTTTTAAACTGTCCAAGATGTGATTCCAATCAGCTAGATTCGAAGGGGACCTGCAATAATTGCGGCTACACCCTTAGAATTACCTGCAACGGATGCGGAACGAAGAACATACCCCTGGCACGCTTCTGTGGCGGGTGTGGTCGTGGCATGAATCTTAAGGCAGTGATCGATCAGCAGCTTAATCATCATTTGAGCTATTTTTCCCGACTCAAGATCAGACGGTTTGCGGCAGGCCTGGCTTTTGGTGCACTCCTGGGGACTTTTGCCTTTGGCTCGATGGGAATGCATTCGCAATCTTCAAGTCTCAAACCGCAAAATCATCATTTTCAAAGCTCAAGCCTGAACAATCTGCAGCATGACCAACTATTTCTCGAATTATCCAATTTTCGCAACTCACGCGATAGCCAATCGCAGGTTAAATTTAACGATTTAAAGAAATTTACCGAGATTTTGCTGACCAATCTACCTTCAGTAAATGAAGCAAATCGCGCAAGTAATTGGCAACCTGACGAGGCAGCGACTCATCTGCAAAAAGCCAGAATCGTCGGCACGGTAAACCGCGGTCAGGTCGCAATGCTGCTTTTTAACCTTACCTCAGAATTTCTAAACCTGAACTATCGTGATTTTGCCGAAATTTCGCCCAGGTTTTCCGAT
>CAZTHA010000363.1:0-4314 GCA_964613435.1 uncultured bacterium
GCTGGCGCTGGAAAAGCTCTGAATAATCAGCGATCATGTTGCGAAAATGCAAGGTGTTTCTGGCTGAAGAATCTGATGGATTGGCGATAATATCGGGGAGCGCCAGCAATAGCCGGGCAAAAATGGCGGTTAAGGGCTGGTCGTGACATTCTTCGAGTAATTTGACCGTTTCGGCAAAATAGCAGGCCCGGGCCATGACCTCTTCATCGCCTTCGGGCAGGTCGGCGAAATTCTGGCTGCTTATTTCCTCCAGATACCAGCTTAATGGCTTTGATGGACTAATTTTGGCTATCAGCGCCTGAACCCACAATGGATCGATTTTAAAAAGAGGAGAGACAAAAGCCCTCTGCATGGTGACTTCTCGCTCAGCTCCTTTCAGGGCAGCGGTTTTGAGGAGTGAAGCCAGAACGATAACTTCTTCGGAACGGAAAAATTTCATGTCGCCGGCAATGTCGAAGGGAATATGCAGTGCCTGAAGATTTTCTGCCAGCAGGTCGATCTGATAGTTGTTTCTAACCAGAATCGCAATGTCTTCGGGTTGGTATTTGCGCTTTTCGCCGTATATAAGAAGCGCGGCGATCTTGCGGGTAATAAAACGCGCTTCTTCCAGTTCATCCCGGGCACAAAACAGCTGCACGAAACCAATCTCGGCGCTGCAGGCTTCGAGCTGGGTATCATTTTTGCTTTTGTTTTTCCAGTCCAGGCGGGAGGCCACTTCGACAATCTCACGGGCGCAGCGATAATTCAGGCCTAACGGGAAAACTCGCGCCTTGAAATCGTTTCTAAATGGTCCGGATCTGGTCATCATGTCGGGGTCGGCACCGCGAAAACGATATATACTCTGGTGAGGGTCGCCGATAACTGCAATTCGCGCCTTTTCATCTTTGCCACTGAGCAATGAAAGCAGCAGATACTGGGCCGGGTCAGTATCCTGAAATTCATCGACGAGAATTACCTTGAATTTTTCGCGATAAATGGCCGCAGCTTCAGGTATTTGCAGTACCTTGATGCTTAAAGAAATCAGATCGCGAAAATCAAGATACCCGCACTTTTTGCGCTCATTTTCATAAAAACGGTAGAGGCTGGCAATTTCTTTGAGACGGCCTTTCGTTCTTGTTGAGAGCTCGGTCTGCTTTTCGATGATGGCACTGAAATCATCATGGCTGACCAGATTTGATTTGAGCAGAGAAATGAAGGTGAGAATTTCCTGCTGAAACCCCCTTTTTTGCAAAACTTTGCCGAACTCGGAAAAGGCCAGCGCATCTTGTCGGGCGCAGATGCCGGACATGAGTAAAGCCTCTTTGAAACCGGTCAAGAGCTTGAAGTCTGGTTGAACGAAGATACGATAATATTGTTCACGCAGTATTCGGGCACAAAAAGAATGAAATGTTGATATCCAGCATTGGTCAAAACTCTGGGGAAAGTATTCGAGAACGCGTTCACGCAATTCATTGGCGGCTTTGTCAGAAAAGGTCAGGGCGAGAATTTCTTTCAGACGCACGCCGGAATGAAGCAAATTGCCGATTAATACAGCAATGGTTCTGGTTTTTCCGGTTCCGGGGCCGGCAACGATCAGCGATGGCCGGTTGAATTTTTTGATTACCTCCGCCTGTTGCTGATTCAGACGGGCAAGATCTTCGCTCAGGCCCATCAGTTAACCGGATATACCAGATCGAAGTCAGCTGATCCGGTGACTATATAGAGAATGCTGTGGTGAATGATATCTGAAGCAAAAAGGCTTGCACCAATTACCAGAATTGAGTCGGCCAGTCTTGAGCGTTTAATGGCCGGAAAAATGGCAAGAAGAAGCAACATCAGCAGGCCCAGATAACCATGGTGAATGCGAATGCCGAATGTCAGTTTTCCGATCGTTGAAGCGGTACTTTCGGTTGATTTCAGGCCAAACCCGAAGCGAAACAGCAAAGTGACGGTTTCGATGATGGTCGTTATGGCAAAAATAGCTATAAATCTGTTCTTACAAAAAGATGCGAATTTCTCAAGTAGGGTTTTCATATTGCCTGCAATTCTATTATTATTTACCCGGTAGCTTCAACCAATTTTATCACTGGAAAAGTTTATCTGAATTCTGTTAAAAAATTATTTTATTAAACTGGTAGAATGTTGCAACGAATTATTTGGTTCAGACGTCTTTTTTTAAAATAGTAAAACTGCCGCATAAACGCGGCAAGAGATGAGATCTTGATGAAACAATGCTTTATAAAGGTTCTTGTGGTTGTTTTTGTTCTTTGTATGTCGGTTCCGACGATGGCTCAGCCGGGAAGAATCGTCGTCGTCGGAATTTATCAGAATCCACCCAAGGTTTATGCCGATGAAAATGGCAATGCCAAAGGCTTCTTTGTCGACCTAATCAAGGAAGTCGCGCGCCTGGAAGGCTGGGAGGTCAGATTCAGCCTCGATTCCTGGTCGAATAATTTGAAAAAGCTTGAAAGTGGCGGAATAGACCTGATGACCGATGTGGCTTATTCGGAAAGCCGCCTGCAAAAATATGAATTTAATCAGGAATCTGTCGTTTCAGACTGGTTTCAGGCCTATTCTGCCGAAGATATCAAGATTGACAGTATTCTTGATCTTGATAATCGGCGAATCGCCGTTCTCGCCGATTCTATTCAACTTGATTATCTGAAAAGCTGGATAAAAAATCTCGGTCAGAATTGTGAAATTGTGGCGAGAAGCGATTACCAGCTGATTTTTCAGGCGGTAAAAAACGGCGAAGCGGATGTCTTGTTGACAAATCGCTTTGCCGGCAAACTTCTTGGGCCCAAATACGGGGTTCGAGAAACCTCTTTGATTTTCAATCCGACCAGTTTGCATTTCGCCGCCGGAAAAGGCAAAAACGTCGATGTTCTTGCCCGGATCGACAGCCATCTCAAGGGCTGGAAAACTGATTCGCAATCAGTTTACTATCGTTATCTTACCGGAAACCTCGATGAGAAAAATGAATACAGGGTTCCGCGTTGGCTGGTTAACCTGGTTTTCTCGCTGATAATAATAATTCTTTCGGCGGTTCTGGTTGTCTACTTCTTTCGCCTTAAGCTAAACCAGCGTACCGCAGAACTTTCTTTGAGCAATCAGAAGTTAGAAAAGGCCTTACAGGATCTGAAAGATGCTCATGAAAAAGCGGTGAATCAGGAAAGGCTCAATGCATTAGGACAAATGGCAAGTGGAATTGCCCATGATTTCAACAATATTCTGACACCGGTCACCGGATTCTCGGAAATGCTTATCGATTCGCCAGATATGCTCGAAGACAAAGACCAGTTGATCGACTATCTGAAGTCGATTCGTGATGCCGGCTACGATGGGGTCGAGCTGGTTAAGAGAATGAAAAGTTTCTATCGCCTTCAGGAAGCTGGTCAGGAAAAAGAGAAGACCGATTTGAACGAGCTGGTTCAAAAGATTATTCAGCTTACTCGCCCCCGTTGGAAAGAACAGACGCAAAATGAAGGCCGGGCCGTTGAAATCGAGTTTCGTGCTGAGGCCGAAGAAAAAATTGCCATTTTCCCAAGCCAGGTGCGGGAAATGCTGGTGAACCTACTTTTCAATGCCGTCGATGCCATGCCCAACGGCGGAAGAATTTCAATAAGAACTTATGGCGAAGATGGCTATGTGGGGTTTTCTATCAGAGATACCGGCGCGGGAATGACCCCGGAGGTTTTAAATAATTGTTTCAAGGCTTTTTTTACAACCAAGGACGATCATGGTACCGGCATTGGCCTCAGTATGGTTAAAGAGATTTGTGAATATCATGAGGCAAGACTCGAGGTGGAATCTTTGCCTGGCATTGGTACTGAATTTCGGATTCTTTTTCCGCTTAATGAAGAGGGTAAAAGAGCCATGACTGAAAAGAGCGAAGTTCTGGTAAGTCACAATCTGAAAATTCTGATTGTTGACGATGACCCCAGAGTTCTAGCGGTGACTGAAGCGATGCTGAAGAATGAAGGGCATCATTTAACCTGTTTCTCAGATGCGACAACGGCTATTTCAACCGCATTAACTGAAGATTTTGACCTGATTGTCACCGATTTTTCAATGCCGGACTTCACTGGCTTGCAACTTATTAAGGAAGTCATTAAAAAGAAGCCGCTGCAGAAGTTTCTGATACTGTCAGGATCGAACATCGAAGGCGCGACATTTGAACTGGAAGAATTAGGGGTAAAAGTCATTGAAAAGCCATTGCGCATGAATAATTTCAATGAATTTCTGATTGAAGTTTTTCAAAAGCGCTTGCGGCGCGAAAAAAGCGAAGATTCTGTCTAATCATTGCACTTGCCTGCATCTAAAGTTAGAATGTCG
>CAZTHA010000364.1:0-4310 GCA_964613435.1 uncultured bacterium
AATCTTCCAACAAAAAGTTGAACATACCACTTTTTTGCTACCTTTGCCTGAAAACAATGAATAAAATGCTTAACGTTAGCGGTAATGTTGTGGTAAGAATGCAACAATATATAATTATTGTCGTCTTTGTTTTATATGAAACATAAAAAATACAACAATATGAAAAATTTAATTTTTACAGCTATAATAGTATTCTTTTTTGATTTAAGTGGCAATGCACAAAATGTTAATAATACAGTTGAAATATCAGGACAAGTAACAGATTTTACAGGTACTCCAATAGATAGTGCTATTGTTCAATTGCTGCATCCTAATTTTTCAGAAGCTTATTCAACATATTCAGATGCTAATGGAAACTATAAACTAAAAGATGTTAAAAAAGGAATATATCTGGCAATGTACGTTATAAGACCCAAAGAATATCATAGAAAAAACGCTGTTCCTCAGGAAGATATGCGATTAGAATTTTGGGCTTGGAACGTTATTGCAGATAATGATTTAACGATAAATCCAAGATATGATCGCCTTGAATTATATGGACTAAATGCTTTTATGGTAATAGGGGGAGGCTCAGGAATTTTTTTATATGTTAGACCTATGAGTTTAGGAAAATTGTTAGGATATAGCAGTGATATTTATACGAATAAATCCAAACTTGAAGAAGTAGTTGATATAAATGTTTATCCTGAACATTTTAAAGCAGAAGTTTTTGTTAATGATAAATCTGTAAAAATAAATTCAATACAAAAGGTAGAGGAAATTGCTGCAACTGAAAATAAGTCAGCAACGATTGGATATTTAATAAATATCGATTACAACATTACAAAAAAACCTGAAAAGCCATTAAAAATAAGAGTTGTTGGAGAGAATACTGAATTAAAGGAAAAAGGCGAGAGTATTTGTTTCTTTAAAATAGAAGATTATCAGTAGACACTACCGCTAACACGCGTTCAACAAAAATGCTGGGTTTTGGTAGTTTGCTGACTAAGTTTTATCTTAGTAAAGTTGTTCAGCCGTGGACAATGAAACAGGGCGCAAACCCGCACAATTGTTAACGCGGGACCGTTGAATGCCTGTCCCGTTAAACGGTAAAACCTCCCTGGTGAACAATGCTATTTACCATTAAACCCCAAAAAGAACCTGAACCGGGATAATCAGTTTTTTTTAAAAGCGTTCTTTGATAGTCATAACCACCTGCCAAAAGGCCTTAAAAAGCCCTGATGGAATGGTTATGTCCGAAAATCAACAAAAAAGAAACAAATGAACCGCATGATGAAATTTTATTGCCAACCGCTTACTGCAATTCGTGATTTAAACCGGCAATCCTCACCTGTCAAACGATAGAATGCCCACAGCATCCGGGGGCGGCAACGTCCAACTACATTTTATGCATCATTTTCCTGCTGCCGGAAAAAAATCTTCCACCAAAAAGTTGAACATCCTAATTTTTGGCAACTATTCAGTATTGTTGTCGTTTCATAGAATTTTGTATTTTTGCTTAAAAATATAGAAAGTCATCGCAAAAGACAAATTACATACCGACAGTATTAAACTCCATTTCAAAAGCAAAGCTGTTTTTGAAACGAAGGATATTGTTGACTTTTACAAACAATTTGAAAAGAATGTAAAACTAACAACGATAAATTGGCGTGTTTACACTTTGGTTAAAGAGGGTGTTTTGCAACGCATCGGCAGAGGAAAATTCAGACTTGGCGAAGGCAGAAAATATATTCCCGAAATTTCATCGGCAACAAAATCTATTTTCAAAAAACTGAAAGCAGAATTTCCTTATGCCAATTTTTGTGTTTGGAACACTTCTGTTCTTAACGAATTTATGCAACACCAACCCAACAGATTCTTCCTGCTGGTGGAAACAGAAAAAGTAGCAACTAATTCCGTTTTTTATTTTTTGAGAGGAATAAAAAAATCAGTTTTTATTGAGCCAACCAACGATATTTTAGAGAAATACATAGGGAATGAAAAAGAAGTAGTGGTTATAAAATCACTTATTTCAGAAGCACCGACACAAAACATAAACGAAGTTGAAACGGTAACCATAGAAAAAATGTTGGTGGATATTTTTTGTGATGACGTGATTTTTTCAGCTCAACAAGGTGCTGAAAAGCGGACTATTTTTAAAGAAGCCTTTACCAAATACACCATTAACCAAAGTAAAATGCTTCGCTATGCTGACAGGAGACGAAAGAAAGAAGAACTGAACCAATTTGTAGTAACAACAACAAATATATGGCAGCAATGAAAATTAGCTGCCGTTTTATAGAATGATAAACTTAAACGAAATATCAAGCGATTGGCTTAACCAGGTGTCAAAGAAACACCGAAATGCCGACAAAATCCTTGCAGAAAAAGTTATTCGTGCATTGTTGCTGTTGGAGGGATTGGCAAAACAAAAACTGTCCTTTGTTTTTAAAAGTGGCACGGCTTTATTGCTGCATTTCAATTCAACCAAACGATTTTCAATAGATATTGACATTATTCTGCCGAATGATATCGATGATTTAGAAAGCATTTTAGATGCAATCGTAAAAGAGCAAGGATTTCTTAGGAAAAAGCTACAACACCGAAGCACAACTTCAAAAATCAAAAAAGAGCATTACAAATTTTTCTATACGCCTTTGCATAAAACCAATAAAGAGGAAGAATATATTTTGTTAGACATCCTTTTTGAGGAAGTGAATTATGTAAACCTCATTTCATTACCAATTCAATCGGACTTTGTGCCAATCATTGACAAACCATTGAGCGTAAATGTGCCAAGTTTGGAAGATATTTTGGGTGATAAACTTACAGCTTTTGCACCCAACACCACTGGTATTCCATATTTCAAAAAAGACGACAGTATGAGTATGGAAATTATCAAGCAACTTTACGACATTGGAAATTTGTTTGATAGGGTAAATGATTTGGATACCATTAAAACTACGTTTTATCGTTTTGCAAAAACCGAAATTGATTATCGCAATTCCGAAGGAATAAACGAAAATGATGTATTGGAAGATATTTATCAAACGGCTCTTTGCATTGTAAGCAGAGGAAAAGATGGCAAAGGTAATTTTGAAGAATTGGAAAAAGGTATTGGGAGAATCAGCCCTTTTATTTTTTCTGAAAGTTATCACATTGAAAAAGCAATTGCTCACGCTTCAAAGACAGCTTATCTTTCTACATTGATACATCTCAATGCAAAAAAGATAGCTAAGTTTGAAAATTCACTTCAACTAAAAGATTGGCAAATTGACGAACCGCGCAATAACAAGTTGAACAAACTCAAAAAGTCCAACCCCGTAGCGTTTTTCTATTGGTACAAAATTTACGAATTGAAAAAATAAAAATGACAAATAATTTTCAAATATTGACATTAATACTGCAACAGCGATTTGATAACAAAAATGACGATAGAGAAAGATGGGCGAAGGCATAATATCGTATTTAAAACATTTGGTAATCATTGTGTTATCCAACGTTTCAGCTCATATCAAAAGTAGTTGTAACTTGACAGGTTATTGCTTTGAAATGCCAAACGTTTCATACACGCGACCGTTAGCATTAATGGTAAGAAACAACGACAAATGACAGAATTATGTTCGAAGAATTAAGAAAGTATAATGAAAAGGATCATTTCTTCCTGAAACCTAATGATGATTTAAAAACTTCATGCAATGCACCCTCTAAGGATGGCGTATTCTTGATTTATTCTTTAAACAAGGGAAGAATTGAATTAGTGTATATTGGTTGCACTGATAATACATCTGAATTACATGGATTGAAAGATCAAATCAATTCAAAGGAAAAATTTCTTAAGTCGAAAGTTAGGGCTGAGGGAGCCGATGCTCTGGACATTTATTGGTATGTAACGAGCACCGCCAAGAAAGTTGACAATCCAAAGGAAATTGAGCTCAAAATAATGCAAAGACATATGGATATTTACGGAAAAATACCAAGATGGAATAAATAAAACCACTACCACTAACAAATAATCCTTAACCACATCTGCAAATAAAAGGCTGTTCGGTCAGTTTTGGTGAAATTGCGACTGCCCCCGATAATTTACAAGAGCAGGGATTTAAGTTGGTGTTGAACGCCTGTCCCATTAAACGATAAAACCTCCCTGGTGAACAATGCTATTTGCCATTAAACTCCAAAAAGTACCTGAACCAGGATAATCACTTATTTTGAAAATGTTCTTTGATAGTCATACCCCCCTTGCCAAAAGGCCTTAAAAAGCCCTGATGGAATGGTTATGTCCGAAAATCAACAAAAAAGAAACAAATGAACCGCATGATGAAATTTTA
>CAZTHA010000365.1:0-4287 GCA_964613435.1 uncultured bacterium
GCAACCAACGAGAAAAATACCGAAGAGGGTTTTTGTGATATGGGTTCGATTGTTCTAACAATAGTTCTTTCCGGAATTGCTACGATGGCCTTATTGCCCTCAGGATCAGGCTTAAATTCAGCAGAGATCGGTGGAGAGCTAGGCTGCGAAATTGGCTGAGAAATGGGGGGTGAAGAAATTGTTGGCAGACAGGAAAATCTGCATTGGCTAATATCTATCTTTCCAAGCGCAAGAGCCCATGATTCTACACCCCATCTGGAGTCATCAGGTGAAAATCCCAAGTCTGTTAATCTCGTTTCAAGTCTTTCAAGAAGAAGCTCAATCGGAAGGGCTCCTGTTGCAGAGGCAAGTTCTTCGGGGATTTTTTCTTGCTGTGCACTCAAGATAAGATTCATTGCTCTCTTGGAATCACCACAGTAATCGGCCATGAATGCCTGAAGGCGTCGTCGATCATGAGCAATTTCCAAGCCAAACTTATTGATTATTTCGCACAAAGCTTTTCGTGCTTTGTCTTCCATGGCCTTCTTCCCTACCTTTTCCCGCATTTACAAATCATAGTCCTTGAATACAACCTCCAAAAACCCAACCCACTTTTCCATTATCGAGGCGGATTTTATACCATCTGTGTTCGCCCCATTTGCCAATTGATTCTTTTTCACCCGATTCCAGAACCTTTCCTCTCAAATTTGCCGAAAGTAAAGCAATACTTTTTCCTGTTCTAGAGGGTTCTTCTCTAAGATTAACATCTTGCCCGAGAATAATAATGTTTGAATCTATTGCCAGGCCATCTTGGGGTGAAGCTGATTCAGAAGTGACTTCTCTAGGTTCAGAAGAACCTTTGATCTTTGCAAGGTCATTTTGCATTGAAATTTTTTGGTTTTCATAAAAGGCTATCTGTTGCTCAAGTCCAGTTAAAATAATTTTTGAAGATTCTATCTTTCCTGCAGCCAGCTCTTTTTCGAACTCAAGCTTTTGTATTTCACCTGGCAGATTGAGTTTTTTCCTTTCATTTTCCTGAACAGATTCAGAAAGATTTTTGAGATCTTCTTTGATCTGGTTTATTTGGTCAGTGAGCTTTTTCTTTTCAACCGTAGAGTCAGATGAATCTAATTCATCCTTTTTTTTCTGGAGGCTTTGTAGTTCTATCTCCAGGTCAGAAATTTTTTTTGTTTCCTGATCGATTTGGGAATGCAGCAATTCGAGCTGAGGAGATACCTGAGTTGTTTTGCTGCGAACAAAACCATATCCAGTTACAAGGCCAAAACCCAAGATTAAGCCTACTAGAAACGGCATGCCGGAAAAACCCGAACGGCTTGCGCAAAATTCCCTCAATTGCCCCTCCTTGCTTCTTCAGCTTGTTTTAAACGCTGAAGAATTTCTCTTTTAAGAAATAACACACAAGGGTCAGGGAATCAATTTTTTCATGCAGTAAGTTGAATGAATTATTTTTTCATAGGATACTGATATTAGGGCATTTAGACAATTTAAAAAAATCAAAATCTGATTTTATAAATTGCATTTTAAAAATTCAGAAGTTAAAATTCAAAAATAAGTGAGACATTTAAATCATGAAGAGAATTGAGAGAATTTTATCAGCCCCAACAGTTCAAACGAATGTTGTAATTTTTTCATTTCTTGGCCTTGGTTTATTGTAGCTGAAAAAAAGAGTTAAATTACAAAATACGGGAGCCCTCATTATGGAATCAATTACATTTCTTGCGTCCACCGGGATTTCTTTCTATTCCCCTCAGGGTGAGATTCGACTTTCAGATGATGTCCTTTCCAGCCACAAGGATTTTAGACTACTCCAGACGAATAGAGGTCAGCACACTATTCAACCTGGTAGCAATCCAATGAACAACGTCACAACTCCATCTGGAGACGAATACGTAGATGTAGGACAAATTTCGGTTTGCTTTAGAGATATACTTGAAATTTGTTACGGAAAATGGATTCCTTTGCCATATTCCCGTAAAACTCCTGAAAAAACAGCCTCATCAAAAAGTAATGATTGGTTTCGTGTTTGGATAGGCAAACCCAAATTCTCTCTTGATGAAAATGTTATTCAGATGGTTTTTGTTGCAGATACTACAGTTATCGAGCACCCTGAAGCTCAGGGAACAACTGATTGTCTTGGTTTTTTTGCTGATGATATTGGGCTGCCATTTGAAGCAAATATTTCGGCTACAAGCTTTTTTAGATCAAGCGCTCTCATCCAATGGATACAGAATCTATTCAAGGAAACAATTTTTGAGGGTGTTGAAAATCCACCCAAGGCTGCTGTGGCCATGGCTGCATTTCGAGCCCTCATTGAATTTCTTAAGGAAAATGAACTTCTACCAGAGGTAACAATTAAAGAGTCAGAAGGTCAGGACATGGATGTACATCTCATTCTTGATCTGGGTAACAGTCGCGCATGTGGAATTATTGCTGAAACTCGGCCAGGTGGAAAAATCCACATGGATGAATGCAAAAAAATGGAAGTTAGAAATTTAAAGAGGCCGACAGATATTTCAACTGAGCCATTTGATACAAGTTTCAAATTTCAATTGCCACTTTTTTCTGAAGAAGATCCGGATAATCCGGTTCCCCATGCCAGTTCAGGATTTTATTGGCCCAGCATAGTTCGAATGGGTCAGGAAGCCGCCAATCTGGAGCCTACAAATTCTAGCGATACAGGTATGTCCAGTCCTAAACGCTATCTTTGGGACAGCTCTGCCCGGCACAATCCATGGTATTTCAACCTTGATCAAACTGGCACCAGAAAAATTGCTGCACCATTTTTTCAATTTGTAGACGAAAAGGGATGTTTTTCTGCAGACCTAGCCCAACCGCCTTTTGAACCGAATTATCCAGCAAATTCCATGATGACTTTCCTGTTTATGGAAATCCTTTGTCAGGTTTATGCCCAGATTAACTCTCCAGCCTATCGTGAAAACAAGGGGCAGACTCTTGCCAGAAGAAGCCTAAAAACTGTTGTTATAACTGTACCCTGTAACATGTCTGAACCAGAAAAAGATATATACAGGAATAAGATCCAGATGGCGGTTGATCTATTTTTTCACGTTTCAAAGCTTTTCAAGCCGACAAAACCTGAAATTATTCTTGATTTTGACGAAGCGACAGCAGTTCAGTTAACTTACCTGTTTGGTGAAGTCAAACATATGTTTCTGGGTGAAGCAAAAGAAGTGATCTCACACCTAGGGCGTGAGAGGGTTTCAGCGCTTGGGCAAAAAGAGCCTGTTCTTCGCGTTGCCAGCATTGATATTGGCGGTGGCACATCTGATCTTATGATTTCTGAATACGTTTTTTGTGGGCCAGATTCAGACGGCATTCATCAAAGAATGCTATTTTCTGAAGGATTCTCTGTTGCAGGCGATGAAATGGCAAAGAGAATTATTGAAAAGATTGTTCTTAAGCGTATTTTTGAATTTGCCAAGCAGAGAAATCCAGATATCTCGTGGGATGACTATGTTCAGTTCTTTGGCCCGGGCCGTGGTGAACGCTCTCAAAAATTTCTAAGAGACAAGGCAGAGCTTTGTCGCCAGGTTTGGGTTCCTATGGCTCACGCACAGCTGGAGTTTGCCGAACAGGAATCGGGCGAAAGCACATTAGAAATTACCTTTGACAAGATTTTCAGCAAAAAAATTCCAGGCACAAATGTCCTTGACTTCTTCTCAAAACAGATGAAGGAATATTTTGGCGTTGATATGACTTTGCCTGAAATCCCTTGGGTTTTATCCCGCAGAAAAATCAACACTGTTATTGAAAATGTAATGAAGAATGTTATTCGCATCTTTTCTGAAGTTATTGCGCTATATGATTGTGACAATATTATTCTGGGCGGAAAACCTTCTTCGCTGCCAAAGATTCGTGAACTTATAGTTCAAAACATGCCTGTTCCTCCTGAAGGGATTATTGGATTAAAAGGATACCCAGTCGGATCATGGTATCCCTTTTTACAAAAAGGTGGTGGGATATCAGATCCAAAAGCTGCCTGCGTTATTGGCGCTGCAATCTGGCTTTTCGCAGAACGTTTTAAAAACCTTGATGGCCTAACCTTGAAAACAGATCCTGCATTGATTAAAAATCAGATAAGCTTTATAGGCTCATTTAACCCCGAGGCGATGATTATTAATCATTCACTGTTTCCATCGGAAACTGGAGCTGAAGTCCAATTTGAAATCAGTCGCAAGGGGACTCTTATTGGTACCCGTCGAATTGATTCTGAAACCTGTACCATTAACCCCCTGTCTGATCGTTGCTTGATATGGTTCCTGAAACTCA
>CAZTHA010000366.1:0-4273 GCA_964613435.1 uncultured bacterium
AAGGGGTCGGAGGTTCAAATCCTCTCGTCCCGACCAATAATCCAAGCGGGAGGCCATCTGGTTCTCCCGCTTTTGATTTTCGGGTCCCGGGAAAACGAGACAGATAACCTGGGGGTTGTTTATCGTTGCCTCATGAATTTCATAAACCCAACACGAGGATCGGACAGAATTTCCTGGTTGACAGAAATATCCTGAGGATCATTCTGGACCATGGGGACATCGGCCCGGAAGACTCTATCCTTGAGGTCGGCGATGAACTTCGAGACCTCGCTCTTTCATTTTCCTTTTCCCCTTCATCCTCGCCTCCTATGGCCTTCGTCCTGGCCTCTTTCCGAGTATTTTCCTCTCCGTTGTCGTCAGTTCCTAGTCCTGATCGGACTGATTGAGGCGTCCTTCCCTCTTCGTCATCGCTCTTCCCTTCTTCCACCATTTCGTGAAAAAGAACCTTGGCCCTGGCTTTTTCGATGAGCTTTTTCAACGAAAGGATGTGACCTTTGATCTTCTCCATTTTCTTGCTAAGGATTGCTCGTTCTTTCATCAAGTTTTTGATGTGGAGCTTGGGGATCTCGTTTTCTTTTGCACAAGCCGAAGAAAAGGTATTGTGCATGGAAACCAGCCATCCATTTTCTTCTGTCTTGATCATGGTCGTCAAATTCTGTGGATTCCCTTCCCCTTTTTTTTTCGAGAGGATATCTTTTTGTGCTCAAACAAAAAACACGACAATCCTCCCTCGCTTCCTCCCCCCTTTTTTTTCCCTCTGAGGCAAAAGATCGTCTCGTCGAAAAGGAGTCTTTTTTTTTGGGGGAGGGGGTTCCGACGTTCCCTTTTTCGAAAAAGGTTCTGTCTCACCCTCTGAGCACCCTTGTTACAACCTCCTCCTAAAAAAAAGATCGATCATACATAGTTGTCATTCGTAAACCCCCTCTTTGTACACATGGTTTCTTCTTCTTCTTTTTTTTTCAAAAAAAAACTCTGGTCAAAATGTCCTTTTTGTTCTCCCCTTTTTTTGGGCTTTTCCCCCTCTCTTCTTCCAAATTTTTTTTTACAAAGGCCAAAAAAAATAAACATTGGTTTTTTTTTTGACTTTTTTTCAATGGTGCGGGAAAAAAACCCAGGAATAGGACGGACATACAACAAATAAAAAGAGGGGGAATTATAAATGAGATCACCTCAAAAACAAAAAACAACAAAACATAAGAGGAATTCAAAGTTGGTCAATCGATCCTGCCCAAACACCCCCTCGCCCGACGTTTTTTTTTTTGTTTCTCTTTCCGATGCTTTTTTCTTTGCCCCCCATTCACAAATGCATTTTCTTGGTATGGTTGGTCGGGACAACCTCGGAACATGGAGTGGAGGGAACGAGGGTTTTGTCCTGGGCAGACCATTTCGAGGATTGGGGGAATGGGACCCTCATTCCCTTGGGATCTGATACGCCTGGTTCAGGCTGGTTCGCTGAATGGCAGACTTCCAACATATCTAGTTTTGTCGAGGAGGAGCCTGTTGTCGTTGATTACTCCGATTTTGAACGAGGAGTGGTCGTGGGAGGAGCTTCCACAGCAGGGATTTGCAAGAACATCTTTGAGGAGACGGGGTTGACGGACACAACCGTTTTGTCGATGCAGAATACGGTGATTTTCGTGTCAACTCTGGTGCAAGACTTGTGTCGCTATCGAAATGCCACGGAAGGTCTGGATGACCTCACCGGGGATTGTCGAAGGTACGGCAAGACGTTCAAATTGCAACTTTGTCCCACTCGCAGTGTTTCCAATTCTTCGTCCTGCCTTAGCTGGGCTCTGTCTACGAATTCACCTCCGTCCCACAGACCGTCCTTGGCATGGCAGGGAACCTCTTCGATCGACGTGGACCTCTCCAATCCAATGATGGAAGAGCATCCACAAGGAATGTACATTGGCTTTCTCTTTCATTCGGGGACTGGGATGCTTCAGGGTTACACCTCCGACGCTCCCTTTTTTCCCATGGACCTCCTAGGCACCACTCCTTGTCCCCTCAGAACGTCTCTCCTCGCCTCATTGGACAGCCTTTCGGAAACGGCTCATGTCATGACCACGACGCAGACTTTTGCTGAATTCCCCTATCTTTGCCTGAGATCCTCTTCCGTTTACAGAGCTACAGGAGCTTTTTTCACCAATGTGCAAGTTTTGATGTGGGACTTGCCGTCTGAGGGTGATGTTGGCGTTCTCTGTCAGGACCCACCATCCTCATCCTCATCCCCATCCCCGTCAGTTTCGTCTTCAGAATTGATTCCTCCTCCCCCTCCTCCTCCTCCTCCCATTGCCAATGAGACAAACCCCCTTTCTCCCTTTGAATTTAATATTACCACATACTCTGGGACCACCAACGAGTCCACAGGGGCCGCTACACCGGAAATCCCTCAGAAAAAAACTTCGGCGTTGCTATTCCCGGTGTTATTGGCCTTGGGCGTTTTGGTTTTGGCTTTTTGCTACGTCTTGTTTGGAAGGAGGAAAGGAAAGGAAGTCTCGGAGGAGGAGGAAAGCAATGTTACGGTGCTTCCGAAGGAAAATTCTCTAATGTACACCTCCATCCCCCGGGATGCCACCACACAACTCAGAACATCGCTCCCCTCTCCCCTCACGATGGACTGTGTTAATTACGGAGCATTGCCGGTCGAACAAACCGCTTTGGAAATCGTTGAAGAAATGAAGAAAGACGAGAAGACTGGACGCAAAGAAAAAAAGGTACCAATGTAAAAAGGGAAACAAATAAAAAAACGGGTTTTTTGTAAAGTTTTTACGGACAAAGAAAATGGATTACTTTATATTTACATTATATTTACATCGGAGATGGCACCATCGCGGTCACGAATGCCCGGGGGAACAAAAAAGGACATCAAAGGAATGAGAGGATACAGGGGGTGGGAGGGAGGGTGGGAGGGAGAAGCGAAACAAGCGGTCCTCTGCTCTCATGTCCGATCGTTGGATTTCGTTCTCTTGCGTTGTCTCTTGTCATCATCCGATCGCTTCCGCTTTTGAAGCTTTTCCTTGGTGATGCTTTTTGAAAGGTACTCCTTGCGACGGACTCTGACATCGGTAACTCCAAGAAGTTCTCGAGCCACAAACTGCGAAGGGAGTTTCCCCTTCTCCCCCTTTGCGGTTTTCAAATCCACGACGGGGAAGTCGGCACAATCAGGACAAAACCAAAGGGAAGGCACTTCCTTCAACCGCGGCTTCAGGCAGTGAATGTGAAAACTTCGATCACAAGGCTCCTCTTCGCAGTTCAAGCGATCGCACAAGACGATGGATTTGCTATGATCCTTCTTCAGACAAACCTCGCAGGTGATGGCAATAGGACTGCTTTCCTCATCCTCCTCCTCCTCCTGATTTGCATTTTCTCTTTCCCCCCTTCCAATATCCCCTTCTTGTGAGGCATCACTTTCTTCCCAAGGATCTTCCATGGACAAACTGGAAAGAGGAGAATGTGCCCTTGTGCCGTCCCAATCAATGGAATCCAAATTGGGTGACATTGGAAGCTCATCGTCATCACCCCATTCCTTGCGACTGTCGACAGGTGCGGCTTCAAAACAGACAGGACACGCCGAACCCAATCCTTCGGCACAGCTTTTGTGGTAAGGATAGAGACAGGAGGGATGGGGGCATTGGACAATGCTCTCTTGGTCCAGGTGACTACCACAGACATAGCATTCATAATCCCCTGTCTGGTAGTCGTTCATCAGCTTGAAGCAACAAGAAACGCAAAGGGGGAACGATCGCAGATCTGTCACTTGTTTTCCATCAACGTCGATCCAAGGGTCGTGTAAATTCTGTTCGGCAAAGACACATCCCTGGTGCATGAAGTTTCCGCACATTTTTCGAGAACAAGGCACGGTTGGCTCAGGTCCGTTCGTTCTGCATCTGGCGCAAGGAACGGAGGGATTTGGATTGGGAGGGTAAGTTCCACCAAAATGTGTCTTGTAGCACTCTTCCTCGCAAACCCCCGTCCTGTCCAAAGTCACTCTGGCAATGCGTTTGGATCCACCCGTGTTCCAGTACAACAATCGGTTTTTCTTCTTGCGAACCAGGTTGCCGTCAAAAACGAAGGGACCATGACCCGGACGTGAAGAGCGAAGCTTCTTTGACGAGTTTTTCTCCAAAACCACCGCTGGGGAAGCAGACGCGGGAAGACATTCATGTGTCGAGACGGACGAGGAGAAGGAGAATGAGGAGGAGGAAGCAAACGCGGAAAAAGGGGCGGGAGGATCCTTCGACATGGGAAAATGTTCTTTGTCCTCAGTGCG
>CAZTHA010000367.1:0-4269 GCA_964613435.1 uncultured bacterium
GTGAGCGTAACTGCTCAGTGCTAAGGGAGCTGAATCCGCTCTGTTTTCCTGAAAGTCCAGTAAAGAGGGTTGCAATGCGTTTTCGCGATCGATCGCGTCAGGCAACTAACGCCTCTTGAGAAAAGGCGCGAGAGCGAAAATCAGACCGTAGAATGAGCCGTCATATCGAATGATCTGCATTAGAATTGCCCCATAACTGCGTCTTTAAAAACTTCGGGCTGAAAACCGGGAATATCGTCGAGTAAAAGCTGCTTTGGCCTGATTGCCTGCGGTTCGACACTGAGCAAACGGCGACGCAATACTGATGGGTCGAGGCCGAGCAGAGAGTTCTCGGCATCGGGTGCGGTCAGGAAAAATCTGGCTCTTTTCATGACCACGCCAAGCTTTTGCAGGTCCTGGTAGTATAGAGTGCCCACCCGGCGAGATTTGAGAATGCGTCTGGCGGAAATGAGGCCGAGGCCGGGCACGCGCAACAAAGCCTCGAGGTCGGCCCGGTTGACGTCGACGGGAAAAAACTCAGGGTGTCGCAAAGCCCACATGACTTTGGGGTCGAAATCCATATCGAGACTGGGAGGCCCATTCTCAAATAGCTCATCGACAGAAAAGCGGTAAAAACGCAAAAGCCAGTCGGCCTGATAAAGACGATGCTCGCGTAACAATGGTGGCTGGCGCAGGTCGGGAAGCCGCGGGTCATTATTTATAGGAATGTAGGCTGAATAGTAGACGCGTTTGAGACGCATTTTGCGATAAAGACTTTCGGTAAGCTTGAGAATCTGGCGGTCGTCTTCGGGGCTGGCGCCGACGATAAGCTGGGTGCTTTGCCCGCCGGGAATGAAATTGGTGCCAGAGGATAACTGCCCGGAATCGGGCAGAAAAAGTCGACTAGATGTGCTTTCGGTCAGCTGTGGATTCTTTTTTGCCGGAAATTCGAGTTGCCAGTCACGTAATCTCTTCATCGGCGAAAAAATGCTTTCTTTAGATTTGTCTGGCGCCAGCCGGGCAAGGCTTTCCTGACTAGGCAATTCGAGGTTTACACTCATTCGATCGACAAGTTGACCTGCCTGAAAAATCAGTTCGGAGCTGGCGCCAGGTATGGCTTTAAGATGAATGTATCCGGCGAATCCGTGGGTTTCCCGTAACCGTTTGATGCAATTGATCAGTAGTTCCATGGTGTAGTCAGGATTTTTTATGACCCCCGAGCTTAAAAACAGCCCTTCGATGTAATTGCGGCGGTAAAAGGCAATGGTCAGATCGGCAAGTTCGGCTGGGCTGAATGCTGCGCGTTCAATGTCATTGCTACGCCTGTTCATGCAGTAGGCGCAATCGTAAATGCAAAAATTTGTGAAAAGAACTTTCAGCAGTGAAATGCATCGACCATCCGCCGCCCAGCTGTGGCATATACCGCTGGACACCACATTGCCGATGGTGCCGGGAGTTTTTGCCCGGTTGCTTCCGCTCGATGCGCAGGAAACGTCATACCTGGCTGCCGCCGAGAGAATTCTGAGTTTGTCGGCCAGGCCAGACAATGCGCCTTTGCCTGGCGGGTTATGCTGCTCGCACGCCATTTCTGTTTTCGTCATATTTTCGCCTTTTCGGTTATATTATAAGCGAAAAAAAGGCGAAAACAAAGTGCTTTTCAAAAATTTTGAAAAAATTTAGCTATCGGTCTTGGGGCTTGTTTTTGGCGGTGGGACAGCCAGTCGGTAGATGACTCGAACGATTGCTTCACGAAAAACAGACTTTATCTGCTGATTAAGCATGTTGAAGCCGATCATTTCTACTGGAGCCAGGTCGTCGGTTAGAATGAAGGCGGATTTTTCAAGATCGGAAAAATGCGGCAGGGTCTGGTTGACAAGCTGTTTTAGCGGATGTTCCCGGTCAAGGTTTTCGGCGTTCTTCTGCAGAATCTGAAACATTCGTTCGTTGTTTGAAGCGAAAATGATGCGGTTGTAGAAGTCTGGAGGTGCGCAAACCATTGCTTTGGGAAAGACATCAGCGACGGTTCCCGAAAGGTAGGTAAAAAGATCCGGCTGTAGCTTCGAGCGCATGTTGATGTTCAGAGCGATGACTCCGTCATCGGCAAGATTTTTTCTGAGTTGCACGAAAAACTCACGGGTTGCCATGTGGAAAGGGCAGGTTACATCGTGAAAAGCGTCGATAAAAACAACAGAATACTTTTTGTCGGAGCGGTTGATAAAAACGCGACCATCCTCTATGAATACCTGGGCATCTTCATCTTTGAGATCGAAGTACTTTTTTCCAAGATTTACGATTTCGGGATCGATTTCGACGCCATCGATTTGTGTGTTCGGAAAAAAATGTCGCGAAAGTTTGGCGAAGGTTCCGGTGGCAAAGCCGAGAACCAGTGTTGATATCGGAGCATCATCGGCATGCTTGTCGAGGCAGAGGTGTGAAAGCAGTGCCAGATCAAAATACAGGTCGGTTAAACCGGGTTTGCTTGAATGCATCGATTGGGTTCCCAGGACGACATGGGTTGATAGTGTGGTTAAATCATCCTGACGATTGACACGAAGGTAGTTGTAAACCGACTCGCCTTCATAAAGCGGATTGTCCCAAAAGGCGAAAATAGGCCGGTGACCGGCGGCAGCAAGTGCTATGACAATGATAAGGGCCGGTAGAGCCGATAGGGATCGTTGTTTGAGTCGATGGTAAACCGCCAAAGAACAAAGGGTTGCCGCGAACAAATAAAAAGTCAGGTCGGTTCCGATGAGGGGAATGGTGAAAAAAGTTGGTAAAAAAGTGCCGAAAATGCTGCCAAGTGTCGATAAACCATAGATTTCACCGGCAACCCGGCCATTGTTGTCGAGGTTGCGGGTTGCTGCCTTGATCATGCAGGGTGAAGTGGCCCCGAGTATGATGCAGGGCAGGGCAAATAACAAAATACAGGAGGTAATGCTTCCGACAAGAACGACCTGATCCGGAAAAAAGGCGATGCTGGCTGCGGCAATTGAAGCGATAAGGTATTTGCCAAGCAACGGCAGAAGGGCTATCCAGATTGAAGCCCAGAGAATAAGCTGATAAAGTCGCCGGGTCGGGTCATCCTGGTCGGCCAGTCGTCCGCCGATAAAATTGCCGATGCTCATGGCCACGAGAATAACCCCGATGATAACTGTCCAGGTAATCATGGACGAGCCAAAATAAGGCGCCATGAAGCGGCTTGAAGAAATTTCGACGCCCATGATCGAAGCGCCGCACAAAAACGTGGTCAAATAAAGAAATAGGTTTCTTTGCATAATTAAGATGTTAGAATTCGAATAATAGATTATAACTGATTGGCGGATAATTTCTAAGAAGAATAAATGATTGGCATGTTCCAGAGACTGAAAAAGTTTGTTTTGCCCATGGCGCTTTTTTTGGCGCTGATTTTCGTGCTTGGAATTTTTCTTGCCTTTCGGGGCGTGAGAACGCTGCAATGGGGAATGGCCGAAACCCTGCGCTGGCAGTCCGAATGTCTCGTCCGGCGGTTCAATATCGATTCGACCCTGCATGAAAGAATTGTTGAAATTGTTGAGCAGGCGGCTAAGCAAATTGAGTCGGGCGATTTCTGGTTCTGGAAGGGGGCGGGTATTTTACGCGCCTTCAATGATGGACCGGTTTTTTACAGCTTGCTGCACCTTGGTTTAAGTAAACGATTGAATGAACTTGGGTCTGGGTCCGTGGCGAATGTGGCTATCTCGACTGATCTTTGCAACAGGTTCTTCGCTGCTGCAGCAGCCGGTAAAGTTGATTCTGAAATTTTGAATTCGGTCAGAGAAATTCTGGTAGAAGAGGTCTCTGTCAGCATTGGAACTCCGGTCGGCCTGGTCATTCCTGAAAAACTTGAGGTTTTCAAAGATAGCCTTACCGAAGAAGAAATTGAGCGCTGCAGCAAAATGATGGGCGATGTTTGTGCTAATGCCAGTCTTGACGAGCATCTTGCCGCGCCAGATGTGCTCGTCGAGTTGAAGAAAGTTGTTGCAAGCCTGTGACGCCCTTGCCATTTTAAGCTTAATGGGCAATTATTCGACAGGTTATGGTTCTATTTTTCTTGTTTGAATTTTTGCGCCTCGGCGAACACTCATTTCATGGCCTTGTTCAAGGTCGATTACCTTTTGTGTTTCGCGAATCAGAACTTTGAGGTCGCCCTTAATGGCTTTAATGGTGTTTTCCCAGCTAGTGTCGGAAGTTGAGACTTCGACGCAGGATGCCAGGCGCATTGCTGCTTCCGGTTTGTCGACAAAGTTAATTTCTTCATCCAGAATCTGATTG
>CAZTHA010000368.1:0-1726 GCA_964613435.1 uncultured bacterium
GGTGACCTGAAGATTGTGGCTTGGCAACTGTTTTTGATACTCAGGTCCGACATAGTCGCCGCCAAGAATTAACAGTTTCTTGCCGCAAAAATCAAGCTTAAATTGCTCTTTGGCGGGAGCAGAAGAGGTCTTATGTGTCTGAGCCTGGCGCTCTATAAGCGTTTTGGCTAGCTGGTCGACGAAAAAGATTTCGTAAACACCGGCAGGTCGCTCGAGAAAACTGTGCAAACAAATGCCGCGGCAGGGTCTTGTTCGGTCACCAGAAGGAACATTGCACCTTACCGCCAACTCTTCTTCGCCGGTATTGAGAAAAGTCTGTCCGTCTCTTTCAATCAGATAGCCGACCTTGAAATCCTTCTCGGCTTCGAGCGAGGTTATTGCAGTTATGTTGCCATCCTCGGCAAATGAAGCGCTGCAAAATTCGGCCTGGCAGCATTCCGAGTCTCTGATCAGCTGAGCGGGAATCCCAATGAGCTCGCCGCCAAAACAACTGAGATACCAGCTTTTCTTGCCATCCTCGATGCAGAAAATTTGTCCTGAAAGTCGGGTTTCGGCTGCGGCCAGATCAAGTTTCCGTGCCAGATCTTTCAGGGTGGCAATTTTGCGATCCTTGTCTTCATCGATGTTGATTGCATTCTTCAGTTGTCTGTTTTGGGCCGAAAGCGAGTTTATTGCCGCTTCGCATCGATTGAGACGCTGCTCAAGAAATTCTTTTCTGCTCTTACATTCATCGAGAAGACCGGAAAGTTGGGCAATCGTATGTTGCAGACCTTCCGTCTGCTCGTGTTGCGCTCGCTCTCTTGCAGAATCCTGTGGATTAACCGTCAAAGCTGAAATTTGCTGTTGTCGAAGTTGCTCTTCAATTTCAAACTGCCGTTTTTTAAGAGTTTCAAGCTGTTGGTCTCGTTGCACAAGTGCCGCTTGCAGGCCGGAGATTTCATTGGCCCGCTGATTGAAGGCATGCTGGCTTTCTTTTAGTTGCCGCCGCAATTCTTCTATTTGTCGTTGCATTTCTTCAACCCGCCGCTCATTAAATTGACCATCTGGTCCGATCGGTGCTTCTTCGATCGGAGTTTCCTGCTTCTGGGCGGCGAAGTAATCCTGATAGAGGACTTCGCTGCCAGGCCTGGGGTCGATTCTGGCAAGAATCGCCACTTTTTCCGGATTGCCAAAGTCACCATGCAAAAGTTTTTGTCGGGTTGTCTGATCGCTGCCACAGCTAAAAAGACTCATCGGTTGCGGGTTTTTTTCTACCCAATTGAAAAAAATCAGCTTGCGTAAAGCCTGATCATTTTTGGCCTGATTTATCAATTCACCGATCAGACCTTCTCGGTTGCCGATCTTTTTACGCTGCATATAGCGGGCGCAACGGCCCCATAAGCGAGGATTGATCTTTATCCAGCTGATAAGGTCGGAATCATGGGTGTTTGCGGCAATCAATTCAAGAAGATCCAGGTCTTCATGCAACCTCGCAAAAACAGGTGCCCAGAAATCTTCATTCATTGGCCATATCCTTGAGGCGGCTCAGCAGGTTCAGCGCTTCAAGTGGTGTGGTGTTACTGACATCGATGCGCCTGAGAGTGTCCACCACTTCGTTGGTCGGCGAAAAAAGGCTTAGTTGATGCGGTTGAGGACTGGCCCTAAGCGAGCGGGTTACTCTCCCGAGTTCTTCCTGCTCGGACTTTTCAAGTTCGAAAAGAATTTCTTTGGCTCGATCGATTACCCG
>CAZTHA010000368.1:1826-4256 GCA_964613435.1 uncultured bacterium
TCGTCGAGAATCAGCAGGCTGCGATTGCCGGCATTCTTGAGAATGGCCGAAGCCTCCATCATTTCGACCATAAAAGTCGATTGACCGCGGATAAGGTTGTCTGAAGCACCAACTCTGGTAAAGATGCGGTCAACAATGCCTATTTCTGCACTGTCTGCCGGAACATAGGAGCCAGTCTGGGCGAGAAGAACTATCAATGCGGCCTGGCGCAAATAGGTTGATTTACCGGCCATGTTTGGCCCGGTTATGATTGCCTGACAGCGCTCCAAATCAAGAAAAAGGTCATTGGGGTTGAAATCGCCACGGTCGAGAAAAGCTTCAACTACAGGATGGCGACCATTTTGAATCTTGATCGTCGAAGTTTCGTTGACCGCCGGAAGAACATACTGCTGATCATTTGCCAGCTGTGCCAGAGAGGCCAAAACATCGACTGAGGCAATGAACTCAGCATTTTTCTGAATCTGGGTAATATGGTCGCAAACCTTGGCCACCAGCTGCTCAAAAAGTTCCTTTTCTATGGCCAGTGCTTTTTCGTTTGCTGAGAAGGCTTTGCTTTCATAATCTTTAAGTTCGGCGGTAATATAGCGTTCGCCGGTGGTCAGGGTCTGCTTGCGTACATAATGGTCCGGAGCCTGATCGGTAAGACTTTTTGAAATCTCGATAAAATAACCGAAAACGCTGTTTTTCTTCACTTTCAGGGTTTTTATTCCGGTGTTGCTTCTTTCCTGCTCCTCGAAACGCTTCAGCCAGGCATCGCCATCGCGCATAAGTGTGCGTAGTTCGTCGAGTTCAGGATTTATTCCATCGTTGATGAAGTCTCCATCAGAAACCGCCGCGGGCATCTCATCCTTGAGATAGCGATTGATTTCATCGACCAGCTCGTCAAGGCAAACAAGATTTTTACATAGCTCGGACAATGCCGGTGCAGTAAGCAGCTGCTGCAATGCGGGGATTCTTTCCAGGCCCCTTGCAAGTGCTTGAACATCTCGCGGATTGCGGCTGCCGAGCACAACTTTGCTCAGGGTTCGCTCAAGGTCAGGAGTGTTTTTGAGCAGGTTGCGCACTTCTGCAAGCATCATCTGGTCTTCAAAAAAAGCTTTGACCAGCTGCTGTCGTTTTTGAATAGGTTCAAGCTGTATCAGAGGTTTTAGTAGCCATTTTTTGAGCAGCCTTGCGCCCATGCTTGTTCTAGTGCGGTTGATTACTTCGAACAGAGTGCCGCCAAGGTTTTGCGCCTTGCCATCGGGCAGCAGTTCGAGATTTCTCAACGTCGCTTCATCGAGCACCATGCCGTCGCCGAGTTTGTATTCGGCAGGCAGCTTTAAATGGTTCAAAGAGCAGCGTTGAGTGTCGAGAAGATGCTCTGAAAGCAAGCCGAGGGTTTTGAGAACCAGCGATGACATTGCCTGAAACCTGGCCCGATGTTCATTGGGAAACAGGCCTGACAAAGCCTCTATTGCTTCCTTGTCGCTGACTTTTGCCGGGTGAACCTCGGCTTTGATATATTGCCATGGTCGATAGTCGAGGTCAATTTCAGGTTTGTCGGACAAAACCAGAATCTCGCGCGGCCGAAGCCGGGTGAACTCTTCAGGCAACATGCGTGCTTCGACCATATCGCCGCTGGTGAAGATGAATTCGCCGGTGCTTAGTTCGACGGCGGCCAGGCAGAACCTATCATTTTTGCAGGCATAGGAAGCGAGATAATTGTTACTGCTTTCTTCGAGCATCTGCGGGTCGGTAATCGTTCCCGGCGTGATGATACGGACAACTTCGCGCTTGACCAGACCTTTAGCCTTTTTGGGATCTTCGGTCTGTTCGCAGATGGCAACAGTAAAGCCCTTATGGACAAGCTTGGCAATATAACCATCGATGCTGTGATAGGGCACTCCGGCCAGGGGAACCGGATTGCCGCTGTGCTTGCCGCGTGCGGTCAGGGTTATCTGCAGCTCCTGAGCTACGAGGACTGCATCTTCAAAAAAGGTCTCATAGAAATCCCCGCAGCGAAAAAGCAATACCGCATGAGGATTCTCGGCTTTGATATCTTTATACTGTTGTAAAAGCGGTGTTAAACCGGTTTCAGGATTGTTCATAATCAATCAAAAAGTTTTAGCTGCTCTTCAGCTGGACTGAAATTGTCAGGGGGCTGCATGCCCAGATACTCATAGGCTGATCGGGTAGCAACCCGGCCCCGGCCGGTGCGGGCAAGAAAACCGATCTGAATCAGAAAGCTTTCGTAAACATCATAAATCGTGTCTGCTTCTTCTCCGACCGACACCGCCAAGGTATCGAGGCTCACAGGACCACCGTCAAAACGCTTGAGTAAAACCTCAAGAATTTTCCGGTCAATGTAATCAAGTCCCATGCGGTCAACCTGAAGCATGTTCATGCCGGTTTCAACGGTGTTGAGGTTGACGCTGGGCTGGCGATTTA
>CAZTHA010000369.1:0-4232 GCA_964613435.1 uncultured bacterium
TGAATGAAGATGAACTGGAGCTTGTCGAAATTATAATAACCCTGAGCGCGGGGCAGATCTTTCTGCCACCAGTCGTTACGGCGGCTAAGAATGATTTCTTCGTTAACCTTTGAGCTTTCGTAGGTGTAGGGGCCGGAGCCTGGCATCATTTTGAACTGGTATTCTTCAAGGTATTTTTTGCCATCGATTTTTTTCAGGATATGACCGGGAAGGATGGTCATAAAGCCTGCCGACATAAAAGCGCGCCAGTTTTTCAGTTTCGAGCGAATCATGACGATGCGTTCAGAAACGGCGACCGGCTGCTCGTATTTGTTGTAATAATCGTTTGAAAAGGGGTCTTCAATGCCGGGATCGGTATAGAGTTTCCAGCTTTGCACAACGTCATCAGCTACGATTGGCTTGCCATCGGACCATTTGGCGCGTTCATCGATTTCAAAGAAGAAAGAAACCTTGTCATCGGCAACCGCCCACTTTTTGGCGATATTCGGCGCATAACGCAGGGTAATCGGGTCGAGATCGAGCATGGCTTCGTAACTCATGCCGGTAAGCATGCTCATAAAGGCAGAGTTGGCATTTTTACCACAGGTTCGCAGAGTTGGGGGGAATGAAGACTCGACGTATTTGAGCGTGCCGCCCTTTTTGGCGTCCTTGCTGCCCATACCCTTGTATTCTTCGTTGGTTTCCCATTTAAGGTTTCTGAGCATTTCCTTGATGCTCGAATCCACGCCGGCAGCGACATCAGAAAGATCGGGGGCTGCGGCGGCCGCGTTTCCCGGCACTGCCATCATCCCGCCCTTTTCGAGCAGTTCGGTCAGTCTTTTAACCGCGGCGGTATTTTCTTTAAGTGCCTGAGTATTCTCAGTCAAAGCGGCGGCATCCTGAGCTGAAGCGGCACTACAACAAAGCACCAAAATCAGCATTACAACAAAAAAACAATTTCTGTTTCCCAAAGTTGTGGCTCCTTCCCTTGCCAGATTCTATTTTTGCATAGATTGTAGCATAAGTTTATCAACATGTCCCGGTTAAATTGGCAACCGGCTTCAAAAAACCCGGTAGCCCTTATGTCCGGCAATTTCAAGCATTTCTTTATCACCGCGGCTGTCACCGTAGGCGTATATTTCATCGTATTCTGCGAGATCGAGATGCTCGCGAATGCGCACGACCTTTTCCGGACCGTAGCAGTTGGGGCTGGCAAATCTGCCGGTTATGCGTTCGTCAGCCCATTCAAGACGGGTGCCGATAAGTTCGAGCCGGTGTTGTTCGCACCAGAATTTAAGGTAATCTTCAAAAGAGGCGGAAACGACGATAACCCGGTGTTGCTGCTGCAAATGCCAGAGTATCTTTTTCATGGCTGGCGGCCGAACCAGGCGATTCAGCCGCTCTTTAACGAAGCTTTGGGCCAGTTTGTTGAACTTTTCGCGATCGAGGCCTTTAAGAAACCACCCGGTAACGACTGGTTTAACCAGATAATTCGGCAAAATTCCGAGTTTAAAGCCGGCCAGCAAAGGGCTGAGCAACCCAACCCCGGCGGCAAAGCGCAGATCGCCGACGATAAAACGCAGCAGCTGTGCAAAGCTGTCAGTGGTGGTGATGGTGCCGTCGAAATCGAAAAGGGCCAGGGCTTTGCTCATGCAAGCATCCCCAATTGCCAACGCAAAAATAGCCATTGATCGGTTTCTTCAAGAACTCTAATTTCAAGGGGCTTGCCTTCGCCATGCCCGGATTGGCGGTCGACCCAGAGAAGAATCGGCGCATCAGCAGCGGCAGCACTGAACTTTTGTAATGCTGCGGCCATTTTGCGGGCGTGCAAAGGATGAACCCGGGTATCATTTTCGCCGGAATGGATATAGGTCGCCGGGTATTTTACGCCTTCTTCAATTTTCTGATAAGGGGAATATTCGATCAGCCATTTGAATTCTTCAGGGTCTTCGGCACTACCGTATTCGGGAACCCAGAAGCGGGCCATCAGGAAGTTTTGGTAACGCAGCATGTCAAGCAATGGCACCCCGCAGATTACCGCCTTGTAGAGGTCTGGTCGACGGGTCAGAGCCGCACCGGCCAGCAGGCCGCCGTTTGAGCGCCCCATTACCGCCAGACGCTCTGAACAGGTGATCTTTTCATTGATAAGATATTCAGCGGCAGCTTCAAGATCGGCAAAGACGTTGGTCTTTTTATCGCGCATACCGTTACGATGCCATTCATCGCCATATTCATTGCCGCCGCGCAGATTGACCATGGCGTAAACGCCTCCATCTTCGAGCCAGGGGCAAAGCAGGGGCATGAAAGAGGGAATCATGGCAATCGAAAAGCCGCCATAGCCGTAGATAAGTGTCGGGTTGTTGCCGTCTGGCTTCAGATTGCGGCGGTGAACGAGAAACATGCTGACCCGGGTGCCGTCGGTCGAGGTGCACCAGCGTTGCTCGACGACGATATCGTCAAGGTTGACCGGCACTTCGAGCTTTTTCCACAGCTTAGGGACGGCTTCGTGATTCTTATGGTAAAAAACATGATGCGGGGCGTTGAAAGAAGCATAACTGAGAAAGAAATCGGCGCGATCGCTGCAGGTCGAAACACCGGCGCGGCCGATTCCAGGCAGTTCGAGACTGCCGATAAAATCGCCATCAGGACTGAATTTATCGATGCGGGTCGAGGCCTGAAAGATATATTCGACGAGCAGACCTTCTGAGGTGAAATCCCATGCTTCCATGACCGCGTCTTTATCTTCGGCAATGAACTCACGCGCTCTTTCAATGGCCGGATCGGTCAGTGAGGCCTGCAGAAGCTTTCCCTTAGAGGCCTGATGATTGGTAAAGACAATCAGGCGGTCACGGTTGACCCGGGCGAAGAATCCGGCGTCGATACCGACGGCGATGGTCTTCATTTCAAGCTTGCCGGTTGCCCGCCAGGCGGCAAAGTCGATGAGCCAGAGATCGTTGGCGCGGGTGCTGGTATGATAGCCGAGAATCAGCCATTTGCCGTCATCGCTGAGATTGGCGAAGGGACCCCAGGTCGTTGCCAATGGGCCTTCCTTGTATTGCTCAAAAATCACCGGATCCTGGGTTGGGTCGTCGCCAAGCAGATGCAGGCAGATCTGACGTGAATAAGGGTTCTTGACATCAGCCAGCCGCGAATAAACGAAACCGGAATTGTCAGGAAGCCAGAATACGCCGACGACTTTGCCCGAAATATGGTCTGCCAGCTCGACATTTTTCTGCAGATCCTTGATGTGCAGGCAATAGTTTTCATCGCCGCTACGATACTGACCCCAGGCGACAAGGTTGCCATCCTGGGAGGGGGCGATCCAGGCAACGGCGGTCAAACCATCGGCGTCGAGTTGATTCGGGTCGACAAGCACTTTTTCTTCGCCAAAAGCGGAATCAGCATAATAGTTTACCGGCTGGTTCTGATCGCCCTGGCGGCGGAAGTAGAAAATACGCTCACCGGCCATTGTCGGCAAAGAAAATGCGCCGGTTTCAAGCAAAGGTTTGATTCTCGCTTCAAGTTCCCTGCGTTCCGGCAGGTTATCAAGAATGCTGCGGGTAAAAGCGTTCTGTTTTTCGGTCCAGTCAATTACTTCTGGGGTAATTTCCCCTTTTTCATCGCCTTCGAGCCAGCGGAAATGATCGATGTTGCGATAGCCGTGAATCATTTCCTCAACGGTTTGCACTTTACTTTCAGGATAAATGAATTTTTGCGTCAAAATGTTCACCTTTCAGTGGAATCAGCCCTGCCGACAAAATTACCTCTGGCAGAGAAAGCATTTTCAGGATATTATTTTAATAGGTATGCCAGTATCAGTAAAGGGAATTCAGTATTCTTATCAGATTGACTTCTTCAATCAGGTCCCGACGCGGCTGAAGAGTCAGATTCATGACCTGCCGGTTTTGTCTGTACAGGAACCGACTCCGATCGACAAAAATGTCGGTCAGGGTGCAGTCGTTCCCAATAACGAACAGCGGCAAAGCTATGCCGGGGTGCGGGCCGCATCAACCGGCCGCATCAACGTCGAAACTGCGGCCCCGGCAGTTCAGATTAGCAATGATGAGAATGTCGTCGCCGCCGCTCCCCTGCCCTCGGCGCCGATGAACAATGCCATAGATTCGGGTTATCGAGCAAGCCCAGCTAATTTGCTGGCCGGACAAAACCCGATTCAGCTGAGATTTGATTTTGAATACAACCTGAACCGCCAGCGTCCGGAAACCACCGAAAATCTCAGCGCCCCACCCTCTTAC
>CAZTHA010000370.1:0-4227 GCA_964613435.1 uncultured bacterium
CAGTTTCCGGCGAAAGGGGTCGCCGTTTTCGGTGCGCGTGGTGTTGACGTTGGCAATGTTGTTCGAAATTACATCCATGCGCAGTCGTTCTGCGGTCAGGCCGGAAGCGGACGTGTCAATAGCTCTGAACATACCCATCAGGCTCTACCTCCTCTGCTAATAACATCGTTGAGCTGGGAAAACATGCCGGCCAGGCGGGTCGCCATGATCTGGTATTTCATGGTGTTCTTGGCCAGATCGCTCATTTCGACGTCGATATCGACATTATTCTTGTCATTGCGCATAACGTGTATGCGATCGGTCTGCGTTACCGGATCGACTTCCATGTAGTTGATTTCACCGATAGGAATATGGCGGTCGTCTTCGCGGCGGCCGACTATGTCGATCTTGCCATCGAATACTTTGGCCATCTGGTCTTCGAAGGTTACAATCTGTCTTTTGAATTTCGGGGTATTGACGTTGGCGATGTTGTTCGAGATAATCTTGTGCCGAAGCGAAGATACCTCAAGCCCTTTGCCTAGAAGGTTTAGCGTCGATGTTCCGGTTAATCTTTCAAACATTTGGTTGCCTCCGTGTGTGCCTGGTGTCTTAAAGGATAAACCGCGCCAGATCGCGATCTTTCATTAGAGGACCAATTGCCTTTTCCACGGTTTCTTCGCTGATGACATAGCTGCCGGAAAAGTTTGCCGGGGCTTCATAAGCGATTTCGTCCATAAGATGTTCCATGATGGTGTGCAGTCGGCGGGCCCCGATGTTTTCCTGGGAATCGTTGGCTTCAGCAGCATACCTGGCGATTTTGGCCACGGCACCGGCGGTAAATTCGACATCAACGTTGTCGACTTTGAGCAGCGCCTGATACTGTCTGGTCAGCGCGTTCTGAGGTTCGGTCAGGATCTTTTCGAAATCTGCTTCACCAAGCTTTTCGAACTCGACCCGCACCGGAAAACGCCCCTGCAGCTCAGGAATAAGATCTGATGGCTTGCTGACATTGAAGGCGCCGGCGGCAAAGAACATGATGTGATCGGTCTTGACCATGCCGTATTTGGTCATTACGGTAGTGCCTTCCACCAGTGGCAGCAGGTCGCGCTGTACGCCTTCTCTCGATACGTCCGGGCCTGATTTTCCCACATAAGCCGAAGCAATTTTGTCGATTTCGTCGAGGAAAATGATTCCGTTTTCCTGGGCGAGCTCGATCGCTTCTTTCTGCAGATCTTCCTGATCCATCATTGCCGTGATTTCTTCCTGGAAAAGTATTTCAAGAGCGTCTTTAACTTTGACCTTTTTGCGTTTATGCCGGCTGGGGAACATGTTGCCGAGCATATTCTGCAGATTGCCAAGGTTGAAGCCCATTTCTTCAAAACCCGACTGGGAGGAGATCACTTCGACAACCGGTGTGCTGGTTTCGGTCACTTCGATTTCTACCTCCCTTTCATTCAATTTGCCCGCTCTGAGCATTTCCAGAAACTTTTCTCGCGTTGATGGCGTAGAATTGGTCTCTTCACTATGTATCGACACGTTTCTACTTTCATCTGAGTCTTTTTCGAAACCACTTAATGGGTGATATCGTCTTTCCTCTGGAATAAGGTAATCAAGCACTCTTTTTTCTGCTTTTTCACGAGCCTTGCCTTCAAATTGGCTCATTTTTTGTGAGCGGACAAGACCCAGGCTTACTTCAACCAGATCGCGCACCATCGAATCGACATCGCGCCCAACGTAACCGACTTCGGTGAACTTGGTCGCTTCAACCTTGATGAATGGAACATTAGCGATTGTTGAAAGTCTTCGGGCAATCTCGGTCTTGCCGACCCCAGTTGGGCCTATCAGCAGAAGGTTTTTGGGGCGAATGTCTTCGCGCAGCTCATCGGTGAGCTGGCGGCGGCGGTAGCGGTTGCGCAAGGCAATTGCCACTGCGCGTTTAGCCTTTTGCTGCCCAACCACATAACGGTTCAGCGCGGCTACTATTTCCTGGGGAGTCAATTCTGGTCGATTCAATGCCGATTCAGTCATGGTAAAGTCTCGACTATGATCTGGTCATTAGTGTAAATGCATTGTTCGGCGGCGATTTTCATCGCTTCGTTGGCAATTTCTTCAGCCTTCAGGTTGGTGTGGCGCAATAGAGCCCTGGCGGCGGCAATTGCCACCGATGCCCCTGAGCCAATAGCCATTACCTGAGAGTCCGGTTCCATGACATCGCCCTGGCCTGAAATCATCAGCATCTTTTCAGTGTTGCCGACCAGCAGCATGGCTTCGAGTCGGCGCAAAGCCTTGTCCATCCGCCAATCTTTGGCCAGTTCAACCGCAGCCTTGGTAAGGTTGCCCGAAGATGCTTCGAGCTTGCTTTCAAAACGTTCGAAGAGGGTAAAGGCATCGGCAGTATGACCGGCAAATCCGCCAATAATCTTGAAATTGGCAAAATGTCTTATCTTTTTGGCTTTGGCTTTGATAACCTGGTCGCCAAAAGTGACCTGGCCGTCACCGGCAAAGGCCAGGGTGCCGTCTTTCTGAACGGCAATAATTGTTGTTCCTTTAAAATTCATATCTTACCTCCGGCTCTCGGATGGGTATTCTTGTAGGTGCTCAGCAGCTTTTCTTTGCTGATGCGGGTATATATCTGAGTGGTCGCAAGACTTTCGTGCCCAAGCATTTCCTGGACGGCTCTGATGTCAGCGCCGTTGTTGAGCAGATGTGTGGCAAAGCTGTGTCTGAACTGGTGCGGGGTGACGTTCATCATGATCGCCAGTTCGCGGGAATACTTGTCGATCATGCGTGCGACGCTGCGGGGTGTAATTGCCTTGCCGAAACGATTGAGAAAAACGCTTTGCTCGTGTTCCGCTCCGATGAATTGCGCTTTTCTGCTGTCGAGATAAATCGCCAGAGCTTTGCACGAGGCCGGGGTCAGGGGCACAATACGTTCCTTGTTGCCTTTTCCGCATACTCTTGCCTGCTGGTTGGCAAAATCTATCTGGCTGATGGTCAGATCGGTCAGCTCAGAGATGCGTAAGCCGCTGCCGTAAAGTAATTCCAAGATTGCCCGGTCTCTTTTGCCAAGAAATGTGTCGGCTGGGGGCACGTTCATCATCATATTTACATCTTCATAAGAAAGCGCTTTTGGAAGTGGGCGCTGCCTTCGAGGTGAATCCATGCCTTTGGCCGGGTCACGATCGATCAAAGATCGGCGCCTGGCAAATTTAATAAGTGTGCGCAACGCAGACTGACCGCGGCGCATGCTGGCCTGAGAAAGGCCGTTGCTGCGCCTGAATGCCCAGTAAGCTCTGATTTGCTGGAGACTGAGCTTGGCAAAGCCATTTGCTTCGGAAATGCCTAACTTTTCGTCAAGCCAGACGCAGAACTGATAGAGGTCGGTTTTATAGGCTCTGACCGTTTGTTCTGAAAGATTTCTCTCTTTGGCGAGATAAGCGACGAATTGCTCAATTATTTCGGTGATAAGCAAAAGTGGCTCTCCATGAGGGGTTGGCTTTGGGACCTGCACAGAATAGCACAAGCCTTTACAAGGTACAAGGGGGCAATTATTTTATTTTTTCTTTCTGAAAATTTTTGCAAAAAGAGGCTAAATACATGATCGCTAGCGGCATAAGTTCAAGTAAGATTTTTTGCCGTTAAATAATTAAGCTTCTGCTGCAGCTGGAACTGTTTTCGGGCCGGCGACGAAGGTGAAAATCAAGACCCAGAAGCAGAGAATCAGTGAAGCTACCGGTAGTTGCAGAGCGGTGGGCATAGAGTATACCAGGATAACTCCCGGTATCCAGACGCACCAGCCGGCTACTACCACTGGCAAAACCTTTGCCAGTAAGAACTGCATGGTTATAATGCTGGCAAAAGCTTCTTTTTTTATACCGTTTTCGCGCAAAAAGAAAATTGAAACAAGCAAAAAGTTGGCAACCGGACTGTAGAGACCCTGATCGACCAGGGCCTTGAAAAGAAGGCTCTTGAGTCCGCCAGTCTCGCCGAACCACAAAGCTTGATAGCTGTAGAAAATATCGGTCAATATTCCGATTACGCCAAAGAGAAGGCCGACAAATGCGAAATTTTGCAGGTTCTTAACTGCAATGCGACCTTTCTGAAAAAAAATGATCATAAGAATCTCAGGCATCAATGCTGCTGACAAAACATAAACTGCAAAGGAAAAAGGATAGCCGACAGATATTTTGAGTGCAGAAACCCGGCCAAGTCCGGCATTGAACGCAGGGTTCATCAGATATGCCGCAA
>CAZTHA010000371.1:0-4220 GCA_964613435.1 uncultured bacterium
TGGGGCCCAGAGGCCAGTAACATAATCAACGAAGCTACTTTGATGGCTCAATTTTCCATAAAGGCTCATGATTTCAGCAGAATGATTCATCCGCACCCGACTCTTTCAGAAGCATTTCTTGAATCGGTAGAAAACGCCTTCGGTGGCGGAGTGCATGGCTAATATATGATTGGTGCTGGTTTTCTTAATTTGCCGCCATGGCAGGGAAGACTGCAGCAAACTCTCAATGAGTTGAACCGTAACGATCTGCTGCGAATTCCGGTTCTTGGAACCGAAAACGTCGAACATCCATGGGTAGCCCTTGAACCGGAAGATTTTTTTTCGGCAGTTTCTACTGGTATTCTTTTTAACGATGATTACCGGTTGAAGAGATTGCCTGAAAAAATAATCACTGCTGATGCGGAAGTTGCCATAAGAAGATTGCTGGCTGGAAAAACAGACAACACTTTTTTTAAGGGCTGTATCGGCTCAAGCTATCCGTTTTTAAAAATGCTGGCCGATGACAAGAAGAATATCAGCAGATTTTATGTACAGAACGACGCGGTTGCCGGTTATATCCTTGCACAAATGGAGAGTGAAAGCTGTTCTCTGGATAAAGCGATCGCTTCTGCCCAATGGGAAAAAATCGCTTCTAGTAACCCGAGCCCCAATTTGCATGGAATTGTTACGAGAAATCGCCTGATCTTGCAGATGGCCGAAATTTTCGGGTGTATTGTGGCCCCAGAAAAAGTTGCTACCACCGGAATAAGCTCTCTTTCTCTTGATGACGTTAAAATAGCCGATTTTATGGGTTTTTCAATAAGACTACTCGGTATGGCGGAATCTATCGGCGGCGCAATTCGGGCCTCAGTAGAACCTTGCATGCTACCGCGCCAGTATTTTTTGGCACAGGCACGTAAAGGTTCGGAAATTTTCTATGCCGTTTCCGATAAAGAGCAGGCGCAAATTTATTCCTGCCCGGGAACTTCATGTGAAACCCTCGTTAAGGGAATAATTGCCGATCTCGATCAGGTTTCGAATGAGCGGGCAACGGAGCGTCAGTTGAAAATCGTTTCAGAGGTAGAAACTTTCAGTGACCGGTATTATTTGAGGTTTTCACTGGTGAATCTCACCAGTACCATGGCACAAATACTCAATCTTTTTTCTGCTGCCGGAATCGAGGTTGAAGAAATCTTTCAGCCAGAAATTGAAGTTTCACGAGAAACCGAAAGCAGTCGTACCGTTGTTTTTCAGACAGCAAAAACTGAACCGGCAAAATTATCCTCGGTTATTGGCCGAATCGAAGAACAGATAAAACTGGCAACCGTTGTTTCCTGTTTTAAGCTGTTCAGGTAAAGTCATGTTTGCAAATGGCGAAGTTCTGGTGCAAAAATTCGGCGGCTCGTCGATGGGTTCGGTTGAAAGAATAAACCGCGTCGCTGAAAGAATTGCAGAAAAAGCCCGACGTGGTAATCGAATGGTTATCGTCGTTTCAGCTATGGCTGATACTACCGATGATCTTATCGGACTTATGAACAAGGTTTCAATTGATCCGGACCGGCGAGAAAATGATCAATTGCTGGCGACCGGGGAAATGGTCAGCGCTTCTCTTGCTGCCAGCGCTCTTCAGAAATTGGGAATTAGAGCAAGATCTTTCAATGCTTTTAATCTGCATTTATTGTCAGAACTGCAGAATGAAGAATACAACATAGTTCAGGTCGGGCGTCGCAACAACCTCGCCCGTTTTCTCGAGCCGGGAAGTGTCGCAGTCGTGGCTGGTTTTCAGGGTATCACCGCCGAAGGTGACCTTACCACGCTTGGTCGAGGTGGATCAGATCTTACCGCGGTTGTACTGGCACGTGAGCTTGGGCAAAAAGTCTGCGAAAAGTTTACCGACGAAGAAGGAATTTACACGGCAGACCCGCGCATTATTCCCCATGCCAGGAAGGTCTGGCATCTCGATTATGAAGAAATGCTCGAACTGGCGGCTTTTGGCAACGGTATTTTACATCCGCGGGCGATTTCCTGCGCCAGAGATGACGAGATAAGAATTCATGTCCGATCGAGCTTTACCAGAGCTGAAGGTAGCGTGGTTGGTCCTGATGGTGATCAGGAACTGGCGGTCAAAAGCATCACTTCTGACGGAAAATTTGTCGTGGTAAAAATCCAGGGGACGGCAATGCCTGACCCGATTTTTAGTGCAAACCTGCAACGGGCAGCGTTTAGGCCGTCGATAATGCAATGGTTGCGCCATCATGAAAACAACGGCAGTTTACGGTTGGCTTTCAAGCGCCAGGATTCTTTCGAAGCCATACCATTTTGTTGGGAAGAGGCGGCGCGGCTCAGTGCAGAAGAGGTCATCTGTCATGCCAATGTTCAGACCATCTCACTTATCGGTTGCGGTATTGGTAAAGTTGGTCATGTCGTTTTTCTCAACGCTCTGGAAAAAATAGATATAGTGCCGGTTTTATGGCATCAGGACAAAATCAGAATGAGCATCGCGGTTGAAAAAGAAAAGGCGCAGACATGTATTGCTGCCCTTCATGATGTTTTGCTCGATTCTGTAAAAACTTCTTCATAAATAACCTCCGATTACCGATATAAGAGTTGCGGAAACAGGTAAAAAGCCTGTGATGCGAATCTGGTAAACAGGTAATCGTTTTGGTTTATTCAACCATTTCAGGCAGACAGATCCGGCAGATTGTAGTTGTACTGCTGCTTTTTTCAGCTTTTTTTGCTGAAAATTCTTTGCTGCGCGCTTTTGATGTTCCCTCTATCGATAGTCAGAAATTTCCAATCGAAATTTACGGCGATTATCTTGAATACCGAACCAAGGCTGAACAGGTCGTTACCAAAGGCAAAGCCTATATTGCCTACAAGGATATGAAGATCAGCGCCGACAACATTCAGGCGAATACCAAAACCGAAGACATTTTTGCCCAGGGAAAAGTTGATTTCTGGAAAGGTTACGATCAGACCACCGGCGATTTCTTCGCCTATAACATGAAAACCGGCGAAGGTTGGATGCGTGATGCGGCAATCATAAAGAATCGCAACTTTTTCAAGGCAAAAGATGTTTATGTCAGTCCCAGATACAGCATTGCCCATGATATGATGCAGACGACCTGTGAAAACACCGATCATCCTCATTATCGCATCGTTGCCGACAAAATTGAAACCTACCCCGGTCATTCAATGAATATTGAAAATCTGCGAATGAAGTGGAAAGGCAAAACTCTTTACCACAAAAAGCGCGACTTTTCGTCTTTCCGAAAAAGTGAGAAGTTTTTCCATACCAAACAGGGTATTTCCCAGATTGACGGCATATACTTCAAATTTTCGACCGACCTGATGGTTAATGAATCACTGTCAGGAAAGTTTTCTGCTGACTATTTTGAAAAACGCGGTAATGCTTTCGGTTTCAACGGCACCTGGACCAATGGAACCAGTGGCAACGGCTCGGTATATTTTTATCAGTTGAACGAAACCAAAAGAAATCACAAAAATACCCAGCTTAATCTTACCCATAGTCATCGTTTTGCTTCAGGTGAAACTCTCAACACCAGTATGAATTACACCGGTGACAAATATACTGGCCAAGCTGAGAACAAGGATCTGACCGTGCAATTGAACTATCGCCCGGTGTTGAAGTTCATGAACATGACGGTTACCGCCAACAAGTTTTACGACCTCGATGGCGATGACTACAACCTTGATAATGGTTATCAACTTTTGAATCGATTGCCGGAAATCAATTTCAGTTTTCCTGCCTATACCTTCCCGGGTGTGCCGCTTACTCTGAATTTTTCGGGCATGTATGGCCATTATGAAGAAGGCAACCTCAACGACAAGAAAGATACTGAAAAGAAGGATTTTCGCGCCAACTTCACTGTTCCGACAATTCAGGTGCATGAACGCTTTGATATCACACCTTCTTACAATCTTCTCAAAAGCTATTACAGCGGTGGAATCGAGCGCGAAAACGGCACAACCATGGTTAGAGCCAATCACCGCTTCTCAAAAGTTACCAATCTTGAGTTCAACTACAATGTTTCGACCTCAAAAGGTAAATCACCTTTCCAATTCGATTCATTCACTTCAACCGACGTATTTTCAACCCGGTTGAGATTTGCTGAAAACTCCTGGTCGTTGAATCCGATCAATTTTAACTACAATCGTGTGTCTCACCGTCTCGAACAGGTTTACTGGGATTATTCAAGACGTTCCCGCACCGATGCTTA
>CAZTHA010000372.1:0-4202 GCA_964613435.1 uncultured bacterium
CAGTTCGGCAAAGTTTTCCCAGTTGCCGAAAAGCTGGCATGGCTGCTGGTAATCTTTTACCACGTAGGGTGAAAGCGATGGCAGAAAGTGGGGCAGGATAAGCAAAACGTTGACGCCGATGTTTTTAAGTTCAATTATATATTTTTTTAAATCCTCGATGGTTGCAAAGAAACTCAACGGTACATCGGCATAAACTTTGCCCCGCTGTGCGGCGGCAAGCGCTGAAAAGGAGGTGGGGCTGACTTCGGGTACGGTAAAGTAGGTTGCGTTAAAATTCATCAGTCTTTCTGCTCCTGCTGTCGTTCAATTTTGAAGAGTTGTCTGGCCAGCATTCTGGTAACCATTTCTCTTTTTTGTTTTTCACTCATGTTTTGGGTGTTGGCAATGTACAAGGGCTTTGACGGATCAATATCCATTTTTTCCGTATCCTGAGGTCGAATCAGAGAATCACACAAAAGAACCGCCTCGTTTTTCATCATTTCACAGAATCCGCCGGTCGTGCCAAACCAGTGATGTTCATCGGAAATGTCGACGATATGAATCAGGCCCGGCCCAAGCGCGGCTATCAGCGGCTTGCGACTCGCCATGAAGCCCATGTAGCCATCGGTTGCGGGAAAAGTGATCTGCTTGGCTTCAAGAGTGATCAAATGCTGGGCCGGCAAGGCTATGACGAGGCTGAAAGATTTCTTCATCGTTTTTTCTGCAGGGCTTCGGCTTTCTTTTCGACATCTTTGAGATTGCCGACCATGTAAAAAGCTTGTTCCGGGTAATCATCGTATTTTCCATCAACAATGGCCCGAAAACCGGCGATAGTGTCGCTTAACGGCACGTAAGCGCCCTGATGCCCGGTAAACTTTTCGGCGACGAAAAAAGGCTGGGAAAGAAACTTTTGCATGCGTCTGGCACGGTTGACGACAATTTTGTCTTCTTCCGACAGCTCTTCCATGCCGAGAATGGCGATGATGTCCTGCAACTCGTGATAGCGTTGCAGAATTTCCTGAACGGCGCGGGCGGTTGAATAATGATCATTGCCGATTATATCTGCCGAAAGCAATCGTGATTTCGAAGCGAGTGGGTCGACAGCCGGGTAAATGCCAAGTTCAACGATCTTGCGCGACAATACCGTGGTAGCGTCGAGGTGGGAAAAGGTGGTGGCCGGCGCTGGATCAGTAATATCGTCGGCGGGAACGTAGATCGCCTGAACCGAAGTAATCGAGCCGGTGGTCGTTGTGGTGATGCGTTCCTGCAAAGCGCCCATTTCGGTGGCCAGGGTCGGTTGATAGCCTACGGCGGAGGGCATGCGGCCAAGCAGCGAAGAAACTTCAGAGCCGGCCTGCACGAAGCGAAAAATGTTGTCGATGAACAGCAACACGTCCTGACCTTCACGATCCCGGAAATACTCAGCCATGGTCAATGCCGACAGCGCGACCCGCAATCTTGCGCCTGGTGGTTCGTTCATCTGGCCGAAGACCAGGCAGGTTTTCTCGAGAACGCCCGAATCTTTCATGTCGAGATAGAGATCGTTGCCTTCGCGGGTGCGCTCGCCAACCCCGCCGAAAACCGAGACGCCACCGTGTTGCTTGGCGATATTGTTGATAAGTTCCATGATTAGAACGGTTTTGCCGACGCCGGCGCCGCCGAACAGGCCTATTTTACCACCGCGGGCGTAGGGAGTCAGCAGGTCGACAACTTTCAGGCCGGTTTCGAGGATCTCGCTGGTTTTGCCCTGCTGGCGAAATGCCGGTGCCGGTCGATGGATCGGCCATTTTTCTCCGCCTTTTTCAATTGGTCCGGCTTCATCGATTACTTCGCCGAGAACATTGAAAATTCGGCCAAGGACCCGGTTGCCGACAGGAACACTGATGGGCTTGCCGAGGTCTTTGACGCTGAGATTGCGGCGCAGGCCGTCGGTTGAGCCCATGGCGATGGTGCGAACGATGTCGTTGCCAAGATGCAAAGCGACTTCAAGGGTGAGTTTGCTTTTAGAAAGCGGGTTGACCACTTCGAGGGCATTGTGAATGCTTGGCAGCTGCCCGGCTGGGAACTTGATATCCACTGCCGGACCCATTATCTGAATTATTTTTCCATCAATCATTTAAATGCTCCAATCAGGCTTCAGCGCCTGAAATTACTTCGGCGATCTCTCTGGTAATCAGAGCCTGCCGGTTACGGTTGAAATCAAGATGCAGTTCATCGATAATTTCCTGGGCGCGGTCGGTGGCGGAAGTCATGGCCGCCATGCGCGCGCTCTGTTCCGAAGCTGAAGATTCGATAATCGCCCGATGCAGAAGGTGGCGCATATAGCGAGGCACGAGTTCATTGTAAATCTGGGTCGGTGCAGGGGTGAAATCGAAGCTCAACCTGATCTGATGTTTTTCGACCTCTGGCTTCTTTTCAAGTTCGGGCAGCGGTGTCAGTGGCAAAAGCTTTTGCACGACCGGGTATTTGCGGGTTGGCGAAATGAAGCTGGTGTAGATCAGATTGATTTCGTCGACCTTCTTGTCGCAGAATTGTCCGAAGATGAAGGCTGAAACGTCAAATAGCTCTTCAGCGGCATTACGAACGGTCAGGTCTTCATAATTCTGAAGAATTTCAAAGCTCTTTTTGGCGAAAAATTTAACCGCTTTTTTGCCAATGACGATCAGCTTTTTATTCGGAGCTTCACTTTCTTCGACAATGCTGTGGGCAAAGCGGTTGAGCTCGATGTTGAAGCCGCCGCACAGCCCGCGCTCGCCGCCGATAATTACGAATGCCGCCGCTTTGACCGGACGAGGAGTCAGAAACGGGTGACGGTAATTGGGTGGCATCTGATCGCGAAGGCTGTAGACGATCTGTTCGAGCTTGGCGATATATGAGCGGGTCAGGTGAATCTGCTCCATCGCACGACCAAGCCGGGCGGTCGACATCATTTTCATGGCGCGGGTAATCTGCTGAGTGGTCGAAACCCCGCGTATTTTTTGTTTGATGTCTTTTAAAGCAGTCATGATCAGTCTTTAAGCGAAATTTTGCCGGTTCGCCTTTCTTTCTTTTCCTCTTCGGCCTGGTGCAGCTCTTCGGCGTGATACTGCAGCATGTAAACATTGTCGGTAAATTCTTTGATGTGCTCGATGAAGCGTTTTTCAAGGTCTTCGGTAAGCACCGGTTCGCGGCGCAGGGCCAACATAACTTCTGGATGCTTTTGATGCAGGTATTTGAGCAAAAACTTTTTGAACCGGGTAATTTCGCGCTTATCGAGATGGTCGGTGAACCCTTTGGTCGAGGCGAGAATGGTGACGATCTGGTCTTCGACCGACATCGGGCTGTACTGGGGTTGTTTTAGCAATTCAACCAGCCGTTCGCCGCGGGCAAGCTGGTCCTGAGTCGCTTTGTCAAGATCCTTGGTGAATTGGGAAAAAGCGGCCAGCTCTCGATATTGTGCCAGCTCGAGGCGCAGCGGCCCGGCCACCTTTTTCATCGCTTTGACCTGGGCGTTCCCACCGACGCGGGAGACGGAAAGCCCGGCATTGATCGCCGGCCGGATTCCCGAGTTGAACAAAGCTGACTCGAGAACGATCTGCCCGTCGGTTATCGAGATAACATTGGTCGGAATATAGGCCGAAGCGTCGCCGGCCTGAGTTTCGATGATCGGCAATGCCGTCAGGGAACCGCCGCCGAGTTCCTTGCTCAGCTTGGCGGCCCGTTCGAGCAGTCGGGCATGCAGATAGAAAACATCGGCGGGAAAAGCCTCGCGGCCGGGGGGACGGCGCAGCAGCAGTGAAACCTGGCGGTAGGCAACCGCATGTTTGCTCAGATCGTCATAAATGCACAATACATGTTCGCCGCGGTCACGGAAGAATTCACCCATGGCGCAGCCACTGTAGGGAGCGATAAACTGGAACGGGGCGGGGTCGGAAGCTGAGGCGGCGACGATGATCGTGTGATCGAGAGCGCCATAGTGACGCAGGGTTTCCACGACCTGGGTTATCGTCGACATTTTCTGGCCGATGGCGACATAAACGCAGATGACGTTTTTGTCTTTCTGGTTGATGATGGTATCGACGGCGATTGCGGTTTTACCGGTCTGGCGGTCGCCGATAATCAGTTCGCGCTGCCCCTTGCCGATGGGAATAAGGGCGTCTATGGCCTGAATTCCAGTTTGCAGCGGCTCGTTAACCGGTTGGCGCTGAATGATGTTTGGGCTGTGGGCTTCGACCGGCTGATTC
>CAZTHA010000373.1:0-4180 GCA_964613435.1 uncultured bacterium
CCTGTCGGGCCTGCGCATGATTTCAGCACCATTTTCCGCAGACGATCAGCCGGGCTTCGCCACCGCCGATTTGCCAAGCCTTGGTGATGATGAACAGCGGCCAACCCCGATTCGTCGGGATCTGCCAGCCAATGTCAGCATTTTCCCGACCGTCGCGCCGGTTAACGACATTTCTGCCGGGCCGGGCCATTCAGGTGACAACAAAATTTATGAGTTAAAAGATTTCAGTTCGGAACGGCTTGGTCCGGCATCTCAGCCAAGAACCGCAGGTTTCGAGGCAGTCATTACCCTGCAGCAGCCCAGAATTCTAGCGCAATTAAAACAGTCTTATCTGCTTGGTGAAGACGCTGATGGCCTGTTCATCATCGATCAGCACGCAGCCCATGAAAGAATTCTTTTTGACCAGCTGACGCACACCTACAAAGACACGCCGATAGCCTCGCAGCCGTTGCTTTTTCCGCTGGCGCTGAACCTTCTGCCATCAGAAAGAATGATCGTTAAAGACCAGATCGACGAATTGAAAAAGCTCGGCTTCTCGATTATTCAGGAGGAAGATGGGCAATTCTACGCTACGGCAGTTCCAGTTCCCGACAATCGAGAGTCTGAAGAAGACAACATTCAACATGTTTTGTCGCAGATTCTGGAAGGCTGGGAAAGTCGCTCCCTCGGTGAAATCAAGACCGACCTACTCAAAATAATGGCCTGCAAAGGCGCGGTTAAAGCCGGCGATCTCCTTGACGAGTCTGAGTGGCACAGCTTGCTCGAGCAGCTTTTGAAGACTGAGAATCCGTTTACCTGCCCGCATGGCCGGCCCATTGTCATCAGACTGACCACCCGCCAGATCGAAGCCGGCTTTTTGCGCACATAAAATGGCAACTGCGGATCAAAAAATACCTATTATTGCAGTTTTGGGGCCGACCGCCTCTGGAAAAAGCAGCCTGGCCCTCGAGCTTGCCCGAGAGTTTTCCGGCGTCATCGTAAATTGTGATTCACGCCAGATTTATCGTGGTATGGATATCGGCACCGCCAAACCTTCAGCCGCCGATCAGCAGGAAATCGCTCACCATCTTTTCGACCTTGTCGACCCGGATCAGAATTTCAGCGCCGGAGAATACAAAGATCTTGCGGTAGAAACAATTATCGAGGTTGCCAAAAGTGGAAAACTCGCGGTTTTAACCGGCGGCACCGGTTTTTATTACAGCGCCATCGCCGAAGGTTTGCCGCCCACAGCCGGTGACCCTGCCGTTGCCACAGAGTTGAATGAATTGCTACAGCAAAAAGGTCTCGAATACCTTCAACAGGAGTTGTTGCGCCTTGACCCGCAAGCCTATTCCCGCATCGATTTAAAAAATTCACGCCGGGTTTTGCGGGCCATCGAAGTGGTAAAAATAACCGGACGCCCTTTTGCTGAGAACGTAGCGCATGCGCCTTTGCCGCAGGGAGTTTTTTTTCCCGTCGTCGTCACCCGCCCCCGCGAAGTGCTACACAGCAGGATTGAGATTCGGGTTAAAGAAATGTTCGACCAGGGCCTCGAACATGAAGTCAGCAAGCTTTCTCAACGTTATGGTTTTACGGCTCCGGGACTTGATTCAATCGGTTACGCCGAATGGGCTGGTTTTTTCAAAGGTGAAAAAAGCAAAAGCGATGTGTTTAGTGAAATTGTCATCAATTCAAGGCAATATGCCAAACGTCAGGAAACCTGGTTTAAAAAGCGGCCGGGCAGTCCGATGCATGATCTTGAACGAACAGCTATCCGGGAAGAAATATTTTCCGAAGTGCAAAAGTTTTTGTCATCTTTTTCCTGATCGCGATTGCATGCAAAAATCATCTTATACTTAAGCAAACATGGCATTGAAATGGCTTGATGCACTGGCTAACCCTTCCGATTATCGAGTCTGTTTTAAATGCCCCCCTGAGAAATAAAGATCGAGCTTTCGTATTGATTAAAGTTTTTCTTTGAATCTGCCGATTATTGTTTAGAATTTAGCAGATTTTAACGGTCTGCTGGTTCAGCAGGCTGATTTGATGTAGTATGTCAAATATCACTACCTGGTAATCTTTGTCTTAAGCACTGGAGGTCACAATTGAGGGAGGCGACTGATCTGGGAGTCAGCGCTGGCGTCCGACGCGAGTTATCCGGACGGCGTATTGATCTGACCAAACTAAAATTTCCCGTCAAAAACGGGGCTGTTACCATTGAAGGCGAACTCAGCTTTGTCGGCATGGAAAAATCAGGTGAAGAGACGGCTATCGAGCTGAAGTTCCTTGAATCCAGCCTGAAAGCTATCAACGGCGTCAAAGAAGTCAGTTTTGCTCTGACTAATTGGGCCAAAAACGACGCCGGGGTATGGGAATCAACCGTTGAAAAACCAACGGCCGGACCTGGACCGGCAATGACCGGCGAAGGCCTTGTCTGTCCCGATTGTGATTATGTAATTCGCTTCTGCCCATGTTGCGGAAAACCCCTTTCAGGTAAAAGTGCTCCCAGCAAAGTAAGAAAACCTGTACCTCCGATTAAACCAGTTATCAAGAAAAAGAAACCGATCTCCCCGATCGTTGCACCAGTTAAGCCTGTGACCAGCACTTCTCCGGGGACCTCCCAAGCGGAAAAACCTGTGGTATCACCAGTCAAGCCACCTGTTCCAGCAGCTCCGGCAAAACCCCCAGAGCCGGCTGCGAAACCCGCTCAGCCTGCGCCTGCCGCAAGTCCGGCGGTGGCTCCGACAAAACCTTTGGCACCGACTGCGCCAACCGCTCCGATAAAACCAGAAACACCCGCCGTTGCGCCAGCAACAACGCCAGTTTCTGAAATGGCACCCACTCCGGCGAAAATCACACCTGCTCAGGCAAGCCCTGCCCAACCGGCGGTAAAACCGGCTCAGCCTGCACCTACGGCGAGCCCGACAATTGCTCCGATAAAACCGTTGGCACCAACTGCGCCAACCGCTCCGATAAAACCAGAAACACCTGCCGTTGCGCCGGCATCTCCAACAGTTTCAGAAGCTGTTTCGACTCCGGCCAGCCCGCCATCGGCCAAGCCTGCTCCAGCAAATGAAAATGCTGAAAACCTTGACCTGAATCTTGATTCATGGAACATCGATCAGGCACCGACACCAGCGAAGGCAGAAGAGCCCTCGCCGTTTCCAGAGCTGTTTCAGGGCGAACCGGCAAAAGCCCAGCCCGAAAACATTCCCGATCTTTCCGATTTCGATGCCGGAACTTTTGATATTTCCAAACCCGCTGAGCCAGGTAGCGAGCCTGGCATTTCCGAAAATGAAATCCCCGACCTCGGGCAACTCGACATTACAGCTTTCGCCACCCCGGTTGCTGAAACCGCGGCTCCGGCAAAACCGGCACCGGCCACACCAGCGCCCGTTTCACCATTGCCTGCCGCCGCACCGGCGCCAGCAGAAGCAGTTCCCGATCTCGGCGTCGATCTTTCACTTGATCTGGGATTAAACCTGAGTTCGGAACCGGCTTCACCTGATGAGCGTTGCAATTTTCCGGGGCAACCCGCAACAGGCGTAGCCCAACCACAGCCAATACCGGCGACACCTGTCCCGCCACAGCCGGCGGCGCCGGCCTTTGATCCTTTCAATCTTGGCGATGACGATACGCCATTACCGCCAATGAAACCAGCCGCCCCAGCCGCGCAACCAGCAGCTCCGGCTATCGATCCTTTCAATCTTGGCGATGACGATACGCCATTGCCGCCAATGAAGCCGGCCGCCCCAGCAGCAGTACAACCTGCCGCACCGACTACCAATCCTTTCGATCTTGGCGATGACGATACGCCATTGCCGCCAATGAAGCCGGCCGCCCCGGCTGCGCAACCAGCTGCCCCGGCCGCAGATCCTTTCGATCTTGGCGACGACGATACGCCATTACCGCCAATGAAGCCGGCCGCCAAGGCACCAGGCAAAGACCCATTTGCCGCGTTGTTCAACGACTCGATCAACGAACCATCTGCAGGCGGATCAGGTGAAAAGGCCAAAGATCCGTTTGCGGCACTCGACCTCGATCTCGATGTTCTTGAGGTTTTTCCAAGTAATGATGCCCCGGCTGCTCCCGCTGCCGCTCCGAAACCCGGCCCGGCTGCTCCGGCAAAACCGGCAGACGACAACCCGTTCAACCTTGATAACGTCATCGACCTTGACAGTCCGGTTGAAGACAACAAAAA
>CAZTHA010000374.1:0-4179 GCA_964613435.1 uncultured bacterium
ACTACCCCCACCGACTTGCTTTGGCAAGGGTAAACGTACCAGCCATTGCCAGAGCAATCGTTACCAATGAAATTGACTTCGGCGTGGTTGCAGCCGGCACCACAAGTGCCGTTAAAACTATTGAATACACAGGAACCGGCAATACCGACCTTACCGACCTGCGCTTTCATTCACCTTCAGCTGAAATAACCATAAATCCGCTGATTGTCGGGCCAATGTCATTCGACGGCAGCGGCACCGCTGATGTTTTCATCGATGTTCCGCCCGCACAACCCGCCGGCATTTATTCTATCCAGGGTTCTATTTATGACAACATTGCCGGTGGCGCTTCCGAACCTTTCATAATCAAATGGGAAGTCGGCTCTTTTGCCATCGACGTCCACCCCGACCTCCTCGATTTTGGCAACGGCACCCCAACCATGCTCATGCCAACCCAGTATCCAGACATTGAAAATACTGGCGAACTGCCACTCAAAAGACTTCAGGAATCGACCACCGAATTTTTAAACGTCAGCCAGGCTTACTCGCTGGCCACCGACAATGTTAAGCTCGATTCTCCCCTATTGGTGAACATTCTCACCACCGAAACCGGCTCGGCCACCATTTATGTTCCCGGTGGTATCGCTACCGGCACGTATATCGGCACATTTACCTGGTATGAAGATCAAAATGAAAACCAGACTATCGAAAGTTTTGAAGCGCAAGATAAGTGCCTGGCCTCTTTCACTGTCAACAGCTTCTACAAAATCTACACACTCAAACCCACCGAAGATTTTGGTGGAGTCAAGCCAGACACAACCAAGACAATTTCCGTTGGTCTGAGAAACGCCGGCAGTCTGACGATTACCGAACTTGGCTTCATTGTCAACGACCTCTCCGATGGCTTCGATACCTTCTCTGCCGCCAACATTACCCTGCCTGCTCCCATTACCAACATCGTTCCTGGTGAAGTAAGGTATTTCAATCTTTCGGCCTACGTCCCGCCATTTCACAAACATGGCACTTTCATCGGAACGGTCACCGTCTATGGTGACGAAAACACCAATGGATCGCTTGATGGCGACGAGCCTTCGCATACATTCAATTTGCGCATCGAAATCGGCGATCAGGAAGTGTCGATTTCATCACCAGCCAACCTGACAATTTCTGGTAATGCAGCGACAACGACGACACCCGAGCCTGTTACCGTTCAAAATACCGGCAGTCTTTCATGTAATCGGGTCAAAGCTATAATTGAAGACCTGGTTCCAGTAGGTCCGGGATCAACCATCGCCTCTTCTGCAGCAATTTTCTCGCCATCGGCATTGATAGGTCCTCTGGTTCCAACGCAGAGTCAGACATTCAGTGTTTCAATCGCCATTCCCTTTGCCCAGCCCCCCGGATTCTACGATTCAAACCTCCATGTCTGGGAAGACGCCAACAATGACAACATTGTTCAGGCTGAAGAAGCCAGTGCCACCATACCTATCACCCTTGAAGTAATTTTGGTTAAAGAATTGCAAACTACTCCTGCAAGCATCAATCTGGGCATAGTTACCAGGAATGATGTCGCTTCGGCTTCTTTCCTTGCACAAAACATCGGCAATGCCCAATTAGACGATGCAAGATGGCATTTGAACAACCTGGTCAGTCCGCCAACCGGACTGATTTCAACAACCAACATCAGTATTACGCCTAACCCGGTTGGAATAATGGTAACACCTCCGGTCGGCCTGCCTACCAATGAGCCTTCTACTTTCACGGTCAATATTCCGACCTCGGCTTCAGATGGGCTTTATAACGGCACAATGGTTTTCTATGAAGATGAAGTTAATACGGCTCTTGACACCTATGATGCTGGAAGCGAGCCGAACTTTTCTTTTAATGTGCAATTGCAGGTGGTTTCGCCGATTGTAACCGTGAATCCTGACCCGATTGATTTCCCGGCGCATGATCCAACCGGATACACTGCCTCAGTAACCTTTACCCTAACAAATACCGGTCTGATCAATCTGAAAAGCTTGCGATACCAGATTTCAACTCTTTTCAACGGTGCCCACACGATTCCCGCTGCCAACGTTTATCTTATCCCAAACTCACTGACAGCTTTAACCGTAGGTAGTTCCGAGAATGTCGAAATTTCGGTGTTTTTGAGTCCGACGACACTTGCCCCCGGACTTTTTACCGGAACGATCACTTTCTGGGACGACAGAAACCTCAATGGCACTGTTGACGCTTGGGAAACCTCTATTCCAGCCGATTTGAATGTAACCGTGAACGATTACTATCTTATCGATATCTTACCAACACTGGTAGACATTGGAAAAATAGCACGCAACCAAACATCGCCGGCCTATGAAGTCGGTTTTCAGAATATCGGCAACATGCCGCTCAACGGATTATCCTGGAACAAAACCAGCCTGATAAAAGGCATCGAAAGTATCGATACATCTTTGTTAAATTTCACTTTCATGCAGGCAGAGCCAATTCTTCCAGGCCAGTTTGCCAGCGCCAGTCTCGAGATCGGCCCTATCGACAACGCCCAGGAATTAGGAATCTATGGCGACAACCAGCAAACCCTCGAAGTCGGCGCTCTTACCTCCGACAACTTTCTGCTGCGCTGTGAAATCATCCCCGGCGGCCCCCAGGGACTTGATCCAGGCAGCATGTATCAGGAAATTGCCACGCTGTCTTTCCCGGCCATACCATCACTGGCGAATGACTACATTCTTTCTGCTTATGTTTGCCCGGCAACCGGCAGCGCCAGAATCGGCTTCCTGTTAACGGATGAAGCCGGGATTCAAACCGGCTATTACGGCGCGGAAATTGACCAGGCCGGAAACCTGACCATGATTCCACCAGCAACACCGGGTGGGATTGACAAAGTGATGCCCCAATTCAACTCGGAACATAGTGAAACTTTCAACTGGTATCGCATTTACCTGCGTTTTCCCTACGTCCACAACCCTGCCGTCGCCAGCAACACCTACATTCTTCTACAAAATACGACACCAGTAGTTCCAGCCAAGCACGCAATCTGGTTCGATGGCATTCAAATAGAGAAAGCCAACGATGGATTCCAGGCGCCGACCCCGTGGAACAAAAAGGGCAAGTTATCTTCGCCATCATTATATAAGACGCTCAACGATGAACAACAATACTATCAATGGTAATTAAAACATTCTTTTCAAATTTGAGAAGCATTTTGATGCTCCTGATCATGGTATTAATTGGAAGCCTTTTCAATCTGTGCCAAGCTGAAAATCTTAATCAGCGTGCCCGACCGCTGAATTTGCAGGAGCTGAATGCTCTTCGTCAGCGCTCAAAAAAGGTTGTAAAAAAAAGAACGACTCAACTAAAAGCCGTCTTGCCTGAGGAAATAGAAAAACTGTTAACGACTCCCCCCTCTCAGGATTCGCTGAATCTGGCTCTTTCTCTCAGAGAACGCCTTGAAAAATACAACCCTTCGCTTGAAGAGTTTATAATCCAATGCCACTGGCAACTGGGTAACAAAGATGAGGCGATCAACTACGCACAGGCTTTATTGAATATGAAAGAATCGAAGACAGCACATCAAGTGTTGTTTTACCATTCTTTAGAGAACTTGAAAATAGAAGAAGCTGAATTCCATTTTTCCCGGGCAAACTTTCAGGATATTCATTGGCTGATGAATTTGTTTAATCTTTATTCCCGAAAGCTTGGCTGGAATTCTCTTTTAGTGGTATCTATCACAGGAATTTTCATAATTCTCATGGCAATTTCGGTAAGATTCCTCCTTAAAAAACTGCAAAAAGCGCCAGTATTAAGGGTTGCAAATCAATATGTAAAACCAAAGAAAGAAATAAAGCCAATCGACAACCAGGCAATAAAGCTCCCCCCAATTCTTACTCTTAAGCCCGAAAACAATCAGCTCGGCTTTTGTTCTGGGAAAACAGTTGAAAAAATGAAAGACAGCTTTGAATTCAGTCTTATCAAGATTAGGAATTTTTTTTCAACAAACTCGACGGTTAATATGCAAAATGAGATACTTTTCAAACCAAGTTCGTTTGCTTTTTCATTCAGCCAGGCAGATCATTTACATGACTCTTTCGATGAACCAGCTCGAATAGAACCCGCTGACAAGAAACCAAACTGTCAGCAGAAAAAATCAGATTCAAATTTTGACTTCATCAATTCAAAAAAAATCTCTTTGCCGGCGCT
>CAZTHA010000375.1:0-4153 GCA_964613435.1 uncultured bacterium
ATATCCATACACAAAGGTAAACATGACCTGAAGAGAGCTACCAATCAAGGCAACCCGCCAAATTGGCTTTAGATCGCGAAGAGAAAACTCAAGCCCGAGCGAGAACAGCAGCAAAGCTGCACCAATATCAGCCAAATGGGATATGTTGTCAACATTCGAAACTGTTGCGCCACCGGTATGCGGTCCGACAAGAATTCCGGCGAAGATATAACCGATAACCAGAGGCTGCTTCAAAACCCTGGCAAATAATCCGCCAATTAAAGCGGCAGTTATCAGTAATACCAAGTCTATGGCGATATTGGACAATAAAAATTTCTTCCTTGATAAACCAATTACAAAGCATCAATTACAGCACTTCAACGATTGTCAGTCGTTATTTCATGACCAACACTGGTAAAGGAAATTCCCTGACCCGACTTGGTGCCAATCATAGTGCATTCGGCCAAAGGTGGGTTTACAGGTTTAACTGAACGCCAGCGCACAATAAAGTTCGCACCAATTCCACCTTTGTTTTCCGACTCTTTCAAAAAGATGTGGTGAGAAGCCAAAGGATTAAGAACCAAGGGTTCCTCCAGATACTCAGCAATAAACTTGCCATCATTATCATAAAAAGCCAGGGATTCCAGGATAATTTTATGATGCATATCAGTGTTGCAGATGCTTAGCATAGCAGAGAGTTCAAGAAAATTACCACGACCGCCAACAAGAATTTTGGAATAAACCGGCACATAAAGAGTCTGACCATTGGAAAGAATCACTTCAGCCTTCAGCTGAAGGCCGAAACCAACGAATAAAAGCAATAATATCGCAAAATAGAATCTTTTCGGCAAAACCAGCATGATAATTTCTCCTTATTTGTTTGATTCTACCTGGCCTTAGGGTTAAATTCCAGCCAATTGAATATAAAAAAAACGCCTCGAAAACGAGGCGCTTTTTAGTGCGAAAGTAAAGAGAATTACTTGAGAGCGACTTTGGCGCCGGCTTCTTCGAGTTTCTTCTGCATCATTTCGGCATCAGCCTTGGTCAGGCCTTCTTTGAGGGTCTTGGGAGCTGCATCAACGATGTCTTTAGCTTCTTTGAGACCCATGCCGGTCAATTCGCGAACGACTTTGATAACGTTGATCTTGTTGGTGCCGTGGCTTTCAAGAACTACGTCAAATTCGTCTTTTTCAGCGGCAGCGGCAGCTGGGCCAGCAGCCATAACTGCTACTGGAGCAGCGGCGGTAACGTCAAATTTGGTTTCGATAGCTTTTACAAGCTCAGAAAGTTCGAGAACGGTCATCTTTTCGATGTGCTCGAGAATCTGTTCATTAGTCATTTTAAAACTCCTTATAAATTCTTATGCAAAGTTTGGGCAGGATAGCCCGGAATTATTCTGCAGCGGGGGCAGCGCCACCTTCGGCTTCTTCTCTTTTGGTGCGAAGAGCGTCGAGTACGCAGGCCAGTTTGCGGATCGGGCCCTGAACGGCAGAGGCCAACATGGAGAGGAGGTCCTGACGTGGGGGGATCTGGGAAAGAACGTTGAGCTGATCAACAGTCAGTGCTTTTCCGTCCATGAAACCAGCTTTGAAGGTAAACTTCTTGGCTTTCTGGGCGAAATCATAAAGAGCCTTAACCGGAGCAACCTGGTCTTCATAACCGAAAGTTACGGCGGTAGCACCCTTCATGTGTGCTTCGAGATCATTCATATTGGCATTGTGCAGAGCACGGGCCACCAATGTATTTTTTACAACGCGAAGTTCAGACTTGGTCTGACGAACGTTGCGGCGAAGTTCGGTCATTTCAGACACGGTAACGCCTTCACAGTTGGCAAGAACTACGATCTGAGCCTTTTCAAGTTTTTCCTGAATTTCTTTTACGTATTCTTCCTTATGGCTGATATCTTTCAATTTTTTCACCTCCTTCGGGTGTAAATAAAAAACCGTTTCCGGTGCCAAAACCGAAAACGGTCAGATATTATCTTACAGTTTTTCAGTCTCGGCAGGGAGGTCAATCAAGACCAATTATTAACGACCTGCGGTCTACGACCAGTCAGTCAGAACGAAATCAGACGTTAACCTTTTCAGATTCGAGTCTGGCTTCATTGATATCGAGCTGGTAACCGGGGCCCATGGTTGAGCTTACGGTTGCAGACTTGATATAAGTGCCTTTAGCCCCTGAGGGTTTGGCTTTATTTATAGCTTGGAAGAAGGCCAGAAAGTTTTCTTTGAGCTTTTTAGCATCAAAAGAAGCTTTTCCGATGGCTGAGTGAATGATACCTGCTTTTTCAACACGATACTGGACTTTACCAGCTTTAAGTTCAGTAATAACTTTGGCAACATCCTGAGTTACGGTTCCAACTTTGGGGTTGGGCATCAGGTTTCTGGGGCCAAGAATTCTACCAAGCTTACCGACAAATCTCATCATGTCGGGTGTTGCAACGGCAGCATCAAAATCTAGCCAGCCTCCTTCTATCTTGGCGACGAGATCTTCGGCGCCTACGAAGTCTGCTCCAGCGTTGGTGGCTTCAGTAGCTTTTTCACCAGCGGCGAAAACGGCTACTCTGGTAGTTTTACCAGTGCCATGCGGAAGGACTACGCTACCACGCAGCTGCTGATCGGCATACTTGGGATCAAGACCGGTCTTAACAGCGATATCGATGGTTTCATCGAATTTAGCGGTTGCGGTTTTCTTCACGATATCGAAAGCTTCTTCAAGATTATAAACCTTAAGAGCTTCCAAACCTTTGGTCAGGTTATTAAAACGCTTTGAGTGTTTCGGCATTTCCTTGCTTCCTCCTTTCTTCGATGGTCAGCTTACCATATACGGGTAATGCTTCTCAATCAACAACTTCCATGCCCATGCTACGGGCAGTGCCCTTAACAGTGTTGATTGCCGCTTCAAGGTCTGCAGCGGTGAGATCGGGCATCTTCTTTTCGGCAATTTCCTTGACCTGAGCCATGGTTACTTTGCCTACTTTGCTTCGTCCGGGAGTCTGGTTACCCTTGGCAAGACCAGCTGCCTTCTTCAGCAAGAACGATACAGGCGGCGTTTTGGTAATGAAGGTGTAAGAACGATCAGCATAGATTGAAATTTCAACCGGGATGATCGAATCGCCTTCTTTGGCCGTCTTGTAATTGAAGTTCTTACAGAAGTCCATGATGTTAACACCATGCTGGCCAAGAGCTGGACCAACCGGAGGAGCCGGATTAGCCTTACCAGCCGGAATCTGCAATTTTACGATAGCTACTAATTTCTTGGCCATAACTTATAACTCCTTCTAAGAACGAATTCTTCTCTTATTATCAGGCTTCTTCAAGCTGAATGAGATCAACTTCAATCGCGGTATCACGACCGAAGATAAAGACAAGCACTTTGGCCTTGCGCTTTTCCTGATTGATCTCTTTAATAACACCAATAAAGTCGGTAAACGGACCATCGATGATCTTGACGGTCTGGCCTTCGGTAAATCCGATCGGAGTCATAGCTGCGGAGCGCTGTGGTCCAATGCCGGCAACGCGAAGAACGTTCTGCACCTCTTTTTCGTGCAGCGGGGTCGGTTTGCTGCCGAGACCTACAAAACCGGTGACGCCCGGGGTGTTTTTGACAACCGTCCAGGTATCGTCATCCATGTTCATCTGTACCAAAACATAACCCGGATAAATCTTGCGGGTCTGAGTCACGCGTTCGCCATCCTGGACACGTTCGGCACTTTCTTCCGGGACCAATACCTGGAAGATGCAATCTTTTTTGCCAAGAAGCTCTACGCGGTTTTCGAGATTCTTCTTAACCTTGTATTCTGATCCTGAATTTGTATGGATCACATACCATTTTGCTTTTGTAATGTCCACGATTAAACCTTACACACTTCCGCCGCCGATGATCATAGTCAGGAGCTTCCCGAAAATGACATCTAGTAAACCAATGAACGCTCCAAGGCCGATAGAAGAAACTATTACGACCTTTGTCGACATTTTCACATTTTCATATGTGGGCCAGGAAACGCGACCATTGTTCGGACGCACTTCTATCCACACTTCCCGCAGGTAGCGGGCGGTATCTTTCCACCAGGATGCTATTTTACTCATGTGACCCTCGATTTCCAATGGGGTAATTCAACAGGCCAAGAGGGAGTCGAACCCCCAACCCCCGGTTTTGGAGACCGGTGCTCTGC
>CAZTHA010000376.1:0-4142 GCA_964613435.1 uncultured bacterium
CAGAGCAGAAAACACAGCGATTCCGGTTAATAATGACAAAGGAAATCTCTGGGCCGGCTCGTCGCCGGAAAAAGAAAAAAGCAATGACTCGCCTGGCTTTGAAAGCCAAACTCGGCCAAATTGCCCGCGACCATGGGTTTGATGACCCGCGATGCGAATATTATAATAGGCACCTTGCCCAATCAGTCTTTTCAAATCGTCGTTGGTTGAGCCGGTGCATTCTACCTGAGAAAATGAGTGCCCGGCGAAATAGCCGATCCTTTTGATGCGCTCAGAAATCCTTTGCATCACCCAGAAGCTCAAAAAGACGAAAATCGGTTAAGTCGGGCTTTAACGGCGTTATTGAAACATAGCCGGCCTTTACGGCGACGATGTCACATTCGGGGCTCTGATCGACGATTTCCGGATTTCCCTTGATCCAATAATAACTCCGACCATAGGGATCGACACGATGGTCATAGTTTTCACGGTAATCGACCAGGCCGCTGCGGGTAATTCGGACCCCATTGATCTGTTGTGGGTCGATTCCGGGGACATTGATATTATAAACCCTTCCCGCCTCGATCGGTAGTTCGAGCAAGCGTCGAATACAGCGCAATCCCCAGTCAGCCGCAGCTTCATAACAAGCATCGGCGCTGAAATTGTCAAGGGAGACGGCAAATGACCTGATTCCTTTGAATGCGCCTTCAAAGGCGGCGGCAACCGTCCCGGAATAAAAAATATCTACGCTCAGATTTGGGCCACGATTGATCCCGGATATCACGAGATCTGGGGTTTGCGGCATGAGGTTTGCCAGAGCGATCTTGGCACAATCGGCAGGCGTACCCGAAATAGCCCATGCAGCCTTAACCGGCACCGGCAAATCGACCGGGCGGGCACGAAGAGGATGTGCCAGAGTCAAGGCGTTACTGGCGGCGCTTCTTTCGGTATCCGGAGCCGCCACATAGACGTCACCGAGTTCAACAAGGCGCCGGGCCAAGGCAATCAAGCCGGCTGCGCCGATTCCATCGTCATTACATAACAAAATCTGCATGGTACCCCCAATGCTGTAAAAAAATGCTGTAAACCTGCGTAGAACTAAATACTTGCGACAGATATTCAATCATGATAAGATGTAGCAACTTTGTTTTCAAGGTTTTTTCATGCTAAAAGGGCTGGCAATTTCACCCGGGTACGCGTTGGGTCGGATCTATTGTCTCAGGCACATTCAGCTTGAGAATTTTGAAGCCAGTACAGTTGACCCCGCAGAGATCGACAACGAAATTCAACGTTTTCGTTCGGCTCTGGAGATCTCGCGAACGGAAATACATCAGCTTCTTGAGCTGCCCCAGATAAAAAGCAGCCTCGAAATTTCGAACATTTTTCAAGCCCACCTGACCCTGATCGATGACCCCGACCTGCAAAAGGAAGTCAGTAAAAGAATTAAAGAAGGTCTTCAGGATGTTCAATCGGTCGTCAGTGGCGTCATAAAAGATTATAGCAACTTTTTCCGCAATCTGCCCGATCCGCAATTCCAGGGCAAGGCCATCGACATCATGGACGTCGGAAAAAGAATCCTGAAAAATTGCAGTCAAAGGCAATCGCGCCCAAAAGAAGTGCATGATCACAACGAGGGAATGATTGTCTGCGCCGAAGATCTGACTCCTTCGGAAATAGTTTCTCTCGATCCAACAAGACTTCTCGGCATCGCCATCGAGCAGGGTACGCCCACATCACATGCATCAATTCTTGCAAGGTCCATGGGCATCCCGGCTTTGATCCAGGTTGAAGGCCTGATGCAAAAAGCACAGGATTGGAACTTTGCAGTCATCGACGGCAACAGCGGTCAGATTATTATCAATCCAAACCCCGAGATCCGCGAGAAGTATGCCAAAGAACTCGAAGGTTACCAGGTCAAGCAGAGCAAGATTCGCGAAATTCTTTCTGAGCCTTCAATAACCAAGGACCAGGTGCGAGTTTTATTGAAAGCCAATATTGGCCAGCCTGGCGATGTAGAATCGGTCGTTAAAAATTTCGCCGATGGTGTCGGATTGTATCGCACTGAATTCGCTTATCTTACCCGGCGCACCTTTCCAACTGAAAACGAACTTACCGATTGTTATAACAGCGTTATCAGCAAACTTGAGAGCCGCAGCATCGTTATTCGTACCATCGATATCGGTGGCGATAAAATCTCACACCTCATGGGTAATTCAATGGAGCGCAACCCGGAACTCGGCTGGCGAGCTGTCCGCATGGCGCTTGATTGCGAAGAGGTTTTTTGTACTCAATTGCGCGCCATTCTCAAGGCCGCCGGAAAATCGCACGCAGAGCAGGTCAGCATCCTCTTTCCAATGATTTCGAATCTTTCAGAACTGCGAAAAGTAAAAGGTATTCTGACCAGAGAACACGAAAGTCTCATCAACAGCGGAGTTGCCGTTCCTGAACGAATTAGACTGGGTATCATGGTTGAAATTCCTTCAGTTGCTCTTCTCGCCGAGAAGTTTGCCCGTGAAGTAGATTTCTTTTCAATCGGCAGCAACGATCTGGTGCAGTACACCCTGGCGGTTGACCGCACCAATTCAAAAGTTTCACATTTATATCAACCGGCGAACCCGGCGGTGATTAAGCTCATTCAGGAAGTAGTCAGAGTTGGTCGTTTATACAACGTTGACGTGAGTTTATGTGGTGAAATGGCCGGCGACAGTCGTTATACCGTCCTCCTGCTCGGGCTTGGCATCAGAGAACTTTCGATGAATGCGGTTTTGATCCCGTCGATCAAACACATCGTCAGAAACGTTTCCTGCAGTGAAGCAGAAAAACTGATAGAGCCGGTCATCAATCTCGACACCGCCGAAGAAATTGAGGCCATGCTCGATAAAATAAACATAAAAATTGGGATACAGTGAAAAAAACAGTATTTTTGTTCTATTGTCTGGTATTGATCAGCATCTGTTGTTCTTCGTGCCAGGCGGACAGTAATAAATCGACCTTACCGGTTTCCGGAATTTTTTCCGGCGCCCCTCAGCAGCTGGAAAAAATCGATGCCAGCCTGGCCGGGCATTCATTGCGAATCATGCTGGCTCGAACCATGGATGAGAAGTCGCAGGGGTTGATGTTTTACGACTCATTGGCTGAGAACGATGGTATGCTTTTCGTGTATCCATCTCCCCGGCTGATGTCTTTCTGGATGTACAACACCAAAATAGAGCTCGATCTGATTTTTTTCTCTGATCAATTGACCATAACCGAGTTCGTCAGATCGATGCAGCCGGGCTATGGTCAGCCCGCAGCCCAGTTACCCAGATATGTTTCAACCATGCCGGCGCAATATGCCCTCGAGCTGAAAGCCGGCCAGATTGACAAGCTCGGTCTGCAGATTGGCGACCGACTCGACATACCGATAACCATGCTCTACTCTGAATAGAATGTTTCCAGCAGCAATTGCCAGTTTGTTTCGTTTTTCGAGCATTGCCGTCAGCGCAGTGCTTATTGTGGCACCCTGGTTGATCAGCACCCAGAGCGAGGATCCCTATCTTTTTCAGAACTGGCTGGTTTTCGCGTTATCTGCGCTGGCCATTTCGGAAATGGCGGTAATTTTCCTTTTCTTCCGACCACGTCATGGGCACTTTGGTTTTATCAAGCCATTATTGATGGTTTTCATTTTTCTGAGTGCCTCAATGTATAATTCGCCTTTTTCCATAAGCCTCAGGGTGACTTTACTCTGGCTGAGTCTGTTTATTCTGACAGCCTTTTTGCGCCTGAGCCGAAAACAGGAGGATAACGAAAGCGTTGCCGGAATGCTTTGCCTGAGCGGGTTTTTAATGGCTATATACGGGCTTTTTCAGCATTTTGGCTATGATTTTTTCCACTGGACCAGCTCACCCCACAAAATCGTTGGGACATTCAGTAACCCCAATTTTTTTGCTGCCTACCTGATGTTAACAGGCATCTTCACCCTGGGCACCGCCTTTGAGTTGCCGGCTGAAAAACCTCGGGAACGCCTGATTCTGGTGATTATGTTTCTGATTCAGGCCACGGTGGTCCTTCTTTCAGGGGCAATAAGCGCCATAATCGGCCTTGGGCTTGGGCTGATCTTACTCTTTACCAGCTTTTGGGAAGTACGACCCGGCCGCATTCTCAGAACATCACCATTCGTTGCC
>CAZTHA010000377.1:0-4132 GCA_964613435.1 uncultured bacterium
CGAGGTGAAGCGCTGTAACTTTTCTGAATTTGGCGAAAACCTGGTTTGCACCATTTCCAGGGCCTTTTGCATAATGTGCACATCATCGAGGTTGTCTGAGTTCGTTTTTTTCAAAGCTGCAGCATACACCGGGATAAGGGCACAGCCGACTATCTGGCAGTATACTCCGCTTCTGATGTTGTTGAATCCGCTTAAAATTTCCGGGCAAAGAGCCGAATTGAAAAAATCAGCCTGCGCTTTAAGAATGATTCCTTCGGCAAAATCCACCTCTTTAAGCTCACTTATCTTTAGTTTTTCAGGAATCTCAGCAATTTGGAAGCTGCTCAAACCGAATCCCGCCGCCCCAATACCAGAAATAATGCTGAAAAAACCCGGCAAGCCCCGCTGATATTCGATAAAGGTGAGAAACAGACCCCTGACGATTTTGGCTTTGAGCATGTCTTGCGCTGGCGCTTCTTTTGCTCCCTGGAAAACATGCTTTTCTTCTATGATAATATTTTCAAACTTGTAATCGAGTGCCTGCTTGACCATTCTGACCAGACCGACTGCCTTCAGACCGGCAGACAGCTCTTCGCCCACCTCTAACGAAGCGAATCTTTGGCAAAGAATTTCAAGCTCGGTCTGGCTCAGTTCAAATTTGAGGGCCAGTTTGTAGGTGTTCCCCGCAATTGTCTGTTCGTTCATCTTTGGTCCTTGATCGGATTTAACGCATAAAATATTCTAAAATCGACAATTCTGCAACAAAAAAAAGCCGAAACACATAAAAATGTGTCTCGGACTTTTTTAAATGAACGTTTAAATCAGGCTTCGGCTTCTTCTTCGACCTTGTATTCTTTGATGACGCTTTCGGTAACGTTAGCCGGAACTTCTTCATAAGTGCTGAAGGTCATGCTGAAGTCAGCTCTTGACTGAGTCATGGATTTCAGATCGGTCGCATATTTATACATTTCTGCCAGCGGAACCAGAGCTTTGACCATCTGGGTTGTGCCTTGGGGTTCCATGCCGAGAATGCGGCCGCGACGAGAGTTGAGATCGCCGATGATTGCACCCATGTATTCATCAGGTACGGTTACTGATACTTCATAAATCGGTTCGAGCAGAACCGGTTTGGCTTCAACGATGCCTTTTTTGAAGGCCAGGCTGGCGGCAACTTTGAAAGCCATTTCTGAAGAATCGACGTCGTGGTATGAACCGAAATCGATGATTGCTTTGAAGTTGATTGTTGGGAATCCGGCAAGAACGCCTCTCCTTCTAGCTTCCTGCAAGCCTTTTTCAACGGCCGGAATGAAGTTCTTGGGAACGACGCCGCCGACTACTTCATCGATAAATTCAAATTCTGCAGCTGGGTTGGGTTCGAAGCGGACCCATACGTCGCCATACTGACCACGACCACCGGATTGTTTCTTGTGCTTGCCCTGAACTCTTGATTTGCCCTTGATCGTTTCGCGATAAGGAACTTTGGGTTTGGTAATATCTACTTCAACGTTCCATCTTGATTTAAGCTTGCTGATGGTAACGTCGATGTGGGTGTCGCCGAGTCCGGAGAGCAGTCCCTGGCCGAGTTCCGGGTCGAATTTGTAGGAAAGAACACCGTCATCGGCACAGAGAGTGTGCAGACCGGTTCCCATCTTTTCCTGATCCTGTTTGGTTTTCGGGTTGACCGCATAGGTGAGTTTGGGTTCTGGCAGAGCCGGAACCTTGACTTCAATCGGATTGGATTTTTCGCAAAGACTGTGGCCGTGGGTAGAGCATTTGGGTTTAACCAGAACTACGATGTCACCGGCAACAACCTTTTCGACTTCAATTTTGTTTTTGCCGCGCAGGGTCGAGAACGAGCTGAAACGTTCAAAGTTTTCCGCGGCCGGGTTGTAATATTCTACGCCAGAGTTAAATGTGCCGCTGATGGCACGCAGGAAAATCATGTCTCCGGCCTGCTCATTGATTTTCTTGAAAATGAAACCGGCTACCGGGCCGTCAGCCTTGGCTTCAAGCTTGACTTCTTCGTCGGTTCCGGGCTTAACCGCAGTAAGAACCCTAGATTCAGCGGGTGAGGGGCAGCTTTCAAGGATGAAATCAAGAGCCTGTTCGGTGCCAAGGTTGCGCAGGGCCATGCCGCTGATGAGCGGCTTGATTTCGTTGTTGGCAACGCCTTTTTTCAGGGCGGCCTTCAGTTCGGCAGCTGAAATTTCTTCGCCTTCGAAAAACTTGTTCATCAAGTCTTCGTCACATTCGACGATTGATTCAACCATGGGCTCGCGCAGGCTGTTAACGAAATCCATCTGGTCAGCAGGAATATCCTGAGCCTGGAAAGTTTTGCCTTTGTCATCGCTGTATGCATAGGCTTTCATGCCGATGAGATCGATGATGCCCTTGAGGTTTTCATGAGTGCCCCAGGGAACGATGACCGGGGTGATTTTGCTATCGAAAGCTTTGAGTTCATCAAAAATTTTCTGCAGATTGATGTTTTCCTTGTCAAGTTTGCTCAAGTAAACGATTCTTGAAACATTGTTGTCTTCGAGAATCTTCCAGTTCTTTTCAGTACCAACTTCAAGGCCTGAAGAAGCATTGACGAAAACCATGGCTACATCCACTGCACCAACGATTTTGTGAACTTCACCGAGAAAATCATCAAAACCGGGGGCGTCGAGAAGATTGATCTTGTGATCTTTGTATTCAATCGCGGCAAGAGAAACGCCAATAGTTGCTTTTCTCTTGATTTCTTCGGGTTCGTAATTCATCACCGATGAATCATCATCAACCTTGCCGATTCGCGTATTTGCTCCGGTATGAAAAAGAGCCGCTTCAGCAAATGAGGTTTTGCCTGAGCCGCCGTGACCAAACAGGCCGATGTTACGAATTTTTTCGGTGGGATAAAGTTTCATGTTAGTCTCCTAAAAATACAAGCTGAAAAGGGGTAGGTGAGAAATTATCTGCTATTTATACAGTAAAATCAACTTTTTTGCAATCAACATGTACATAATTCTCTGACATCCGGTTAAGAAACAATCTTCGTTTCAATTCATTTCAAAAAATCAAAGCAGTTGCGTTATCGCAGCAATTTCCTGGCTGGATATTTCGTTGAACAAGTTATTTTATATATAAACTCCCTCAACAATTTCCCTGTTTACCCAAGACTTCTTACAAAGCCGCAAAGGCACAACAAAATAAAGTCTGGCGAGTTTCGCAAGATATCTGTCGCTGTTGTTAGTTAATCCGGTGGCCTTGCAAAAAAAATGGATAGCTGATAAAAAGAGCTGCGTGAGGTGAGAAAATGATTAACAAACGACTTAAGTGCCTGTTTGCTGTTTTGATAACTTTGATGGCCTGGCAGAACATTCATGCGGCTTCTTTTGATGGCAGCCTTGCCAATATCAGCAAGCTCAGGCAGAAAAAAAACTATGTTGAGCTGACCAGACTGCTGCAAAAATCGCAGGCTTCGCCAGAGCTCGAAGATTTGCGTCTTTTTCTGCTTGCCGAAGGACTGAAAAACCTTGGCGACAAAGCAGAGGCTCGAAAAATTTACGAAGCCTTATTGGATCGTTTCCCGGAAAGTGAAACTGCTTTCCAGGCCAGACTGCCCCATTTCCTGCTTCTATTGGAAAATGCCGGCGAAGGTGACCTGCCAAGACTCGAAGGCCTGGCACGTGCCTTGCCCTCTTCCTGGCAACGTGGCACGGCCTTTGAAAAGCTTGCTGCTCTGGAATTCATCAAACCCGGTAAAATGAGCCGCTTCACCCTGATGGCGGTGCGCGAGTTCCATTCCGACAAGCCCTTTTATAAAACAATTTCTGCTTCCCACGCCCTTTTGAAAAAGATTCTCGCTGTCCCGGAAAAATTCGTTTTCGAGGCCGATGAATGGCTGGAAATCCTGGTTCTGTGCGGCGAAGAGGGACTGCTCAAAGATGCCTATCCAAAAAAGAAACAGGTCTTTGCCCGATTGCTCGGCAGAACCGGTGCAGCAACCGCTGAAACCTTCAGTGCTCTGGCGGCCTTCCAGTCAGGTAAAACGAAAGAAGCCCTTAAAATGCTTGCGGCAATTATCGAAAAGACGAGCAATGGCTCGCTGGTAAAAGCTTTTGCCTATCAGGAACGGGCTTATATCAATTATCAGCAGAAAAATTACCTGAACGCG
>CAZTHA010000378.1:0-4096 GCA_964613435.1 uncultured bacterium
GCCCTCCGAGCGCTCTCTCGACATCGACAGCGAATTCGACCTGCGCCTGGCCAACTACTTCACTGCTTCGATCAACCACTCGGAAACTTTTTTGCCGTTCTCGAAGTGAAGCTCCTGCCGCTCTAAATTCGCCAGCACTGCTCCGGAATAAAGACTTTCAATATCCTCCCGGGTTGTAAACCGGTTGAACCCCTCGCCGGCAAGCGGACCCTCAACTGGGTACAGAGCATGATGATCGACCTGCTCTCCTTCCAGACCCCAGGTGCCGTCAGCAAAAGCGATGCTGAACATGCGTCCGCCACTCTTGAGCTTTGAAAAAGCCCGCGCAATAATTTGCCTGGTGCGCTCAAACGGGTTGCAGCAAAGACTCTCAACGTCGATGACGGCATCGAAATAATCGTCGGCAAATTGATCGAGCTGGTCAAAATAGTCGCCGACAACGATTTTGCCGATTCTGTCGTCCAGCTTTTCATCTCTCAGTCTCTGCCTGGCGATTTCACAAGCGGCCGGGCTGCCATCGATACCATAAACGCAAAAACCTTCGCGGGCCATGAACCAGAGGTTTGCTCCCGGTCCCGAGCCAAGCTCAAGAATCCTTACCGACTGCCTCTCTGGCACTGCAAAAAAATTGCGGGCCACGAACCTGATCAGGGGGATCGGCGGATACTTCCCCCAGCTGCGCTTTTTAAAAATTTCATCCCAGATTTTCAGATTATCGTTGGCAACAAAGTTTTCAGAATTCAAGCATCTCTCCCTTTTTGAAGCACCTCGGCGCTTTTTTGCCGAGAATTTCGAAATACTGCATCGGGGAAAGCCCAGTGCCTGGCCTTTTCAACCCGACATTATCACTGCTGAATGCCTCGCCGGCTGCTATATCGGCGGCAGCGACCAGGCTGCGCCTTGCCACATCAGCTATTTTCAACTCAGCCGGGTTCGGAATCTTCCTGCCACTGCCAAGCGCCAGCTCGACTTCGCGAATACCTCTAATCATTTCGGCCAACTCATGTGGTTCGAGCGAGGCCTGGTGATCAGGCCCGGGCAAGTTGCGATCGATGGTGAAATGCTTCTCGATCATCGTTGCCCCGCGGGCGACGGCGGCAATGGCCATGTTGATTCCCGGCGAATGATCAGATAGCCCGACCTCGAGCCCAAAAGCCATGTGCATCGTATCAAGAACCCGAAGATTCAAATCGGCAAAAGCGGCAGGATACTCGGTGACGCAATGTAGCAGCCTGACTCTTTCTTTAAGCAGCTTTTGCCCCTCAGCTGAAACGAAGGCTTCTTTGAATGCTTTATTGCCAGGCTTGTTCGGCGATTTGAGCATACCAAAGGCCAGAACCCCAAGCGCCGTTTCGACATCACCAAGCGAAGCCATGCCCGTTGAAAGAACCACCGGCTTGCCGGTGCGCCCGGCATCGATCAACAGCAGCGGATTGAAAAGCTCTCCTGAAGGTATTTTTATCAGGTCGATCTGCAGGTCTTCATTCAAAAAACGCAGGCTTTCGCAGTCAAAAGCGGTCGAAATGAAGCTGATATTCTTTTGTCGGCAGTAATTCTGCAGATTACGATGCATTTCATAAGAAATTTCAAGCTTCTGCAGCATTTTCAGCTGGCTGTTATCTTCTTTCAGGGCTGCCGCCTGATATTCAGCCAAAGGGGCATTCTGCCCTGAAATCTCGGTCGCTTTGAAGGTCTGAAATTTTACGAAATCAGCGCCGGCCTCTACCGCAGCATCGATCAGTTGTCGGGCCAGAGATTCCGACCCATTATGGTTAACGCCGGCTTCGGCAATTACAATTGTTTTCTTCATGTCTCTGGCTCCTGAAAATCAATGTCGTAGAACGCTTTCATTGTACCCGCCGCAAGATCAAGCTTCTTGATCGTCGCGACTATTTTCTTTGAAACATCGCCCGAACCGTAAGCCGGGTTCTGATTCTTTATTTTTGCTCGAAAATCGCTCGAAAGCGCTTGTTCAATGCCTGCAACTATCTTTTCTCGCAAAGGCTCGACATCGATGACCGAATCGGATCGCAATCTTCCCTTCTGGCGTTCACCGATGTTAACCGTCGGCACAAACTGTGCCGGAGCTTCATCGAGGCCGCTCGAAGAGTTGCCGATCACCGCATCAGCCTGTTTCATTATGCTCAGATAGCGCACCTGGCCAAGATTGCTGAAAAAACATGCCCGTTCAGGCATCTCTGCCGCAAACTTCTTGCTGGCTTCGATAATGCCACGGCCATGCGGGTCGGCATTGGGCATGGTTAAAACGAAATGTGCTTCGGGAAAGCTTTGCAATGCCGCCAGAATCTCGTTAAAAACACTGCTGCTGTCTTCGTTCGCCAGAGTGGCCGGGTGATAAGTTACCAGAAAATTCTGCCGGCCAAGTTTGAATTTAAGCGCTTCTTCCAATTCCTCGCGGTCCAGCAGCCGGGTATGGCTGAGATGATCGAGTCCGGGGGCACCATAATTGAAGCAGCGATTCGGATGCTCGCCAAGCTGTATGACCCTTTTCCGGTAGGCCTCGGCAGCGGTAAAATGGTATGTGGCCATCTTGGTGATCGAATGGCGAATCGCCTCGTCTATCGCACCTTCAGAGGTTTCGCCGCCATAGATGTGGGCAATGGGAACCCGTGCAACCAAAGCCGCCTGCGCCGCTGCCATGGCTTCAAATCGGTCGCCCAATATTATCAGCAGATCAGGTTGCAGCCGGGATAAAGCTTCGCTGTAGCCGATCAGTCCGAGTCCCATCGCTTTGCAGGTTGCGACAGCAGAATCTGCTGACAAAAGCATTTCAACTTTTTCATCGATAACAAAGCCGTCTTCTTCGATGACCCCGACCGTCAGACCAAATTCCGGCGAGAGGTGACTGCCACTGACCAGAAGCTGCAATTGCAGTTCAACATCATGCTCAATTTCTTTCATCAGCCAGAATAAATGCCCGTAATCGGCTCTGGTACCGGTAAATACACAAATTTTTCGCAATTGATCAAACACTCCCAAAATCAGATCGTTCTGCAAAATTCTATCTTTTGCCGCTTCAATTGTCTATTTTTTAAGTTCTTTTTCTATTATTCAAGCGTGCTGATAACCGATTTTTTACCAAGGCTCGTTGCGCACTTGACCAGTTTCAATCCCAATCAATAGCGGGTCAGATGGCAAGAAAGGCTCGCGGCACAGTTCAACGGCCCCAACTCTGCCAAAATTGCAGCCAACGTAAATATGCGTCCCTCGAGTCGAAGTTTCGCTGAGTTCGCCGACGCAAAACCCGCCTGCCGGAAATAAAGAATGAGAGTTTGTAAAATTGCCTGATTAAATGGTAAATTCTCCGTTAGCTACAACCGCAATGATACATCCCTTCCGAAAGCAGCAAAATAATGCATCAACAGGCAAAAGAACGAATTGAACGGGCGATTGCCCAGGTATCTGCAGAATTCCCCTTTCCCGGATACATGGTGCCCGAAATTTCTTTTGGTCATGGGAAATACTCCAACATTGCCGCTACTGTTGAGCGCTACCTTCAGCCTGGCGCCCGCATTCTCGATTTCGGCTGTGGCCCCTGTGATGTCACCGCAGTTCTACAGTATCTTGGTTATAGCTGTGCTGGAACAGACGACCTGAACGATGTCTGGCATCAGGAACCCGAAAATCTCGCTAAAATAAAAAGTTTTATCCAAGCAACTGGAATCGATTTTAAGATTGCCTCAGAAAGCGGATTGCCGTTTCAACCCGGCTCATTCGACATGGTCATGCTCAACGACGTTCTCGAGCACCTGCACGACTCACCCCGCGAGCTTCTTAACGGACTTCTCGAACTCTTGTCTCCACGCGGAATCCTTTTTATAACTGTTCCCAATGCTGTAAATGTTCGAAAAAGACTGGCCGTGCTACGCGGCCAAACCAACCTGCCGCCATTCGCCTCTTATTTCTGGTATCAAGGCCGTTGGCGCGGGCACATTCGCGAATATGTCCGATCCGACCTTGTTCAGCTGGCTGAATTTCTCGGTTTGGAAATCCTTGAAATAAGAGGCTGTGACCACATGCTCGACAAGGTACCGCCCGTTTTGCTTCGTCCGTATCTTTTGCTGACCAAATACTT
>CAZTHA010000379.1:0-4070 GCA_964613435.1 uncultured bacterium
ATTTAACGCCGCTGGGCTGGCTCGAGCGCTGCACTTCATTCAAAGACGAAGTTCGCGATGAAGAAACCAGATCCAAGGTTTCTGTCGGCAAGCTGATGTACCCCGTGTTGATGACTGCCGACGTTGCGGTTTACAAAAGCGAAATCGTTCCGGTTGGTAAAGATCAGTTGCCGCATCTGGAGCTTTCCCGCGAAATTATCCGTCGTTTCAACGGGCAGTTTGGCGAAATTTTGCCAGAGCCTGAAGCGAAACTTTCTTCTGTCCCTCTGCTGCTCGGAATCGACAAGCGCAAGATGAGTAAATCATACAATAACGGCATTTACCTGCGCGAAACCCCGGAGTCTCTCAAGCAGAAAGTGCAGATGATGATTACCGATCCGCAAAGAGTGCGTCGCAACGATCCAGGTGATCCCGATGTCTGCGCGGTTTATGCATATCATAAGATTTACACCCCGGATCGCCTTGAGGAAATAGCCGCCGGCTGTCGTGATGCCTCGATTGGTTGCCGAGATTGCAAAAACATCCTTTTCGAGCGATTGAATGCCATGCTTGAGCCGATTCGTCAGCGTCGTTGCGAAATTGAGCAACGCAAGGGCTATGTTGAAGAAGTTCTCGCTGCCGGTGAAGAAAAAGCGCATCGCATTGCCGGTGAAACTATCGCAGAAATCAGAGCCGCAATGGGCTTCAAACTTTAATTTGAACTGAAAGATATTGCATGAGCAGTTACCAGGTAAAACTTCCGGTATTTGAAGGGCCTTTCGATCTGCTTTACCACCTGATCGAAGAGCAGCGCATCAATATTTACGATATTCCGATTGCGCGAATCGCCGCCCAATATCTCGAATACCTGCAGATGATGGAAATTCTCGACATGGAGGTTGCTTCAGGATTCCTTATCATGGCCGCAACCCTGCTCGAGATTAAATCAAAAACCCTGTTGCCCGGTGAAAAATCCGAAGAGGTATTTACCGGCGATGAAGAAATCGATGAAGCTTATTTCGAAGAAGATGCGCGTATTGGACTGGTTGAAAAGCTTCTCGAATACAAACGCTTCAAGTTGATGTCGTTGCAGCTGCGCGAGCTTGAAAAGAAGGCCTCACGTATCTTCACCCGTGATACCGATTTCGAACGTCAACCAGAAGAGATCCTTGAAGTTAATATTGGTCCAATCGAGCTTTTGAACATTTACCATGCTCTGGTTCGGCGAAGAATAAACCCGCCGATTCATCGGGTCGTGCTTGAAAAGATCGGCATCATGGATCGCATCAATGAGATTCGCGGCATCCTCAAAAAGTTCAAGGGCGAGATCACTTTCGGCGACCTGATAAAAGACCGTAAAAATCGCTATGAGGTTGTCCTCTCATTTATGGCCATTCTCGAAATGTCTAAAAATGGTGAACTTGCCGTAGATCAGCAGGAAAATTTCCAGCCGATTATTTTGCAGAAATTAAGAAGCGGCCGAAAAAAAGAAAGTCAGATCGATGGCAGCGATCCTCAACTTGACTCGGCGGCCTGAGCGGAGAAACTATGGAAAATCTTGACCAGGAAACTATCATCGATCAGCTTGAAGGTACCCCCGAGTCTTTGGCCGAAGAACCCAGAGAATCCAGCGGGGCAGGAGAGCCCGAAGAAGCAATTGCTCCGGCCCCTGAGCCTGAATTTTCGGTTCTTTGCGCAGCCCTCGACGGCCTTTTGCTCATACATAACAAACCACTGAGTCTCGAGAAACTCGCCGGGCTGCTTGGTGTCAGTCCCGAGCGTGCCGAAGAAGTCGTGCGGGAACGTAAACATGCCTATGACAATGACGAAAACTCTGGCCTGCAGATCGTTATTCTTGAAAATGGCATTCAACTTGCCACCAAGGCCCGGGTTTCCGAATTCATTCAACGTCTCGACGGCCAGAAACTTGTCAGCCTGTCTTTGCCGGCCCTTGAAACTTTGTCGGTTATCGCCTTCAAGCAGCCGATAACCCGCGCTGAAATCGACGCGATTCGCGGCGTAAATTGCGACGGGGTCATTTCCACCCTGCTCGAAAAAAAATTGATCTATGTTAGTGGTGAAAAACAGGTTCTCGGCCGCCCAAGACTATATTCGACGACTCAGGATTTTCTCTACTATTTCGGTATGCAGAGCCTGAAAGAATTGCCGGTGCCTTCGCTCGAAATCCCTGATCAGCTTACTCCTGAGGGGCAGAAAGCCGAAAATCTTCAGGAAACAAGACAAATCGAGAAAGATTTCAACGAAAGTCAGGGACTTATGCCGATAATAGATGAAACAAACAACAAGGAAGCGGAGACAGATATTGAGCCCATACCTGAGCAAAACCCTTGATAATGGTGTTAGAGTTATAGCAGAAAAGTTTGACACGGTTCAAAGCGTATCGATTGGTTTTTTCTTCAAAACCGGAGTTCTCTACGAGCCTGAAGAAATGCTTGGCGTATCGCATTTCATCGAGCACATGATGTTCAAAGGCACGGGACGCCGTTCGGCCCGCCAGATTGCCCGGGAATTCGACCGCATCGGCGGTTATCTTAATGCATTCACCGCAAAAGATTACTGCTGCTTTTACGCCCGAATCGTCAAAGATCATCTTGAAGTTGCGGTTGACACTCTTGCTGACATGCTTACCGACTCGCAATTCGAACTTGAAGAGTTCGAGCGGGAGCGGCGGGTTATTCTTGAAGAGATCAAGATGTACGAAGATTCACCCGACGAGATCATTCACGAACTTCTTGGCCAGAATCTCTGGAAGAACTCCCGTCTTGGCAACCCGATTCTGGGTACCAGCGCCTCCGTTGCCGCCATGCCACGCGACCGGGTCGTCGAAATCTTCAAGAACCAGTATCTGACTGAAAATCTTATTGTCTGTGTCGCTGGCAATTTTGACTGGGAAAATCTCGTCGAGGTTTTGACCCAGAAGTTGGCAGCGATGCGCAGCGGTTCTCTGCCGGTTATGGAGCACGTGCCCGAGGCTACTTACGCCAGTTCGGTATTTCAGAAAGATATTGAACAGGTTCATCTTACTCTTGGCACGGTAGGCATACCATTCGGCGATCGGCGTCGCTTTGCCCTTACTGTTCTTAACGCTGCTTTTGGCGGCGGTATGAGCAGTCGCCTGTTTCAGGAAATTCGCGAAAAAAGAGGCATGGCCTATACGGTTTATTCCTATCACACTTCGTTTCGAAATACGGGCCTGTTCGGCATTTATGCCGGCACCTCGATGCAGCATCTCGGCGAAGTGCTCGAACTATTTCATCAGGAGCTGACCAAGGTCGCAGATTCCGGCCTGACCGAAGTTGAAATTGAAGAGACCAAAGAGCAGTTGAAGGGCAATATGCTTATCGCTCTTGAAAGCACGACCAATCGCATGAATCGCCTTTCTACTGGTTTTCTGTATGATGTTGAACCGCAGCTGCCCGAAGACACGATCAAGCCTTATCTGGCGGTTGGCGGCGACGATATCAGAGCCGTGGCCAGGGAAATTCTCGATGAAAAGAAACTGGCCATAACTCTTATAGCACCATCTCTGCAGGCAGCAGAAATTGTCGAGAACTCGTGTTTCTCGACTCGTCCTCTTTTTAAAAGCACTTTTGCCCGTAAAAACGACGCAGATAATTCAGAATCACAGGAAAATGAGGCATAAAATGGATTATAAAAGCAGACTCGAAGAATTCAGAAAAGCATTGCGCAAGAATAAAGAATGTCAGAACATTCTCGTAACCGATCATACCAATATTCGTTATTTATGCGGATTTTCCGGCTCTTGTGGTTACCTTCTGGTTACACCTAAAGACGCCTGGTTTTTTACCGACTTCAGGTATCAGGAACAAAGCGCCCGCGAAATCGGCGATGCCGCCCGTATCGAGATTTTTTACAACAATTCGGTTGAAACCATTTTTAAACGGGTAAAAGCCTGCAAAATCAAGTCGCTGGGCGTTGAGAAAAGCCTTAGTCTGCAGTTATATCTAACCTATGTCGAAGAATTCAAGGGCGAAATCAAGCCCATGCCAGACTTTGTCAGAATTCTTCGTCAGCGCAAAGATGCCAATGAGATAAAATCCATCAAAAAG
>CAZTHA010000380.1:0-4049 GCA_964613435.1 uncultured bacterium
GCTTCAGCAATCGAACGTCTGGATTTCCTCGTGTCACCGATTCCGAACGTTGCAGGACACCAGAGTGCCAAACTGGTTGGAGCTGAAATCGTTGCTGCAGGTGTAAGTCAGCGGGCTCAGGTAACTAACCGCGAAAAAGATGGCCGGCTACGCATTTCGGTGCCAAAAGATCAGATCAGAAGCGACTTTATTTTGCGGCTGGTGCATCGGATTCAGACCACTCCGCTGCTTGGTAGCCAGATGACGGCGAAAAGCCAGCGTGCCCCCGAAATCAAGATCAGTCAGCTCGACGAAAAATATAGCATCAATGATTCTTTGCTGGCCTTACTGGCTGATAGAATCGAACGTCTGCCGGGTAACTTCGTGCAGAATGCGACCCGTGCGGTTGCTGCCGGGCTGAATTATCTGGAGAATTATGAAGACAACCCGGTTAGCTGGGCTTTGCTGAACCCGACAAATTGTGATTGCACCGAGTTTTCAAGGTTGCTGGCGGCAATTTGTATGCGCAAGGGCATTCCGGCCCGAATGGTAACCGGATTTCTGGTTAAACCTGAATTGATGGGGCAAGAGACCGCAATTGGCCATGCCTGGTGCGAAGTCTTTTTTGAAAATCGTGGCTGGGTGCCCATAGATCCAACCTTGCAATCGACCATGCGCTGGGCTTATTTTGGCAATCAGCTCAGTGACCAGATTTTTTTTGGAGTTTCCCAGGAAAACAGTTCGCGAATCAGCATCGACTACACATCTACCCGTTCAGAACTCCAGGTGAGCTTAAACGGCACATTCGTGCTGACCAGATGGCAATAACAGAGATGAAATTAAGCGGAGAATTTAAATGAAAAATTTTAATCCAAGCGTATTCAAGCAGTATGATATTCGCGGCATAGTCGAAAATGATTTTTCTCAGGAGTTCATTACCAGTCTGGCGATGGCTTTTGCAACTTTTGTCAGTCGTCAAAGTGGCGGCAAAACTGATCTGATTATGGCTATCGGCCGCGATGCCAGATCGAGCGGTCCACAGCTTCAAAACTGGTTCAGTGATGGCCTGCAGCGATAGGAGTCAGGGTTATCGACCTGGGAATGTGTCCAACTCCTCTTGTTTATTATTCAATGTTTAAATTGCCGGTTGATGGGGCGGTGATGATTACCGGCAGCCATAACCCGCCTGAGTATAACGGTTTCAAGCTGGGCTTCAATAAAACCACCATTCATGGCGATGAAATTCAGGAGGTGCGCCAGATTCTTGAGAACGGTGATTTTATCAAGGGCATGGCTGGTGTTGAAAACTACGATATTATCAAGGCTTATATCGATTACCAGATCGAGCGTCATGCAAACCTTGCCGCTTTGTCTTCACGCCCCAAAGTGATCGTAGATGCCGGAAACGGCACCGCCGGCCTGGTTGCTCCGGCCATTTTCAAGGCCCTGGGCTGTGAAGTCATCGAGTTGTTCTGTGAGCCTGACGGGCAGTTTCCAAACCATCACCCCGACCCGACAGTGGAAAAGAATCTGCAACTGCTGATTGCTGAAATGAAAAGAACCGGAGCGGATGTTGGATTTTCTTACGATGGTGATAGCGATCGCCTTGGCGTTGTTGATAATCAGGGCAATATTCTCTGGGGAGACGAGATCATGATCGTTCTGGCTCGTGATCTGCTCAAGCGCAATCCGCATGCGACGATAATCGGCGAAGTAAAATGCTCGACGCGAATGTATCGTGAAATCGAACGGGCCGGCGGGAATCCATTAATGTGGAAAACCGGTCATTCGCTGATAAAGAATAAAATGAAAGAGTCGGGAGCTTTGTTGGCAGGTGAAATGAGTGGCCACATCTTTTTTGCCGAGGAATATTTCGGTTTTGATGATGCTATTCATGCTTCGCTGGAAGTTGCCCGCATCCTTGCCGAAACCATGCCCGCCAAGCAAATGGCAGATTTCCTCAAGGATCTGCCCCCGGTATTGGTTACCCCGGAGATTCGCATCGATTGCCGGGAAGAAATGAAGTTCGCTCTGGTCGAGCAGGTAATCAAGCTTGTTCAGGCGCATAATTCCCAGCTGACTCTGCCAAAAATACGCAACATCAATCTTACTGACGGGATCAGGATTGAATTCGATCAGGGTTGGGGCCTGGTGCGGGCATCAAATACCCAACCGATTCTCGTTTCACGATTCGAGGCCGAAACACCTGAAGCTTTGCAACAATATCGCAATTTTGTTGAAGGTAAAATCAGTGAGGCCGAAAAATCTTTGTTAAATTCTCAGGAGATCGCGACTAATGGTTAAAAGAAAAGAATTGATCAGCTATATTGAACAGTTGTTCGCAGAAGTCAATTTTCCCGACTATTCTTATAATGGCCTGCAATTTGAGGGGCGAGACGAAATCAAGAAAATCGTAGCCGGAGTCGATGCTACCGTTGAATTTTTTCAAAAGGCACAAAAGAGCAAGGCTGATTTTGCTTTGGTTCACCATGGGCTTTTCTGGAAAGGCGCAGAATGGACCCGACTCGATCGCATAAATCAGCGAATTTTCAAGGCTCTGGATAGTGCGCAGTTGAACCTCTATGCTTTGCATTTGCCCCTGGATGCCCATCCCATCTATGGAAACAATGCGCAGATTGCTGAAAAAATCGGTGCGGAAATAGTCGGGCCTTTCGGCGGCTCCCGAAATCCAATTGGTATACTCGCCCGGCTTAAAAAACCGGTTACGGTTGCTGCCTTTAAAAAGAAAGTTGCTTCAGTAATCGGCCCTATAGCTACTCACCTGGATTTTGGCAAGAAAGAAATTCACAGCATTGCCATTGTTTCCGGCGGTGGCTGGAGTTACGTTACTGACCCTCTCGTTTATCAAGGAGAAGTTGACCTCATTCTGACCGGCGAAATTATTCATCAGGGAGTAGCGGCCTGCCGCGACCGCGAAATTCACATGATTTCCGCCGGGCACTATGCAACTGAAGTTTTTGGCGTTCAGGCCTTGGGCAAGCATCTTGCCGACAAATTCAAATTAAAATATGAATTTGTCGACTTGCCGACCGGTCTGTGACTTAAAAAAGCTTTACAGGTCAGTGTAGCGCCAGACTGAGGTTTTCTGCCAATTGTCCGGCGGTTATATCGCCGACCATGCGTAAGTCGCTGATTTCGGTGCCGTCAGAGGTCAAAACAACCAGGGTCGGCAGGCCGATTACCGAGTATTCTTGCAACAGAGCTTCGATTTCCGGAGTGTTGTTCGTTGCATCAATTTTTACGGTTACCATTTTTTCGAGAAGCACTCTGATTTCAGGCCGCGGGAATACTTTGCGTTCAAGTTCGCGGCAGATAGTGCACCAGTCGGCGCGAAAATCAATGAAAACAGGTTTGCCCTCTGCGAGAGCTTTCTTTTTTGCGGCAGTCAAATCAGTGAGCCAGATCAATTCGGCCTTTTCGGTGATCTGGGTGTTGATTGGCTGAGGCATGCACAGGTAGCCCCATTTGGTTGTGGCGCTAATCGCAAAGGCGCAGGCAACTGAAATGGTGACAATGCCAAAGGCTTTTAAAATTCTGTGTGACAGCAGCGAATCTTCGGGCAGGTTGGAAAACAGGCCAAGAAAAGCGGCAAAAGCAGCCAGGACCAGCGCGAGTAAGAGCTCGGCCCAAGGTTCCCCGATCAGGGGCTGGGCAAAATAAAGTGCTGCGCCAAGCATCAGAAAACCGTAAAACTCTTTAACCCGGTTCATCCATTCGCCGGCTTTCGGCAGTGAATTGAGACTGCCTGAAAAGGCTCCGACGAGAAGAAGAGGAACGCTCATTCCCCATGCAAAAATCAAAAGCATGAAAAATCCAAGAAACTTGCTTCCGGTAGCGGCGATGAAGGCAAGTATGCCGGCAAGCGGGGCGGCAACGCAGGGTGAAGCCATCAGACCAGAAATCATGCCCATGAGAAAAATGCCGAAGGTACCGGCTTTTTTTATGTTGCCGAGGCGGTTGCGCAAAGAGGCCGGGGCTTGAATCATGAATACATCGAACATTGACAGGGCCAGCACAAAGAAAAGAATGGAAATGGCGGCCTGAAAGGC
>CAZTHA010000381.1:0-4048 GCA_964613435.1 uncultured bacterium
AGTCAGAATTTGAAAACAGCCTGGCAACCAACACTGTCAATTTCAGCTACATAATTGGCGCAGGTTTTCTGGCAGAATTGAGGATGTCCTGAAGAATCTTTTCCAGGCGCATTCCTGTGGTTCGGAAAGAATACAATTTTTCATTGGGTACCGTCGAAAGAATTACGGCCGGGCTGATGACGTTATCATTTTTATGGTCTTCTGGAACTGGATCGATTATGGCAATGTCGGTGTTCATGTAACTTCGGGCAAATTTGGCTATAAGATGCGGGTTGAATCTAAACGGAGCTGTAGAAGGCCTTAGACTTGTGGGCACGATGGTCAGTGTTTCATGCAGTTTTGCTATGATTACATCTCTTGCTTTATTGAATTCGCTTGCTGAAGAGCCAGGCTCTGCCTTGGCATAGGGCAGCATTTTCAGACTGGCGCGGGGGTAACCATGATTTCTTCTGACAATCTTGAGCATTGGCAGTTTATTGGTGCCGTCACAAACTGAAATGCAGAAAGTTTTGTCTTTTCGGTCCGGGGTAATTGTCGAAAAAAGAGCTTTTGCCCTGCTTTCGGCCACGTCAATTACCAGGTGGTGACCCGGAAAATTGTTGAATTCCTTGATCAGTTCATGCGCAGGATTGCGTTGCATGTAAATAGTGGAGATAGTCAGGTCGTCATTTGAAATGGCCGGGGAGAGCCTTCGCAGCGCTCTGGCGGGATTCTCCGGCTTGATTTGGCTCCAGTTCTGCAATGGCAAAGAGGCAAATTCTTCTTCGCCGATAAAATTGAAGAACCAGACTCTCACGCCCTCTTTGTGAAGTAACCGATGTGATGGGAAAACGCTTGCGTCACTTTCAGACTCAAGGTTGGTCAGAATGCGCCCACGAAAATCCCTGCCAAGCAGCCGGTTTCTGTAAATCATCATGTCTGCTGGAGCGGCGGCAGCGGCGTCTGTTTCACAGGCATGCAAAAGTTGCTGCGAAGGCAGACCATCGCTGATAAAGCTGGTGACAGAGTAGATAGATGCATCGTTGCCGATACCAAAAACGATATTAGTGGCGTCGCGACTGAATTTTTTGAAGGAAGAAATGATTGATGGAGCTTTCCAGCATGGTGACGGCAGCAGGTCCAAATTTTCCGAAAGAGTTACTGCCTTGCCGCGAAAATTTCCTGGTAAAAAAATTTGTATTGGCCTGAAAACTTCGGCATTCAAAGAGGCCGAAAAATTCAATATTAAAACCATCAGTCCAATAAAAGCCGAAAGACGTTTATTCATTGATACCTGCAACTATGTGAAAGCCGGCGAAAGCGAATATTATATTTTGCGCCCAGGCTGCAAAAAGAGGGGGAAGGTAGTCAGATTTGCCCAAGGCGGTAAAAACACTCATCAGAACATAATAGAGAAAAATGATCAGCATGGAAACCCCAAAGCCGATAAATGCGCCGCTGCGACTGTTGGTGAGGCCAAAGCTGGCGCCGATTATCGCAAAAAAGAAACTGGCGAACGGTAGCGAGGTTTTCATAGCTAACTCGACCTGTAACTCCGTTGTGTCCATAAATTTGGTCCGCTCATAGGTTTCGATCCGGTTTTTCAGTTCACGGTAGCTCATTTCATTTGGCTTTTTACTTTGTCGGGCAAAATCTTCGGGCTTTTCGATGATAGCCGGAATGCTTAGCTCTGCTATGGTTGACGGAGAGGCGAGTGCGCCTTCTATGGTGTAGTCCTGTTCAACCACTCCCCTAAAGGTCCATGCTTTACCGTCCCATTCAGCCGTTGTCGCCGAGACCCTTCTTTTAAGGTTCCCGCTGTCATCGTAGTATTCGAGCAAAACTTTATCCATTCGCCCGGTTTTTTCGTAAACTCTGCGGGCATAGGCAAAAGCGCCGTCAGACACACGCATAATCGAGTTTTCCGATGCTTCTGGTTCGGACAGTTTCATGATTTCATATCTTTTGATGTTTCTAGCGTTCTGATTCGAGGTCGGCACGACCAGTTCATTGAAGAAAAAGCTCAAAGCCGTTATCATCAGCGCAAAAACAATAACCGGAACGAGAATGCGGAAAAAATTGATGCCGCCGGCACGCAAAGCTATCGTTTCCGAGTCTTTCGACATACGTCCGAAAACGAGCAAATTGGCGAGTAAAACCGACATGGGGAAAGTGAAAACCATATCCTGGGGCAACCGGTTCAAAAACCAGCGAAACATGATCCACATGCTGACATTTTCATTAACCACGCTTTGCAAGGCCGAAATGAGTGGGTCGATGGCAATCAGGGTGACAAAAAGAAAAAAACCGAAAAGAAATGGGCCGATCAGCTGTGTGAAGATGTATTTATCAAGTATTTTGAACATTTTTGTGTCTTTAATTTTGGGATTTTAAAAAGCAGTTTTCAGTGGTATTATGGCCTCTGATTGTAAAAAATTCAACTGTACAATATAGAAAGGATGCAGAAAAATGAAAATTGCCATGATAGGGACAGGTTATGTGGGGTTGGTTTCAGGAACCTGTTTTGCGGAGTCTGGCAACGACGTAATCTGCGTCGATAAAGACGAAAAAAAAATTGAAGACTTGAAGAACGGCATTATCCCAATATATGAACCCGGCCTTGAAGGTCTGGTGAAAAGAAATGTCGAAGAAGAGAGGTTGGCTTTCACGACTTCTCTCGAAGATGCGGTGGCGAAGTCTTTGCTGCTTTTCATCGCGGTGGGAACCCCTCCCGGTGAAGACGGTTCGGCCGATTTGCAACATGTGTTGGCAGTTGCCAGAGGTATCGGCCGCTGCATGACTGAGTATAAAATCATCGTCGATAAATCTACGGTTCCGGTCGGAACCGGTCAGCGGGTGCGTCAGGCCATCCAGGAAGAGCTGGACAAGCGTGGCGAAAATTTGCCGTTTGACGTGGTCAGTAATCCGGAATTTCTTAAAGAGGGAAACGCTATCGACGATTTCATGAAACCAGATCGTGTGGTTATCGGTTGCGAAGATGTGCGAACCGGAGAAATTATGAAAGAACTCTATTCGCCATTCGTCAGAACCGGCAAACCCATACTGGTGATGGATGTTCCGGCGGCTGAGATGACCAAATATGCCGCAAATGCAATGCTGGCAACCAAAATTTCATTCATGAACGATATCGCCAATCTTTGTGAGCGGCTCGGGGTCGATATTGGCCAGGTGCGCCAGGGCATTGGTTCGGACGGTCGTATCGGCTATTCGTTCATCTTTCCCGGTGCGGGTTACGGTGGCTCGTGTTTTCCAAAAGACGTTCAGGCCCTGGTTAGAACTGCTGACGAAAATGGCTATCGCCTCGAAATTCTGGAAGCGGTTGAAGCTGTGAATTATCGCCAGAAAAGAGTTCTCTTTGAAAAGCTTTGCCGAAGGTTCCCCGAGGGATTGAAAGGGAAAACGATCGCGGTATGGGGGCTGGCATTCAAGCCCAACACCGATGATATGCGCGAGGCTCCATCGATCGTTCTTATTGAAAATCTGCTCGCTCAGGGAGCAAATGTCGTTGCCTACGACCCTGAAGCGATGAAAGAGGCGCGAAAGATTTTTGCCGAAAAAATTGTATATGGAAAGAAAGCCTATGAGGTTGTCGATGGCGCCGATGCTCTGGTGATCGTTACTGAATGGAACGAGTTCCGAAGGCCGGATCTCGAAAGAGTGAAATCATTGCTGAAAAAACCGATTCTAATCGATGGTAGAAATCTTTTTGAACCAAAAAAAATGAAGGCTCTCGGTTTTGACTACGAGGGCATTGGGAGGAAATAAAACATGAAACTGATCGTTCCGGTTGCCGGTAAGGGCACAAGACTTAGACCACATACTTTTTCCAAGCCAAAGTCGCTGGTTGCAGTTGCCGGTAAAACTGTGCTGCAGCACGTTATCGACAGTATGAAAAAGTTAACGATAGAAGAATATATCTTCATTACCGATGAAAACGGGCATATAATCGAAGACTTTGTCAAAGCTAATTACGCCGACCTGCCTGCAACATACATTCAACAGAAAGAACTGCTTGGCCCGGCCCATGCCGTTTCTCTGGCAGACACAC
>CAZTHA010000382.1:0-4043 GCA_964613435.1 uncultured bacterium
CGGCGTATGGCAGAAACCACTGAGCAAAGAGGCCAGAACCGATTACATGCTGCCCAATCCGCTGCTTAAGAAATAACCGTTTTCACCGGGGCGAATCTTTTCAAGCCATGGCATAAGACAGCATTGAAAATGCGACTGCATAATAAATAATCAGGGCGAAAATATCGTTCGATGAGGTTACGAATGGCCCAGAAGCCACTGCGGGATCTATTTTGAAGCGGTCAAAGACGATCGGAACCAGAGCCCCGAACATTGCCGCAAAGGTCATTGCTGCCATCATCGCTATTGCAACGGTCAGAGCCAGAAAAAAGGCTGAAAAGCTTGCTGAGGTCGCCGCGTCAGTAGCGATGAGATAGCGGGCCCATACGCCGACAATGGTTCCGCAGGCCACGCCCATCAGTCCGCCAGCCGCAATTTCACTTAGCAGTCTTTTAAAAAGATCGCCTCCAGAAAAAGAATTGAGTGCCATCCCGCGAATAATCAATGTCGAAGACTGTATTCCGGTGTTTCCGCCCATGGCCATGACTACCGGAACGAAAAAGGCCAGAACCAGGACCTGGTTGAATTCTGTCATGAAGTTCTTGAGAATCGAGCTGGTGATAAAGCCGGTGCCGAGAGTAATCAGCAGCCATGGCAATCGCGCACGGCAGGCCTGTAAAGGCGAGGTGTAATTCAATTCATCTTCACTCGAACCTGCGAACTTGAACAAATCTTCCGACGCCTCTTCTTCGATAACATCGACGACGTCATCGACGGTTACCACCCCGACTAATTGCTGTTGCTGGTTTACAACCGGTATGGCCATATAGTCGTATTTACTGATGAGGTTGGCGACCTCTTCCTGTTCAGTGTCTGTATAAACGACGACCAGGTCGTCATCCATGATTTCGGTAACCAGTTGGGCGGGATTGGCTGAAAGCAGGTCGCGAATCGATACAACCCCTTTGAGTTTTTCTTCTGAATCGATGACATACATGTAATAAATGATTTCAATGTCGGCAGCGACGAGGCGAAGGTGCGAAAAAGCATGAGCTACGGTGAAGTCTTCGAAAATAGCGGCATATTCGGTTGTCATAAGGCCGCCGGCAGTGTCTTCACGGTGTTCAAGCAGTTTTCTTACATCGCTTGAGTCGTCGAGATCCATGTGTTCCAGGATCGCTTTAGCTTTCTCCTGGTCCATGTCCTGCAGCAGGTCGGCAGCTTCGTCCGGATCCATTTCCTCGATAATTTCAGAGGCGGTTTCGGCATCGAGGTTTTCGATGATTTGCAGTTGAGTTTCGGCCTCAGCTTCGGCGAGTGTTTCGGCTGCAACGTCTTCATCGAGGTTTTCCAGGATCGAGATTCTTTCTGACTGGTCAAGGTCTTCGAGAATTTCGGCAAGGTCGGCAGGATGCAGGTTTTGCAGATTATCAGAAGTCTCTTCAGAGGTCAGATTCGCGAATTGGTCGCTGAAGCCAATTATTTTGTCCCAGCCGATTATGTCTTCATCCATCTCGACGCCAAACTTTTTGAGAATCGGGCCGACGTATCTTTCGAGTCCGAGCCGTCTCAATGCTGCACTGAAGCTGATGTCGATGCCGATGACACTCAAAAGGCCATTTTCGGTAATGGCTATTTTAAGATCATTAATCTGAACGGTTCTGACATTGACGGTGTCGATTACTGATTTGTCCCAGAGCTGGGTTGCGGTCACCATTCCTGCCGCTTCAGAGAATGGCGGCAAATCACTCATTGTCTTGATGAGCAGGAATTTTTCCGGGGAAAAGTCTTTGAAATCGCTGCGCTTGGCAAGTCTCGTGGTTGCCGAATCGAAGGCAAAGACGACAACCTTGTCAAGGCATGGCAGCCCGCTTTTGAGCTTAACGACAAAATCGGTTACGTAACCAGACTGGCGACCGCTATCGCTTAAAACCGGAGTACCGATGAGAGTTTTCAGGTAATATGTTTTTACGTTCATGATCGTCAACATCCTGGTGCATTTTGCTGGTACTCCTTTTCTGTAATATTGGGATATTGCATGATACTCCTGAATCATTGGTTTTTCCAGCTTTAAAATGAGGGTATGGTTTAAGGCCATAAAAATTTGACTGAATGGCCGGTTCAGGCTAGACTAAGTTCAGACATAAGAAATGAAAGGAATGCTAATCACATGGCCGAACACTCTTGGTTTGCCAACTGGGCAGAACGTAAGGAAAAGTATGCGAGAACCGAGGAAAAGATGCTTTCTGCCGATCGTTTTGGTTCAATAGGCGTGGGAATAGGACTGCCAAACATTGTACAAAAATCGACTTTCAGCTTTAGAAATGTCAAGGACGGTGCGGATCGATTTTTGGGTGTTTCAAAAAGTGGCGAGCGGCCCTTTGCCAGAATTTATACGCGCCTGGGAAATCCGACTACAGAATATCTGGAAAAAGCTCTTTTTCAGCTTGATTGCCAACACATTATCGACGCAGCTTTGGCGGCTGATGAACGCAAACCGACAATTGCCTCTCTGGTTTGCTCGTCTGGAATGGCTGCTATTTCATGCACCACTCTGGCCTTGGTCAAGAGTGGCGATGAGGTGATCTGTGGCAGTGTTTATGGCTGTACCGATGGTTTTTTCAGAACCCTGGAAAAGTTTCAGATTAAAACCCATTTTATCGATACGACCAATGTCGAAATTGTTAAAAAGACGCTCGAAGAGAATCCAAAAATCGCCATGGTTTTTCTTGAAACCCCTGATAATCCAACTTTGCGAATTTCAGACATTGAAGCGATTTCTAAAATGACCCAGGCGCGGGGTATTCCGCTGGTCATCGACAATACTTTTGCAACTCCCTATCTGCAGCAACCTTTCCGACTCGGCGCGGACATCGTTGTTCAAAGTTTGACCAAATACGTTAATGGACATTCGACCAGCGTCGCCGGCGTGGTCATTGGCCCATGGGAATTTATGAGTGAGCATCTTTTTCATATTTATAAAGATTTCGGTCCAACTCCGAGTCCCTTCGACTCCTGGCTGAATTCCCAAGGCTTGCAGACGCTTCATTTGCGCGTCGAAAGAGCCTGCGCCTCAGCCCTGGAAATTGCCACCCGTCTGGAAAAACACGACAAGGTTGACCGGGTTTTTTATCCAGGCCTCCCGTCTCATCCTGATCATCACCTGATGAAAAAGCAGATGCGATTGGGCGGAGGAATCATCGCTCTGGAACTGAAGGATGGTTACGAGCCGGCTCGGCGTTTGATGGACTACTTTGCCAGTTATACCACTCCGGGTGAATTGGCTGTAAGCCTTGGCAGCGCGGTGACCTATTTTCAGCACCCTGCTTCAATGACCCATTCCGGAGTTCCTGAAGAAGACCGCCGCAAAAGAGGTATAACTCAGGGACTAGTTCGTATTTCGGTGGGTCTGGAAGGTGTCGAAACGCTTTGGAACGCCATTGAAAAAGGTCTTGAAGAAGCTTATACCTGATTGTTTTTTTAAAGTCGCCCGAGGCAGATTAGCTTCGGGCGATTTTTATTATATGTTTAAAATGTTCTTTGGATAATGGCTGGATTGACAAGCGGGAACCTTTTTGGGCAACCATGATTCCTTCCAGTTGCGGATCAACTTTAATCGCGGCCAGAGGCAGGACCTGGGCAAATTTTTCAACAAATTCGACATCGACCATATACCATGTCGGTTTTTCCGGAGAGCTTTTCGGGTCGTGGTATTTGTGCCCTTCTTTAAAGGCAAAGCTGTCGGGATACCCGGGCTTTACAATTTTCATTACTCCGGCAACTCCTGAAGGTTCGGCATTTGAGTGGTAAAACAATGCCATGTCACCAGGTTGCATCTCGTCACGCATGAAATTCCTTGCCTGGTAGTTTCTAACTCCCTCCCAGGAGGTGGTTTTTTCTAATTGCAGGTCATCTATCGAATAGGCGCTGGGTTCGCATTTCATCAGCCAGTATTTCATGAATATTCTCCGCTATTGGATTTGTCCGTTTAGCAGCTTGCGTTGCAAACTCTGCATCGTATCATTGCTTTCCGGAAAATAGACGCGCTTGGCTCTTTTTTGTCC
>CAZTHA010000383.1:0-4038 GCA_964613435.1 uncultured bacterium
CGTTTCTTCGGCCACGGTCAGCATGCCGCCGGTCCCGACCGCGCCGTCGTAGACTAGGTAGGTGCCATCGATAATCTGATCGGAGATCGGTCGGAAGATCAGATTGGTCATCAGGGCCACGACATCGCGCGGGGTGAAGTGCTCTCCGGCTTCCTCGTTATTCTCTTCGTTAAAGCGCCGGATCAACTCCTCAAAAACGGTGCCCATCGCATGATTGTCAAGCCCGGGCAATCGTATCTCCGTTTTACTGTCATCCCGGTAGATGGGATTTGGGCTTAGGTTGATGGTGGGAGACACAAATTTTTCGATCACCGCGCCGAGGATATCCGCGTCGACCATGGTATCGATCTGGTTGCGGAACTTAAATTTTTCCAATATCTCCTGTACATTGGGCGAAAAGCCGTCCAGATAGGCCTCGAAGTCCGTCTTGAGCTGCTGCTTTTTCGCGCGGCTGGTCAGGTCGCGCAGGCGGAAACGGGAACTATTGCAAAACGCTTGACCGGCGGCATTGCAAAGCGCCGGCCACTGGTTGGAGATGCCCGCGGCATCCAGTGTTTTCTTCATGGCCTGCACCGCCTCGAAGGAGCCCTCCAGGACGGCGTCCAGGCGGCGAATGACCGTCATGGGCAGAATGACATCGCGATACTTGCCGCGCACATATACGTCACGCAGACAATCGTCCGCAATACCCCAAATAAAGTTTGTGATTGTGTTTTGCATTTGGCTGTCCATGTTATTTTCCCCTCATCAGCTATTCTTTTGTATCAGATCTCATTCTCTTCCTGAGGAACCGCGTCGGCAATGTCATAAAGTCCGCATTTTAGCGCCTCGCAGATCCTCAAGAGGACATCCGTGGTAACATTTTCACCCTTACTGAGTTTTGCAAGAGAAGATGAACTGATCCCTGCCGCTTTACGCAGGGCAGTTTTATTCATACCCTTGTCAATCAACAGTTTCCATAGCTTGTTATAACTCATCTTCATGATTCGCATGCTCCTCTTTGTTCCAAGATACCCCATAGAGCTCGTGACCGCCGTCAGACAGCTTTAATACACGATTCCTCCTAAGTATTTGCTGTGTACTAGGCGTATACGCATCCTGTTTGTCAAATGCGATAAAAATCTGCTTCTTACTTTGCTCATAGATTTTCATAATTCCATCTATGGCGACGTCGCTTATATTTTTCAAAATCAAAGAATCGTGCGCAATTGCGGGAAGCGACGTAGTAAACAGAACCGCAAGGTCATAAATGACCATGCCTTTATAGTTCGATCCTGTACCCGTATCGTCGGGCGTCTCAAATCGATAGCTGTTATATTCATTAAACTTCAGGTGAGGTGCCTTTCGAGGTTCAGCAAAAAGGGAATCGTTGAATTCCTTCATCTTGTCATTCAATTCCTGCTCAATATCTGTAAGGATTTTTTCAATGCCCTTTTTCAGCATATCATCCGCACGCTTTTTCGCATCCTTCAACTCAATCAGGGTTAAGTATGCGTCGTTTTGCGCCCTGAGTGAATCAATTCGACCTTTGATTTCAGCGTGCATGTCTAAAAAATCCTTAGACATGCTGCCCACAAAACCCATGTTGCTCAATTGATGCTGGATTTCTTGCACTTGCTCCTGCAAGGCTGTGATTTCCGCCTCAACATCCTTGCGCTCTGCAGCAAACTGGTCTCCAAGTATTTGAGCGAGCTTTTTATGATACCTTTCCACCTCATACAGCTTCCGAAGGTTTACGCCCGGGAAAAATTCTTGTAGGGATGAGAAGTCTGCTTCGGTAGGGTACAGGCCATATTCAAGGCTCATGTCCAATAGTTTCAGCCGGCGTTGCTGCGATTGGATTTCCGTTTCCAGACGAAGTTTGTTTCCGTCAAGCTGCGCCTTAAGCCGGCATTTCTCAATGTCCGCGCCAGGATGGCCCTCCGCCTGCTCGGTAATCAGTGTCTCCAATCGCTGCTCCAGGTTCTTTATCTGGGCAACATTTTCTTCATACTGCGCCGTTCCGCCAACAAGATCCGGAACAAAACGGTAACGCCTTGCTTCGCGGAAGGCATCCAGCTTTTTCTTGTGCTCATCCAGCGCCTGCTGATATGCTTCAATATCCTTGTACCGATCAAAGAGTTTAACCAGCACTTCGATGGAATCCTGCATATTTTGTCCCGGTATCCCTCGAAGTGGTCTACGTTCATCTGTATTGTCTTTGCCGTAGATCCTAAAAAAGCTGCCGAGCGTTTTTCTGAATGAAAGCCCAGGGAAATCAATTTGGTAGCTAGCTTTCAGCCAGTCGGTATACTGCTGTATTGTTAACACAGTGCCGGTAAGTTCGTACTTTTCCGTACACTCAAAGACTTTTTCAGCTTCACTGGTGCTGCGGGCAAAGTAGCGGGGCTTTCCGTTAAATGAAAACGCAAAGAAGATGGAATGATGTCCAATGTGCTTCACACCATCGCTGGATTGATAAGTATTGCCGCCAAACACAAAATCAATAGCAAGCATTGCGGAAGATTTTCCAATTGAATTCTCTCCGTCTTCCTTGCCGAGAACAACGTTCAATCCTTCTTTGAAGTGAATGGGGGGACGAGTTTGCCCTTTCTCTTTAAATTCCGGAGAACTCATTTCGATAAGCACAAGAACACCTCGCCTTCATCGTTTATATCGACCGCCTGAAGGGCATAAATGCAATCCATCACTGAAAGAAAGTCGGTTGCATCATTCAGATAAGGCCGTATTCTCTGGTATAATTCGCTCACCGGAAGCGGCCCATTTTTCACTTCGTGCAGCACCACCGGTATCAGAGCCAAGGTGCTATTTTTGTACGAATACAGCTTATTCGGGAATTGCATCGAATACCTCACAGCTTTGAATAAAGTATGAAACCACAATCTGACAATAAATCTCCGATTGGAGGCTGATATAATGAATTTTTGCCGCTATCTCATAAAAAATATCTACGCTTGTTTTCCTTGACTTTTTCAGCCTCTTGTATATTGCGTGCATCTGATCCTGCATTTCATCATAATCAATCTCGCCTCGCTTATCCAGGCCAATCATAATTTCTCTGATGCGAATAAAGTATGTTGTCACATAGTTTTTTACAATCGTATAGAGAGCCATATTGTCATCAGGGCGTATCTTTTGACTGAGTTCCTTTGGATCAAGCTCAGCATCGCGCAAATCCTTTTCTTTTAGTGCGGTTATTTTTCGTATGACACCAACGATCCCTTTTTCAAGAGGCATCTCATTAAGCAATTGCGTGCTATGGTTATGGGTAGTCAGAACAGCCTTGATGCTTCGCAAATCTCGGCACATCGAATTATTATCATCAAGTAAATACGTTCCATAGCAACGTGGGCACATGGCAAGCAGATTGTCGAAATTGGCCGCTCTTTTTTTGTCGATCAACCCAACCTCATATGAACGGACGATTTTGCCGTCGCGCGCAATAGTCAGTTTTTTTCCACAACCGGGAAACGGACAGTGATCATTTGCTTCATTCAGAAGGTACTCACCGAATTTCATCTTCAGATCGATTGCGAGTTGCTGCTGTTTTTTCTGTTCAAGCTCATCCTGCGCAATCAGTCCTGCCGCGGCATGAATAATTTCCACCACCCATTTGGCCACTGCCTCGCCGACATTGTCCGCATCAAGCGTGGAGTCATAGCCATGAAGGTCTTCAGCTAAAAGAAGGCGCACGTTTTCAGGACGTTCATTTATGCGCTCTATGAGAACTTCCGGTGTAAGCCTATAAACAATAGCCTGGGCAAACTTCTTCGGAAATTTCCGCTTTATGTAACCGCGAATGGTTTCGTCATTTACCTGTTTGGCAGACGGATCTCTTTTTGTACCCCATTCGGCCTCTGTCACGTCGGTAATCATCGCAATAAGATCACGAAAAAAAGAGGGGACGTCGGCGCCATCCGACAGGTGTTTCTTTAAAATCGCAAACAACTGCTTGAATTCCACGACGTTCCTCGCCCCTCCCTAGATTTGTACCACAATGCACCACGCGGTACCAAACCACCCCCGTATCAGAAACGG
>CAZTHA010000384.1:0-4030 GCA_964613435.1 uncultured bacterium
ACCAGAAAGCCCATCAGGGGTCGCTATTCTCGATGGAACTGCAACTGGGAGAAACAAACTAAGCAACAAGATTGCCAGTGACACTTCGGCTTTGCTGACCGATTCGTGGACGATTCAGAACCCGGCGTCGCTGGTAATTCAGACCGTTGTCGCTTCAGATACGGTTTATCGTGGTCAGACCGGTATCCCCGTTATTCTTACCGTTATAAACGTGGGCGAAGCTCTCGCCCGCTGGGATTTATCGGAAATTTTGTTGTCATTTGGAACATACGATGCAGTCCTGCCGCAGAATTCTTTTCCAATAGACGTTTTTGGCGGCTTGAATGAAGCTGCTGAATATTGGGTCAGCGTTGCCGAGGACTCTGCGACAGGAACTTCCGACGTTGATGCACGAATTGAATACCGTGACGGCAATACCAATGATTTTTACAATTTAAGCGGTGCTTTGTTTCCGACCTCATGGACGATCATCGGAGAGAAGGTCAAAATTTACAAAGATTCGGCGCTTCTTTTCGAATCGACCAGCTTTAACCGACCAGCCGTTGGTACTGTCGACATTTTTGCCCAGGCCAGTGATCTGGCGCCGCTCAAAGAATACGTTATACGTTGGTACAAGCCGAACGGTAATGAATTTGCCAATTCTGCTCCGCCTAAGACCAGCGATGCTTCAGGAACCGTTTCGCATCAGATCGAAATCGATTCTACTGCAGACTACGGAGTTTGGACGGTTAAAATTACCAACCCCTTGAATACTCACACGGCCTGTCAAAATACTTTCCAGGTCGTGAGTCCGGCTGATCCTGAAATCATTTTCGGCCTTCCGGCAAAGGTTTCGGTCGGCCAGACCTTCAATGCTTCGGCAACTATCGTAAACAACGGTGGTGCAATTTTCAAGACTGCTTACGTTGGTAATCTGGCTAAAAGTGGCCCTGGCAACGCAAATCTTTTATCAGGGCCTTTGCCGGCAATTCAGGATGTTGCCGGTAATGACGCGGCCACCTTCAGTTATCAGTGGCAGGCGGATACCCAGGGCAATTTTACGGTTCAGGGGGCTGGATACGGTTATGATGCCAATTCCGATGACTTTCTCATCGTGGCGACGCAAGCATCAAATGTTTGCTTGATTCAGACGCCGCCAAACCTTCAAGTTGTTTCGATTAATGAAGCATATACCAATGTTTACTGCAATCAGCAGAACCTCACTGTAGCCATGCAAATAAGAAACAACGGTCAAGCAGATGCCATGGTTGAAGCAGCTTCTCTAACCTTTACTCTTGGCGATCACAGCCAGGTGGTCAACCCGCCGGTCAGTTTCCCACTGTTGTTGGCGGGTGGAGCGACCTATGACCTGGTTTTCACGGTTGGTATCGCTGCTGATTCTCCGACTGGGGCAGTTACGGTTGGCGGATCTTTCAGGGCCTATGACGTTAACAATCCTTCGGCCATTTATTCTGCCACCGGGGGAGCCGGCGCCTGGACAATCTCGGCAGTGGCCGGAATCTGCGCCGCAAACTCAGCCTATAATCCTGAGCAATATGCTTTCAATGTCGGGCAAACAGTCTATGCGCGATTCGTAAATCTGCCGCTGAATACCGAATATCGAATACGCTTTTACAATGATTCGCCAACCGGCGGAACCCGGGTGAAAACCTCTGCCCCACTAAACTCCGGGGCTTTTGGGGTTTGTGACGATTTGTGGTGGCTTGACCCTGGCCTGGCTTCAACACTGACCCAAAGATGGCGTGTAAGTATCGATACCGGCAACTATGCCACCGAAGGAACGATTGTCGGTTACCAGTATTTTGATGTTCAGAACCCTGGAAATATGGTCGCGAGCCTGACCATTTCGCCAACCGAGCTTTTCGTTGGCGAAACTTTCAGCGTGACACTGGTTGCTTCAAACACGATTGTCAGTGGCTCAACGATAGCTTCTGCCGCTCCGGCCTTGCTGGTCAAAACTCTTGCCAGCACCGGTGAGGCTGTAGTTTTGTCCGGGCCGGATCCGGGTGTTGCTTCAATTGCTCCGTTGGCACCCGGTTCTTTTCAATGGACATTCGAAGCGACTCAGGACACGACTCTTGTCGGCAGCTTCTCTGTTACTGCTGACCTGGCGAGTTCATTGGCTGGATATGATTGCAATACCGGCGCAGCAGTATCTTCAAACAAGGCACTTTCCAACAGTATTTTCATTTATCGCCGCGCCCTTGGAATTGGCAGTTCAACCATCGATTTCCTGTCGCTTCTTCCCGGTGAGCAGAGTTCAATTTTGAAATTCGAAGTTGAGAATGAGGGTAACTACGACCTTAACAATATCAAGTGGACAACAGCTGATATGAAAAATCAGTTTGGTGATTATATCAGCAAGTCTTCTTTGCAGTTCAATCCACAGGACTTTGCCATATTGGCTGGTAACAGCATTGTTGCCGATGCTCAGCTGCTCGTTCCGTATAACCAGGCTTCAGGTTCTTATATAGCGACAATGAGTGTTTATGAGGATCTTAACGGAAATGACAACCGCGATTTCATCGAGCCGGTTAAGCTTTTCAGCGTTAAGGTTGAAGTGCCACGCTCAAAAAGAATTATTGTTGCCGATCAGTTCATCGATCTCGATAACTGGTCACAGGGACAGACGACAAATATTAAAGTGGTCAATTTTTTCAACGGTGGCAATCTCGATCTGGTAAACCTCAAAGTCGAGCAGATTACCGGGTCAGCGACTTTTATTTTTCCGGTGCCGATAGCACCAGGGGCTTTGGCAATCGCCGCTCCGTCAAGTCTTGACGTTTCGGCGATTATTCCCGGTGCTGCTGATTCCGGTATTTATATTGCAACTTTCACCATTTATGACGATGAGGATGATGACGGGATAACTCCAACCGATGCGCATGCTGAATTTGCGGTGAAAATAGGGGTTGGTAACAAAAGCTTTACGATCACTCCCGCTACGGTAAATGCCGGAATTGCGACACCGACATTCGTTGTCGAAAATCTGCCATTTCAAATAAACAACACAGGCTTGCTTGGTTTAACGGCATTAAAGCCACTTGCCGGAACTTTAACCAGTGGTGGCAATTCAATTGCCAGCGACAATATGGCTTTGTTTCTGCCCTTGTCGGTAGCACCTGGAGCAACCGAAAATGCTAAATTGAATTTGTATATTCCTGCCGGGCAGATGGACGGTCTTTATACTGGAACTATCTGGGTTTATGAAGATAACAATGGCAATTCGGTTTATGACAACGGGGAAGCTTCTGCTTCTTTCATTTTAACCGCAGATGTGCCGGTTTACCCAGCAGTTCAGGTTATACCCTCAACCGTCGATCTTGGTGATGTTGCTCCGGGAACTGGTATCAGCACAACATTTCTTTGTCGAAATATCGGAAATGTTACTTTGAACAAACTTCACTGGGAAAAAATTGCGTTGCTCGATGGTGCCAACAATATTCCCGTGGCCGCCTACAGCTTTCCCGGTGGCGAACCTTTTTCAGGGATAACTGCCGGCGCCATTTTTACCCGAGAAATCAGCATCAACGTGCCGGCCTTACAAAACCATGGTAGCTATGTCGGTAACATGGCCTGGCTTTTCGAAGATAATATTCTTGTCGATGGTGTGCGCAAGGTCACAGACCCGTCTGAACCGCAAAGTGGTTTCAGGGTAGCCTGTCGAGTGGGCGATTTGTCTCTTGACCTTGTCGAAGCTGGCTTGAGTCTGAGTGGTGATCCGTCGATGCTTTCTGGCAGCGTCAATTTTTCGATCAAGAATACCGGCTCGTTAACCATTGCCAGGCCAAAAGCTACGGCTACCGTGCTTCTTGGACCCGGCACTATTCCTGCCACGGCAAGCATATTTTTGCCTTCATCAATAGGCTATATCGTATCCAATCAGACCAAAACCGGGTCCTGGAAAGTTCAGATCCCGGCGAACTCTCCTGACGGAGTTTACACCGGCACCATTACCCTGTGGAATGATTCCAACAATGACAATCAGATAAACCCGGGCGAGGCATTCGATACGGGAACTCTTCAATTG
>CAZTHA010000385.1:0-4013 GCA_964613435.1 uncultured bacterium
GAAATCAAACAGTGAAAATAGAGCTTTTTCCGGAAGACATGCTGCTCGAATACGTCGGGCAATTACTCGAAGGCGTCGAGTCGCCGCGCATCAGGCATGCTTCTCATTTCAAGGATTTCCCGGCCAATCTTGAGCCCAGCGAAGAATTCGCCAGGCGTTGGCAAGGCCTTGTCGAGCCGGTAGTTAAGAAATTTATTGCCGATACTTTTTCGTTGCACCAGTTTCTTTTCGATTTCGATGGCCATGTGCGCAAATTCTCGGCTACCGATGCCGAATTCTGGCAGACTATCGATTTGCAGTTTTCCCACCGTGCAATACAGCGACTTTATGAGCACATGTTGGGGCGAACCACTGGCGAACAACCCCTTTACCCGATCGCCCTTCCAGCCGATGCCCTGTTCATATCAATTGCTCTGGCCGATTTCGACCAGTATTCCTATGCCTGGTTCGAAAAGAACAATGCCAATTGGGTGGTCTGGACACTGTTCATCGCCTGGCAGCCAACTTTTGCCGGTAAAGTCGCCTGGAAATCCTGCTTCGACCGTAGTCGCAACGTTCCGTTGCCGGCGCGAGGCTACCTTTATGAGCGGGCCGCCGCCTGGTTTAGTTGCGTTAATCATCTGATCAGAAGCATGGCCAACGGAGCGCTTCCTGGTGATAATGATTTTTACCGCCTGGCTGCCGAAAAAAGTGGCTCGGGGCTACCCTTGCGATTTGTTCCGGGTAGTTCAGTGGCGCAAATAGCCACTTTTGGTCGGCAGTTGGCTCAGTCGATTCGTGGCGCCCATGACCAGTGGACCGGCCCCGATGCCGTCGCCCTGGATGACGATCGTTTCCTGCAGGGCCTGTTCAATAGCACCGGTCTGGCCAGTTATCTGCAGGATTTTGAAGCGGTGCTTCGCGATTACAACGACACCAGAGGTCTGGAGGAAAGAGTTAATGAGTCGGTCATATTCAATTAGAATTCCTGTTGAAGTTCTTTTGCCAAAGGGGGCTGGCATGAATGAGGGCACCTTTTCCCTTGTTTTTACCATGCTTGAAATTCTTCCGGCAAATCGCATGCGCGAGTTGCTCAAAGCACAGTTACTTGCAAAAGGCTTCGTCGAAACTGCCGATGGCCTGGAAATGCCTTGCCCCGGCCAGGCCAAGGCTGTGCTCGATCTTGTCTCGATGACGATGAAGCTATCTGTGCCCATGCCCAATCAAACTACGGTTCTGGTCGAAGAAGAATATCTGGCCCAATTTGAGCAGGACCTGAAGAACGCCATCGAAAACGGTAAGGTTATCAACAGCTGGCAGGTTGAAAATCGCATCGACCAGCTAAAACAGCAAGTTGTTAACCAACTCAGAAATATTGCCGTCGAAGCCCGTAAAGAAGTTAACACCTCATTGAAGGAAGTCTATCGTGAGGCGGTGCGCGAAAAAGCCGCTTCGATAGGAAATGTCGAAAACGTAACTGAAAGCAAGGAAGGCAATACCTACCGCATTCGCATTGAAATAAGCACTTGAATCAAAATGCTGCCGATTTCCTGGCTTTTTTGTTTATTAATATCCGGGCACTTTCAGCTTTTCAGTGCTTGTGAGTGTGCGCTCCTGAATAGGCATGCTGAAATTCATGAATGGAGTTTTTAAGGTTTTCGACCATGGCGATGTCAGTGGTCTGTTTGCATTTCATTGCGGTTACCATAAGCTTATGAACAAGTTCGAGCTTTTTTAAATAAGCCTGGCGTTCATTTTCGTTGTTCGGGTCTTTGGGGGCTTTAATCTGCTGACAGAGGAAATATTTGCTGCAGATATCAATGATGTCATCGGCATGATGATCTTTAGTTGTTATCCAGCGCACTATCTGGTTGTAGTCTGGTTTTTCCGCCTTGCTAAGCTCAACGATCTGTTTCATGCACTTCATAACTGTATCGGCATTTTCATTCATCATTGAAAAACGCAGATCGTCGGTAAAAATCCCACAGGGTACCTGGCAGTGGGCAAAGGCGCTAGAAATTGACAAAAGGCCGAAAAGAAACGCTATCAGGGTTATTTTTTTCATGTTGTCCTCCATATAATATTTCTGATAAGAACAGGGTATTATTAAACAAGTCTAAGGGCAAGAGTACATAAAAAAACGCAGAAACCAATATTCACAGCTTCTACGTTTTTTGAGCAGACTTAAAAACTGTCGAGAATTTCGATGCGAGCCTGGAGTCCTTCGTAAGCAAGACTTGTCTCGGGCATCGCCTGGTAAAAGCGCAGCATTCCCGAAATGTCGCGGGCAAAAGGAGCCAGCAGGTCATTTTCGGTTGCCGCTTCGATGAAGTTGTCGACAACCATGAATGAGCCTTTCTCGAGGTCGCTGCGCACCGCCAGAATCAGTTTGTGCGCATAGTTTTCCCTGATTCTGATTGAATGTTCGGAAGTCGGCATTGCCTGTGTCTCTTTGATCTTGTTAACGAACTGCTGCATGTTAAGAGTGGCCATGTCGCTTTCGGCGGCGAAAGGTGAGTTCGTTTCAAAGCGCAGATCGTAAATGAAGCCGGAAACCGGCATATACTCTTTGTCATCGACCTCTTCAGGCGCAAGGGCCATGATGATTACTTTCAACCGGTCGTAAGTACCGTCAGATTTAACGTTGACCGAACCGATCAAACGGTTCTTGTCTGCCGGATTTACATCGAGTTTCATGAAACTCAGGTGCGGCTTGGCCTGTCCACTGCTGTCGCTCAGCACGAGAGCCAGTCTGAAGTATGGGTGCGTTGGCCCCATAAAACGCCGATAACCGGAAAAGGCGACCTTGATCGTGCCGTTATGATTGCCGATATCAGCGATAAATGACTCTGAACCCCAGATGTTGATGCTGTTTTTCTCGTGGGCCGGGAAGCTCTCGATCTGTTTTGCTTCTCTTAAACGGAATTTTTTCAAATGCCTGGCCTGATAGGCGAAACGCCCGTCATTGAGCCTTCCATCATTGATATGATTGGTAATACAGTAATCGGTAAAGGTGTCGGAAAAGCTCATGCCGGTTGTGGCAAAAGCTTCGATGTAACCGGGTATACTTACTTTCTTTGAGCTCGTAAGCGCTCTGAAGAAAGTCGTTGGTTTCTGACCTTTTTTCTGAAGCGATTCGAGAATATATTGATTCCAGAGATATACCTGACCATAATCGGGCATTGGGTCCCATTGGGCCCAGTTGTTAAGACTTCTGTCCGCAGAATCCTGAAACAGTTTGTAATGGCCGGGCGCAGTGAACCCGCAAAGCACCGGAGCTATCTGCGAACAACCTTCATTTACCCAGACAGCTTCTTTGCTGTCATGGTTATAATGGATCATGTGCTGGAACTCGTGGGCGACGATTTCCATGTAATCGGCCGCCTCAGGGTCGCAGGGGTAGGTATCGATATAAATGATTTCCTTTTCATTACTGCGAACCTTGCTGTGTGATGGGAACTCAGCCTGCATCATCTCGTCGCCGGCAAAAAAGTAGCCGGCAACATATCCGTCGTTGGCATTCTGATAGCCATCCTGAATGTCGCTGAGCAGAAGATAAACACGATTGTCACCATCGATGCCCGGCTTCCATTCACTGCCGAAACAACCGGTATTGGTTGGGTAAATTACCGAATCGAATTTGTTTTGAATCTTGCCGACTGCCGCCTGGGAAACCGATTGGTCATCGGCGACGTAGACATAACAATGCTTGCCGATTGCCCGTAAGTTTGCGGTTATCTGTTCGAATTCACCGTTGACGACGTTTTTCACCCAGAAAGGATCTTTTTGCCCGAGTTTCTTTTCGCGGGCGGGCTGCTCAGGGTCTACATCGGCATAGGAAAGACCGGAAGCCGCCATGGCCCTGCTGCGCTCCGGCAATTCTACTTCGCGCATGAGAATATGGGTCATGTCGATTCGCTGACCGGCCATTGCCGGCGATGGAACCAAGGCTAGAGATATGACGAAAACAGCTGCCAAAGCTGATAAAATTATCTTTTCTCTGTACATTATGATTCTCCTGATATTTTCTAATT
>CAZTHA010000386.1:0-3982 GCA_964613435.1 uncultured bacterium
TTTCCCAAAAAGCTTAAAAATGAAAACAAATTATTCATCGTAAATTATTATCAGATGATTCGTTCGCGCGATGAAAAGAATCAACGAAACAAAGTTAGCCCTGATCAGTATAGTTTTTCAGTATTCGGTTAAAACGCATTGAATTTCTTTCACAGATGTACAGGGTATCGATTCCAGCAAAATCCGGCAAATCCCTTAACGCCAGACAGAAATCGTTAAGCGGGAGATTACCATAGCCGGTGCCAATTGCGACGGCAACTACGGTTTTTAGACCTGCCTGGGAAACTTGATTTAATGACTGAAAAAGGACTTCACGCAGCAACTCACGGGAAGAGTGATACCACACATCTACTCCAACCGCATAAAGAACCATGTGATAAGGGGGAATATTCTGCTCGAAGCGATAAATAAACCCGGGTTCGACCTGTTTTATCTCATTTTGCTCGAGATAGCCATGCAATTCGCGCTGCAGACCGGGGCCATATTTGCCCAGCAAAGCGCCGTTAATTCCCCCTGACATGTTGAGCTGCACGTTACCACTTGATAACAGACAATCTGCCTCAACCGCAAATGCATCAGAGTTTTTAAATTCAATTTTCATAAAGCTGTTAAGCTCTCCAAAACAAATACTTGCAACCGCGACCTAAAACGGATAATCGTCATGCCGGGTTACAGATTCGATTTCTGCATCTTCACTGAAAATTGCTTCAGTTAATGCAAATATTTCCAGAATCCTGTCTGAAAAATCGATGAATCTGAATTTAGACCAGGACCATTTTTTGCGGCCTCAACCTGTTCAACGGCAAACTGGCTGAGAATTTCAGTTTCGCAACCTTTTTCAATTTGAATAATGAAGAATTTTGATGACGTACATAGTTGAATTATATACCGATATTTAATCTTAAACAAAAGCTGATTCAATAATTCTCAAAGATGGGTTAAATTGCCATTGAGAAGAGAAATCCTTCAAAAAGCATTTTTATAGTCTCGCCCGGATCTGAAACAAAAACTATTTTTATCAGATTGCTGCAAAACCACTGCGAAAGAATTTTACAAAAAAGCAAGCGTTTATGGGAAAACCTCAAATCCTTCGGTTTTGGTTTCGCGAATGGCCTTGAGCCGGGAAGCGAGATCTCCGACATGGAGCTCGAGTTTATGACCATCCGGATCGGTAAAATACAAGGATTCGCCCTCAGAATGGTTTTCTGACCATTCCTGACTGCCACAAGCCAGGATTCTCTCTCTTAGTTCTGAGAATACTTCGTTTTCACAAGTAAAAGCAATGTGTGTGTAATCTTTGCGAATTGAGACAGAGCTGTTATCTTCCTGAATAAGGGCAAGCCAATTGTCTCCCGCCAGCAGATATGCCCCAGTTTTCCATTTAATCACCGGTTTACAGCCTAAAATCTCTTTATAAAAATGGAAAGACCTCTCAATATTTCTTACAGAGAAGGTCAGATGATTGATTCCTGAAATCATTTCTTATCCTTTGATTGTGTTTGTTCCTTTAGAACGCGCTTCTGCGGACGCCATAGGCGGCAAAAATATTTAACTTCGTGAAAAATGAACTCTATGCAGGCTCTGAATCTAAAATCGCCAGGCGAAACATGTTTTCCCCGGCAGAACCTGCGTTTCTGCTGAAAAAAAAGCAGTGAAATTGCCCGAAGGAAAAGGTCGACTTTGCTTTTCATAGTCTCAACATTTTCAGGGAATGGCACTTCTTTCGAAAAAACAAGCTCTTCAAGTAAATAATTGAATAATAGAGCGTTGTAAGAAAGAAAATCACGGGAATATTGCTGCGGATCGCGATTAACCAGGACCTTTACAGCCCGACAATTTCCCCTTTCGTCGGGGGCAATGGTCATCATGAAAATGCAATATCCGGTTTGAACCCGGTAAAAGTTCAGGCTGTCATCCTCAAAGTATAGAAACCATGGGTCATCCATGTCTTTGGGGTAAAAGCCTTTTTTGATCATGGAAAACTCATGCTCTGAAAAAAAGCGAAAATAAGGTATCGCTGCCGACTGACCGGGAAAAGGCTTTCTGTTTTTCAGGTCAAAATCACTCGGAGCACTTATCATCGCAACAACATACCTAAAAATGCTTAAGCGGATTTTTAAGCCAAGTTATATAAAATTTGTCGAAAACGGCAACGATGGTAACAAAACCTCTCTGGTCAATTTTTGTAACAGCTTTTCATTAAGTTGGAGCATAGCATAATTGAGTTTAACTGGGCAAAACCATCCGGTTCTCATTCCATACCAAACGCTAACAGATTTTTGCACAGAAAAGAAACAAATGAAAAAAAAACTTTTTTTCAGGGCTTTTTCTTACCGGTAGCAATGTCCAAACTCTCATGTTAATATGCAAGACAACAAGTTTTTACACTATATTTTTAGTTCGGAGGAATGTTGATGGACAGCCAGATATCTCTAAACCCGAATAAGCTGGTGCGATTTCTCAAAAAAAGACCCGAAGAATTCACCAAAAAAGACATAATTCATTTCATCGAAGAAAATGAAATAAAAATGCTCAACTTTCGCTATGTTGGCGGCGATGGGAAGCTAAAGATACTTAATTTTGTCATCAACGACCGCAAGCATCTTGAAAAGATTCTGACGACCGGCGAAAGAGTTGATGGTTCCAGCCTGTTTTCCTATGTGGACCCGAGTGCCAGCGATCTTTATGTCGTTCCTCGGTATCGGACTGCTTTTGTAAATCCTTTTTCTGAAATACCTGCATTGGATCTTCTCTGCTCTTATTTTGATAAAAATGGTAAGCCGCTGGATATTGCTCCGGAAAACATTCTTAAAAAAGCACACACTGCGCTTAAAGAAAAAACCGGCATGAGCATGGAAGCACTTGGAGAACTGGAATTCTACGTTTCTTCAGAACTCGACAAAATCTGCCCAATCACCCCTCAGAAGGGCTATCATGAATCTCATCCATTCGCCAAATGGGAAATGCTGAGAACCGAGGCGATGCGGATCATATCAGAGATTGGCGGAAAAATTAAATACGGTCATTCCGAAGTCGGTAACATCGTTTCAGGCGACTGGGAATACGTGCAGCATGAAATAGAATTCCTTCCAGTAGACGTTGAAGAAGCTGCTGACCAGCTGGTTATTGCCAAATGGGTTGTAAGAGAAGTTGCTTACAAGCTTGGCCTTGAAGTAAGCTTTGCGCCGAAAATCATTGTTGGCCATGCCGGAAGCGGCCTGCACATCCACTTCCGTTTGGTCAAAGAAGGCAAAAACATGTTGGTAGACGAAAAAGGATTTCTCAACGAAACCGCGAAGAAAATGATCGGCGGCGTCCTGGAAATGGCTCCATCACTGACAGCATTCGGAAATACCGTGCCCACATCTTTTCTTAGACTGGTTCCCCATCAGGAAGCTCCGACCAATATCTGCTGGGGCGACGCAAATCGTTCGGTTCTGGTAAGAGTTCCATTGGGCTGGCGCGGCGTCAGCAACATGATTTACGATGCCAACCCTCAGGAAAAAGAACCTTACAATGATCCCATGAGCAACCAGACGGTTGAACTCAGAAGCGCAGATGGTTCGGCAAACGTCTACCTGCTCTTGGCCGGAATAACCACCGCTGCCTTGCGTGGCCTTGAGAGCCCCGAATCACTTAAGCTAGCCGAGAAACTGTATGTAAGTGTTGACGTTGGCAAGCACCAGGAAGGTCTCAATCTGCCGCAACTTCCAGCATCTTGTTTCGAAGGAGGGGAAAAACTCCTTGAAGATCGCGCATTATATGAAAAATACGAGATCTTTCCGGCCAAAATCATCGATGGCCTTGCCGAAAATCTCAAGGCTTTCGACGATCAACACCTGAGCGAGAACTTGTTTGGTGACGGTGACAAGCTTAAAAAGCTCGTCGACAAGTATCTGCATTGCGGATAAATAAGAGTTTCCCCCGTAAATCGAGTAGGAAATGGGTGATTATTTCACCCATTGTCCTCTCACACCACCGT
>CAZTHA010000387.1:0-3982 GCA_964613435.1 uncultured bacterium
AATCTCTTTCCATTCAGCTGCCAAAGCTGCCTTATCAACGAAGTTACGGCTCCAGGCAACGATCAGGTCGGGGTTCCAATCGGCAACCTGCTCGACGCTGACTTTTTCAAGGCCTTTATGGGTGGTCATGTGGCCCCTGACGACATTGACGTCGCCGACAAGTTTCAGCAAATGCGCATGTAGAGAATCGTCGAACTCGGTCATCAGGCCATCTTCGCCTTCGGCATAATAAACTTTCGGGCGGGCATCTTCGGGCACCTTGCCGACAATTGCCTGCACCTCTTTCAGAGCCTCAGAGCAGTATGCTGCCATTCTGTTGCAGCGATCTTCCATGCCAAGCAGGTGGCCAAGAAATTCGTAAGCGGCCGGAAAATCGGGAACATCGCCAAGATTTCCGATTATAACGTAGGCGAATGGTATGCCGAGTTCATTCATCGCAGCTTCGGATTTTTTGTGAAACGGCTGCTCTTTGTCGGCCCAAACCAGCACCACATCAGGCTTTATTCTGGCGATCGCCTGAGTGTCAGTTATTTTTTCGATATAGGGTAAATTGTGCAAATGGGGGTGCAGATAGTTTTTATCGCATTCACGGGGTGGAAAAGGAGTCGCCGCGACGAGTTCGGGGGCTATCGACGCAAGCATGGTGTATCCATACATCGATGCCGCAAAAACCGAGTTTATTTTCGCCGGAACGACTACTTTACGGCCGGTCATATCAACAATTTCACGAGTCTTTATCGAAGTTTTTTCGGGCTGATGCAATTTTCCCCTCCGGCTTTTTTTTAAGGCCGGCAATTGTTCTGCAGCGACCTTGTCAGGGTTTGGCATTGCCTGGCAATACTTTAGAATACTCCCCTGAAAATTCACCACAAGTTTAACAGTTATCGCGGGGTAAATCCAGATTTTCGTCTTTATACCAGGCGAATGCCTGGTATAAAGACGAAAGAACACAATTGAATTCAATGAAGCCCGGGCCGCTGTTAAAATGAAAAATCTGCGATCCCAGCAGATTTTTATGTACACTAAAGCGATTGAAATGCGTTAGAATGGTCGCAGAAATCGATTATTCAAATCTTTTGGTTGTGGAGGTCTACTATGTTTTTTTTCGGCTGCATCTGCGGCTTTGTCGTCTGGTTCCTGTTAAAATACCTCTGGGCCGGCATTTTTACGGTAGATCAAAATGAGCTGGCGGTAAAAACGGTATTTGGGCGGGCCCAGCGCATACCCAATAAAACGACTCTTTCTTCGTCGATTGCCGTTAATCTTATCGCCGAAGAACGGGAAAGATACAATTATCCGCAGGTTGTCGTCATTCCGCCGGGTGGCCCCTACTTCAAGTTCCCATGGGAAAAAGTTCATAAGGTTAACGTTTCGACACAAACCATGAATATGGCCTATGACCCGGAAACACCAACCGCGAACCACAACGGCCAGTTTCTCGACGCCGTGACCAAAGACCAGCTGAATACTGCGCTAACCGGGCATATTCGCTATCGCGTCTGTGAAAAGAATCTTTATGCCTACCTTTTCGGGGTTAAAGATCCAATCGTTCATGTCATGGCCTATTTCATTTCAATCCTGCGCGAGCGCATCGCCAATTTCGAAGCCAAAAAGGCCGCGGGAGAACCTGCCACGGCTGGTGTTTCCATCAATGACCTGCGCAAAAATCTTCATGAAATCAACGAGCACATGATGCGGGAAAGCACCCAGTCTGCCGCCCGCTATGGCATTGTTCTCGATGCCTCGTTGATTACCAGCATCGACCCGCCCGATGAAGTCGAAAGTGCATTGGCAGCAATCAACACGGCCCACAACGAAGTATCTTCCGAAATCAGTCTTGCCGAAGCCGCCGCTGATCAGAAAATCGTTCAGTCGAAACGGGCGACTGAAATTGAGACTTTGCGGGCAAAATCCGAGGTCGAGCCGCTGAAAAGTTTGGCAGACCAACTTGTTGAAATCAAAAAATCCGGCCCCGATGTATTGCGCGCTTATGTGCGCAACGTCAAGCTTGCTCTGTACAACAAGGTTAAAAAGGCAATCATGGAGGTGGAAAAGTAATGGAACTCCTCGTTCAGGGCTTTTTAATGACATTTCTCGGCTGCTTTTTCCTTTTACCGTTAACATTCTGGATAATCAGGATGTTAGGCCTTTACACTATCGTCGAAGAAGGACAATGCCATGTTTATGTTCTTTTTGGGCAAGTTTTGGCCGTATTGAAAGAACCGGGCTTCTATTTTCTGCCGGCCCATCTTGGTTTGAAAGCGCCGATTGTTAATTTTCTCGGCCAGTGCGCCAGGGTCGATACCCGACTCGACCAGGAATATCTGCGCAGTCAGCCGGTTAATTCCGAAGAAGGGGCGCCGATGGGTATTGGCATCTGGTATGAAATGATCATTCAAGACCCGGTTGCGTTTCTTTTCAAGAACGCTGACCCGCGCACCTCGTTGTCAACCAATGTCAGAAGCGCGGCGGTAAGATGTTTGAGCAACATGAAGCTCGGCGACATGCTTGAAGATCGCCACACCATGAGTCAGAAGGTGCGCGAAGAAGTTTCGACCCAGGCGGCTGAATGGGGCTATAAGTGCGGTTCGGTCTATATCCGCAAGGTGCATTTCCGTGACAAAAAAATGATTCTGCAAATTCAGGAAAAGGTCGTTAACCGCCTGCGTCAGGTCACCTCGGCGATAAATCAGGATGGCGCGAATCAGGTTAGCGTAATAACCAGTACTGCCGAGAACCAGGCTGCCGCAGAATTTGCCAAAGCCGCCGCGGTGCGCCCGAAAATTGTCGGCGAAGCACTTAAGGAAATTTCGCAAGACCCTGAAATTGCTGCGGCTCTGTTTGAAATACTAGAGACCCAGAAACTTGCCGAAAGCAACGCCCAGATCACCATGATTCCGACCAATACGGCCATCATGCGCGAACTTCTCGCAATCGATGACGACTCTGGCAAGGCAAGCGAAAGCAATAGCCGTGAAGAGCATTATCAACAGATTTTTAACGCAAAAAACACAAAAGAAAAGCATGGAAAGGACAAATAATAATGCAGAAGTTTTACCGCATCCGCCTCGAATTAATGGAAGTAGTACCGATTGTCTGGCGTGAATTCATTGTTCCTGCCGAAATTTCCCTCGACCGTCTGCATGATGTGATTCAGATCGTGATGGGCTGGCAGGATTCACATTTGCATGAATTCAACTTCGGCCAGCAGCGATATGTCGAAACCATCGATGAAGAATTCGACGATGAAATGACGGCCCTCGAAGCCAGCGAAAGATTGAACAAACACTTGAAAAAGAAAGGCGACAGCTGCCTTTATGTTTATGATTTCGGCGATTCCTGGATGCATCGACTTACTGTGGTCAATTCCAACTACAAGCTTCGGGATGATGACTGGACCATCTGCTGTCTTGGCGGCGACAATGCCTGCCCACCCGAAGATGTCGGTGGCCCTCCGGGCTATGAAGAATTCTGCAAGATCATTAAAAGCCCCAGAAACAAGGAACACGCCAACATGGTCGAATGGTCGTCGGGAATACAGCCCGGCAACAAAAAATTCGACCCGACCTACTTCGACAAGGATATAGTCAACGACATTCTTTCCTGTTACCTGCGCTGGTCAAGGCCGAGACAGCTCGATTAACAACTTCCATTTGAAATGAACATGACATAAGTGCTACCCTGTCAGGGCAAACTTCAATTTGTCGTGGCCCGTGCTTTTTTGCACATCATCGCCGACGCGAAATTTTTATTTGGCCCGACAAGCGCTAATGGGGGGCATTTATGTCATTCTTTGACTATCTTATTTTTGCCGCATACATGATTTGTGTTCTGAGTATCGGCATTTACCATTTTCTCAAAAACAAGGACCGCGAAGACTATTATGTCGGCGGCCGTTCCATCGACCCGAAATACGTTGGCCTGTCAATTGTTGCCACTGACGTTGGCGGCGGCTTTTCGATCGGGCTTGGCGGTGTTGGCT
>CAZTHA010000388.1:0-3973 GCA_964613435.1 uncultured bacterium
AAATTTTTCATAAAACTCCTCTCGGATATCAATTCAAAAGTATTCTAACACAGCGCAAAGCAAAATTAAAATCAGCCTTATAAGCGCTTTACTCCGGGACCTTCGATTGTGCTTCTGCCAAAATTGCTGCGTTCGATCTGAATCTGGGTCGGTATGCGGTCCTTCAGGACGGTGACGTGGGAAATAATGCCAATCATTTTACCTTCGCGATGCAGGCCTGATAGCGTCGTCAAGGCTGTGTCGAGAGCATCTTCGTCGAGAGTTCCGAAACCCTCATCGAGGAATAGAGAATCAACGGCGAGTTTTTGGCTGGCCATGGTCGAAAGGCCGAGCGCAAGTGCCAGGCTGACGACGAAGCTTTCACCGCCCGAGAGGTTTTTGCTGGAGCGGATTTCTCCGGCCTGGTAATTGTCGATGACATCTAGTTCGAGAGGTTTTTCGCGGCTATGAATAAGTAAATATCTGTCGGTAAGCTTTGTTAACTGTTGATTTGCGTGTTTGAGCAGTAGCTCGAAAGTCAGGCCCTGGGCAAATTTCTGGTATTTTTTGCCGTCGGCGGAGCCGATTAGACGGTAAAGGCGATCCCAGCGTTCAAATTCGCGGCTCTGCGCTTCAATAAGACTCTTTTTTTCGGCGAGACGAATGGTCTGCTGTTCATTTTCAAAAAGTTTTTGTTGCAGGGCACCGGTGCGTTGTGCAATCTGTTTTAGCTGATCAGAGGCTTTTTCTAGCTCGGTTTGGTGAAACTCTAGAGATTGTTTGGTGACATCGTCTTTAAGCAATTGTTTTTGCGTTTCCAGGCGATCTTTAAGTCTGGTTTGCAGCGATTTTTTTTCGGCTTCAATTTCCTCGGCGTTTTTCTGGAGCCTCTCGCGTTCCTGGCGGTCGATTCTGGCCGATAGAAAGGCCTGTTCATCACAAAATCCGTGTCGGGCCAGCTCGGCTTTGAATTCGCCTGAATTTTGGGCGATCTGAGGCTCAAGAGCGGCAATTTCTTCAGACAGGGTTTTAGTGATTGCCAATATCTCGCTTTTTTGTTTTTCAAGCAGATCATATTTTTTCTGCAGGCTTTTCTGTTCGCTTTCATATTTTTCGAGCAGGGTTTTCTGTTTTTCTTCTTCGCTGTCGGGTGATTTGTCGGCGAATAGCTCGCGCCGTTGCTTTTCCAGATCGGCAGTTTCGTCGTTCAAGTTTTTTAACGCCGCATTTTTGCCGGCTATCGAGTCGTGATGATCTGCCTGAGATTGATTTAAACTTTTTAATTCAGCGTTTAAAGATTCGATTCTGGTTCGGCAGAGGTCTCTGTTCAAAGTGTTTAGCTGCCATTTTTCGAGTCGTTGATGGAGAGGCGCAAGAATGGTGGCATGGTCAATATTTTCGATATCGGCAATTCCCAGAGGTTGCAATCGTTGGCGGAGATTTTGCCGGTCATGGTCGAGTTCTTTTTGCAGTGAGTCTAGCTCGGCACGCATTTCAGCATTTTTTGCAATTGAAGCTTCGATCTGAATGCTTATTTCAGCGAGATTTTTTTCTTTCTCGTTTTTTGAATTGACCAGCGCCTGGCCTTCTTCTTTCTTTTCAGCAATTTCTTTTTCAAAATTTTCTGCTGCGGCAATGATTTTTTCGAGGTTCTGGCGGCGGGCTTCAGTTTCGCCGGGTTGAGGGACATTGCCGCGGGCAAAAGGGTGATCAGGAGAGCCGCAGAGTGGGCATGGTGTGCCATCTTGAAGACTTTTGCGTTCTTCTTCGAGGGAGTGAATGCGGTTAATCAGCAGCATTTGCTGCAGCAGATGCTCACGTTCGCTGCGATATTCGCGCAATAATTTCCCGGCGAGAATCGATTCAAGCTTTTGATTAAGTGCAGTTATTTCCTTTTGCGCCAGCAGGTGTTGTTCGGCGGCGGTTTTTAGCTCTTTGGTCGCTTTGGCGGCTTGAGTATTCAGTTTTTTCAGTTCTTTTTCAGCTTTATCAATTTTTTTGCATTGCTTTTCGGTTTTTTCAGCGGCTGGAAGCAGTTTTTTGAGCTGGTCTTCGATTGCCGTCAGCTGGCCGGGCAATGCCGAGTCATTACTGTTATTCTGGAGGTAGTCTTCGGCAGAATCAAGTTTGCTATGGTTTTCGGTCAGTTCATTCTGAAGTTTTTCGATCTGGGAAGAGTTTTTCTCAATTAATTTCAGCAGCCGGTTTAAATCAGTGTCGAGCAGTTCTTTCTTTTTCGTTTGCCCGTCAAGGAGTAAATCAAGTTTTCGAACCTGTTGAAGAATCTTCTGTAGCTCATGAAGTTCCAGTTTTGCGCTTTCGGTCTTTTGAGTCGTTTGCTCGAGTTCCGGTCGTGTTTTTTGCATTTCGGCTACGATTGCTTCCAGCTCGAGCCGTTTTTTTTCGAGGCTTTGCCGGTCTTCGGTCTGGTTTTTTCTCAATGCCTGCAGACTTGCATAAACACCTTCAAGTTCGTTGGCTTTCAAAGCCAGATTCAGTTTTGTTTGCAGAGGTTTGAAATCTTCGTCTTTTTGATTGACCAGAATTAGCTGCTTTTCAATTTCGTTGATTTCCTGCTCGAGTTGCCCTTTTTTTTCTAGCCAATGAATAGCATTTTGATGCCGCTTTTCATCAGTGGCGAAGGTTTTTTCGGCAGCTATTTCTGTCTTAAGCTGTTGATTTACTTCGGCAATCTGCTCGTCGGTTAAGAGACTGATGCCTTTCGAAAGGGCGGTCAATTCATCGAGCTTCTTTTTCTCTTCTGCCTGGCGATTCTGGGTTCTAATTGAGATCTGGCTGTAAATTTCGGTGCCGGTAATTTCTTCAAGCAGGGGTGCGCGTTCATTGGGGCCGGCCTGAAGAAAGGCGGCGAATCCTCCCTGGGCCAGGAGCATCGATCTGGTAAAGCGATCGAAGTCCATGCCGGTATGATTGACGATGGCACGGGAGACTCCAGTTATTCCGGATTCCAGAACCTTGTCGGTAGTCGCATCGACGAGTTCGTGGTCGGGTGGGGTGAGTTTGTTCTCGGGCTTATTGTAGGCCCGATGTTGGCTCCACATTGCACGAAATTTACCGGTTCTCGTTGAGAAGGTGAGTTCAGAAAAGCAATCACCGGTTTTGCGTGTCATGATTTCGTTCGAGCTTTGGTTAACCTTTGCGAGTCTGGGAGTGCGCCCGTAAAGGGCCAGGCAAATCGCATCCATTATCGTAGATTTCCCGGCACCGGTTGGCCCGGTAATGGCGAAGATGCCGTTATTGATATAATCGGGGCAGGAAAAATCTATTTCCCATTCACCATACAATGAATTGAGATTTTTAAATCTTAGTTTGATTATTTTCATGGTCAGTTTGCATTTACATCTTCTTCGAGAATTTCTTTAACTATTTCCTGATAGGAGTGCAGTAATTCGGTTCTTTGTTCTTGTGGTATTTCATAGCTGTCGAGGCAGCGAAGGAAGACTTCGTCGATGGAAATGTCGTCGAGGGTCTCTTCACTATCATTCTGTTGTAAAACTTTGTCGAGAAGAATTTTGTTACGGATGATTCTAATTTCAAGGTTGGAACCGGCAATCATTTCCTGAAGTCGCCCAGGCAGGTCGGAAACGATTTCATCTCCGGTAAATTCAATCTCGAGCCAGGTGTTGGCGGCACTTTCCTTGAGTTCGTTCAGTCTTTCAGATAATTGCTGCAGATTACCGCTGATTTTTTCAAGAGGTTGGAATTTGGGCACCTCAAGCTCGGTAATATGCGGCGTTTTGCCATCGAAATCGACGAGCAAAACCATTTTTTGCTGATCGGCTTCGGCAAAGCTCATCGGCACAGGACTGCCGCTGTAACGCCAGGTCTCTTTGCCACTGACTTTCTGGGGTTGATGAAGGTGTCCGAGGGCGAGATAGTCGAAGCATGGCGGCAGATCTCCGGCATTGATATGAGCGAGATTGCCGACATATAGTTCCCTGGTGCCGTCGTCTTTACGGGTTTGGCCGCCGGC
>CAZTHA010000389.1:0-3967 GCA_964613435.1 uncultured bacterium
TTTTAACAGGTTGGGGACGGTATTTTCCGCTTGCAAGTTCTTCCAGCAGACTGCTTCCGTGAACTCTCAGATAAGGCAGCATTTGATCGACCGTCATCCCGTCAATGCCAGCACTACCACCATTCTGCTTCACCCGCTTGAATGCCCGATTCAGATTATTTCTGTCAAGCACCCTTTCAAGCAAAGCATCTGCACCCATCTTCGCTTCGTCTTTTGGTATAAAGGCGCTATGCGCTCCTCTGTTACTTTCCGGTTCCACCGTATCATTACAGAGGTAGCCTGTTGGAACAGTGTTCGGCAGTCGTTGCGTCATTATGCCTTCCATACGATCGAAGATTAACCATTGTTCAGCCCTTCACGCATCGCTGCGTTAATATGGCCTCTGCTGACTTCTTGTAGATCAGTGGGGCATTGCTGCCCCACCTGTCGCTGTGGGTTGTCTAACCATCCCTCTTGTCGGCGACCACTACAAGATCTCCCCGGGTAAGAACGATAACTTTCCCCTCATATACCCGCCGTATTTACACCGCAGACCTCGGGCAGTATGGGACTTCGCTTTGTCGGGCAAGCTCGTCCAGTCGTGCTGTGCCTTATATACGGTTCTTGTTCATCGGGCCGAGGGTTTGCCTCCAGCTTCCTTCAGATTCCACCTCACGGTGGACACCCTTGCCTTTGGCTAACAGTTCCTGCTGCCAAGTCTGTGGCGGACTTGCACCGCAGAGTTATCGCCCATGCCGGGCACACAGCAAAAAAGGCTCCAGCATCCCTCGGGATCTCTGGAGTCTTTTTGATTTATACCATCACGCCTCGTAGCCACCAGTCCAGATAATCGGCACATAGGTGCCACAGACAGCCAAACGAAAGAACGCGCCATTTCCAGGATGAAAGAAGGGCCAAGGCCAGGTAAAAAATGGTAGCCCACCAGGTGTGAAGTGGATGAAAGCCAATACTACAGCGATTGGGATCATAGATTGGGTCGGCAAGAAGGTGGTCAAGATCGATGAGCATCGTGGCAAGCATTATCAGGCCAGCACTTCGCCAGTTTTCTCGCCAAAAAAGCCTGGCAAAAAAAAATGGCAAAAGCAAGTGACATGAATAATGAATAGCATGTCTGACAATAATTAGATCAAAACTTTGAGCCGATAATGGGTTCATTACAATAGCAGCAAAAAAGAATGTGTGAGCAACGCCATTATGCTATTTTGCGCCTTTTTCAATCAGATAGTTGACGATGCGGTCTTTGCTTTCCTGAGCTACTTCAAGGGGAGTAATGCCTTTTCTCATTTTAACGTTAAAGTCCAGGCCGTTTTCCACCAGATGAGAAAAATAGTCCGACCAGGTGAAACTGATGTTATCATTTGCGGCTTTAAGATTCACGTCAGCGCCTTTTTCAACCAGTAGCTTTACCAAGGCATAGTTGCCCGATTCAATCGCATTCATCAGCGGAGTTGTGCCCCCCGGCTCTTTAATTGGGCCATTAACCTTTGCTCCCTTTTCGATCAAAAGTGCAGCCATGGCGGTGTCGCCAATTAATGCCGCCATTTCGAGAGGGCAAATGCCTTTTCCTTTATGCATCATGTTAACATCAGCCCCTTCATCGATAAGAAAAGCAACAATATTTCTGTATCTTGAAGCAACCGCGGTGAGAAGAGGCGCTTTTTCATTCCCATTAGGGTCAGGGGTATTTATCTGCGCTGGATCGGCGTTGAGAATTTCTTTAACTTTTTCCAGATCTCCAGCACGAATGGCCTGATGGATGGGTGGAGTATCCGCCGCAAATGATGGTGCAAACGCATAGCTGATCAATATAACCAGCAAAAAAAACTTTTTCATAATCACTCCTGGAATTTCATCTGAAATTTAATTGTTTACAACTCTTTATAACACTTAAACATTCGTGGTTTCAATTTTGTTCTAGACGCATAAACTTCGCTGAAATAGCAAGATCGGTTGCCGGATGATTGATTAGTCGGGGCTAATAAATGATTGTCCGGCGACGGTACATTGACGCGGCCGCTAAAAATCACTACAATTAAGGATTATCACTGTTAAGGGGAAATTATGAAACAGCATCACAGACTGTTTTTTCTGTTGGTTACGGTTTTATCCATTCTTTTTTCAGGTATATCTGAACCGGCTCAGGCAAAACCATACGCGGTAAACTATAAGCTGAGCGGGGTTATTAATGTAATAAAGGACAGGGTTTATCTCAACACCTCCGACAGCCGCATTTATCAATTGTTAATGGATGCGAAGGACGCCAGAAAATTTAATGAGCGAAGTGTCGTTGTCGAAGGCAAAGCCAGCAAGGCCGATGATGTAAGCGTCATCAAGGTTAAAAAGGTCAAGGAAATACCCTTGTCAGATCTTGATCTGCCACTTCCCGAATATGAAGCCTATCAAAAAGCTCCCTCACTGGTAGAAGAAAGGGAAGGAAAGCTCAAAGTGAGCAACATTCGCTGGAAAATTGAGCAGGACCCCTCTTCCAAAGAAAGAAAAGCAAATCATGGCTGGGAAATCGCGACCATTAATCCTGATAAGGTATTAAATGCTTATTTCGTTCTCAAGCCATTTGCACCGAAATTCATTGCTGCACACAGTCTTTACGTTTTCACTTTTGCCGATGGTGGCATGGTCGCTGAAGATGGTAAAGAAGCTCATTCTTTGGCATTGAGCATTGAAGCCCACAAAAAAATCGGTCAGTCTTACGGTCTGATAAAAACGATGAAGAAGTCCTTCAATATCGTCTGGCTTCTCACTACCTGGGATAACTACGCAAATTTAAATGTTAATTTTAACAAGAGTTCTGATACCGAGCTTTTTATCTATCCGATGAAGTTGACGGCTGAGCAGACAAAGGCTCTTCTGGTTGAGACGGTTAAACAGGCATGTGTAAACCGGTCCGGTGAGTTTTACCATACAATTCGCAACAACTGCACCAACAATCTGGTAGTATTGCTCAACCGCGTGGTTAGCCAGGATAAACAGATTAAACTCTGGAGAATTCCCGGAGTATTTTACAATCTTAAAACCACCATGCCCCTCAGACTGGCCAAATTACTCAAGAAAAAGGGCTTCATTTCTGAACCCATAAAAAAAGTTACCCGCCAGGAATTTTATACCGACATCGAGGCGCAAAGGTCACACAAATAGTTTTAACGGCATTCTTTCGGGCAATAATTATTCATCAATAACCAGTCGGGAACCCATGGCCGGATATTTTTCGTGTCACCATTTTCAAAACTGCTTCACAGGATTAAGAAAATGGTTTTTGCTGGCCTGTTCAAAATTTGATTCAGGAAGCCCACAGACTTCCACCACCTGAGTTTGATTTGAAATTTAGCTTTTTATCTTTTTAGCAACATAAACTCCGTAGCTGAAATAGTCTTTGTATTTTTCAAAGAGTTTGATTTCGACTTTTTCAGCTTCTGCAATAACCTTTGCCTCTTCGCTGTGGTCGTTGCGTTTTAAAAAATCTTCAAGGCTATTTTGAATCGGTTGATAATAGTTTTCAAACCAGCAATATTCGGGCAAAAAGAAGTAGCCTACCGGCGAGAAGCCACTCTTTTCAAGGATGGCTATTTTTGCCGAGGCCAGATCAACTTCCGGATACTCTGTATCCCAGTGTTTTTGCAGTTCTTCTGGTCGAGACTCTGTTAACCAGGTTATTTCGCTCACGACAAGAACACCGCCGGGCTTGAGAAATTGCTTCCAGTATTCTATTCCGCTTTTGAAGCCAATATTGTATATTGCTCCTTCAGACCATATAATGTCGAATTGATCATTTTCAAAGGGCAAATCATCCATAGAGGTTGAAAGAGTTGAAATTTTATCGACGATTCCTGCCGCTTTTGCTCTGCCTTCAAGGACATCAAGAAATTCTACGGCAGTTATTTGAGCATTTAAAAGCCTTGCCAGCAATAGAGTGGAAGCTCCGGTGCCACAGCCAATATCGGCAATTTTCAAA
>CAZTHA010000390.1:0-3964 GCA_964613435.1 uncultured bacterium
CAAAGCCAATGTCATTACAGGTTTTGCCAGATTTTGCCGCCGTACTTAGTGAAAATTTTCTTAAAGTAGGTGACAAAATCATTTTCTTTTGCTATTTTACCCCTACGTATTTTGTTTGTGCTAAAAATCACATTTTATTAGGGGTGAAATCATGGCAAAGATTCTTCTGGTTGATGACGACAGAGATTTTGTCGAAATCAACAAAATGTTGCTCGAAAAAGAAGGCTACCAGATTCTGGTTGGCTATAACCCGGATGAGGGTTATGAACTTCTTACTAAAGAAAAACCAGATCTTTTGATTCTGGACGTAATGATGGTGGAGCCTGATGATGGTTTCGCAATGGCTCAGAAAATTAGAAGAGAGAAGAACAACGTCCCGATAATCATGCTGACTTCGGTTTCCAAAGTAACCGGCATGAAATTCGACAAAGACGACGAAATGGTTCCGGTTAATGAATTTTTTGAAAAACCCGTAGCCAAAGAAAAACTTCTCGAAGCCGTAAAGAAATACATCAAGTAAAGGAGCCCACTCAATGTTAGCCTCTGAAAGAGAACAACTTAGATCAGAAATCATCAAGATGGCTGAAGAACATAATTTTCATCGCAGTGGCCTGATTCCTGTTCTGCAGCATGTGCAGAACGTTGCTCGCCACATTTCTCCTGAAGCTATGCAGGATATCGCCAGCGCTTTCAAAATTCACCCGGTTGAAGTTCAAGGCGTTGTCAGCTTCTATTCTTTCCTTTCAACTGAAAAGAAGGGCAAGTTTATCATTCGTCTTTGCCGCACCGTAAGCTGTGATATGGCCGGTAAAGAAGCAGTGGCCCGCCAGCTCGAAAACGAACTGGACATCGAATTTGGTGAAACTACCGCCGATGGTATGTTCACCCTTGAATTCACCAACTGCCTGGGCATGTGTGACCAGGGACCGGCAATGCTGGTCAACGACGAAGTTCACACCAAAGTAACCCCTGAAAAAGTTATCGATATTATCGAAGGCTGCAGATCACGCTTTGGCGCCCATGTAACTCAAGGAGACCACTAATGAACAAGTCAAGCAAAAATTTGATTATTTTTTCAGATCTCGATGTAGAAAAAGCGCTGAAGAATGCTCTTCAGAAAGCAAGACCCGACATTATCGGCGAATTGCGTGACTCTGGCTTGAAGGGACGTGGTGGAGCAGGTTTTCCGACTGGAATCAAATGGAATCTTGCCGCTGCAGCTCAGGGCGAACGCAAATTCGTGATTTGTAATGCTGACGAAGGCGAACCTGGAACTTTTAAAGACCGCGTTCTGCTTACCGATTATGCTGAACAGCTTATCGGCGGTATGGTTCTTGGCGCTTTTGCAATCGGCGCCAAAGAAGGTATCATCTATCTCAGAGCTGAATACACTTATCTGCGCAAAGATCTCGAAGCCACCATCGAAAAGATGAAGGCTAAAAATATTCTCGGCAAAGACATTCTTGGCAAAAAAGGCTTCGATTTTGACCTTCACGTCCACATGGGTTCAGGCGCATACATCTGCGGCGAAGAAACCGCACTGATTGAAAGCCTCGAAGGTCAGCGCGGCGAGCCCCGCAATCGCCCGCCTTTCCCGGTAACTGTCGGTTACCTTGGCTGCCCGACTTCGGTTAATAATGTCGAAACCTTCATCACTGCTCTGCATGTAGTGGAAAAAGGCGCCAAATGGTTTAAAGGCTACGGCACAGAAAAATCTACCGGCACCAAACTTTTCAGCGTCTCTGGTGATTGCGATAAACCCGGTGTTTTTGAATTTCAGATGGGCATTACCGTTGAGCAACTTCTTAAAGAAGTTGGCGGCGAAGATGCCAAAGCGGTTCAGGTTGGCGGAGCTTCCGGCTATTGTGTTCCCAGAAGTGAATTTGGCCGCACCATCGCTTATGAAGACGTTTCCACCGGCGGTTCAATCATTGTTTTTGGCCCGCATCGCGACATGCTTGAAGTCGCCATCAACTTCATGGAATTCTTCTGTGAAGAATCATGCGGTCAGTGCACTCCCTGTCGCCTCGGCACCGAAACCCTCCTCGAAGGTCTCGACATGATGGCTGAGGGAACCTGCTCTATTAAATATCTGCGCGAACTTGAATCTCTGGGCGAAACCATGCAGCTTTCCAGCAAATGTGGCCTGGGTCAGAGCGCTCCAAATGCTTTCCTGTCGATCATGAAGCATTTCCGATCTGAAATTTTCAGTGACAGATACTAATCAAGGGAGTAGAAACAATGGAAAAGAACAATAATAACCCCAAAATCGGTGCAGATCGCGCTCCCGCCAGTTCGGTCGCCAATGCCGTTGAAGTTGCCAAGAATGAAAATGAACTCGGTGCCATGGTTGCTGTAACCATTGATGGCAACGAAATCAAAGTTCCCTTTGGAACCACCATTCTTGATGCCGCCAAAAAACTCAACATAAAAATCCCAACTCTTTGCCATCACGAAGACCTCAAAGTTGCCGGCGTCTGCCGCATCTGCGTCGTTGAAGTTGAAGGCCAGAGAACTCTTCAGGCTGCCTGCGCTTTCCCAATAACCAGTCCGATGAATATCAAAACCTATTCGTCTAAAGTAAGAAAAGCACGCCGCCACAATCTTGATCTGATGCTCAAACATCACGTCGGTGAATGCTATTCTTGTTTCCGCAACAACAACTGCGAACTTCAGTCTCTTGCCAAAGAATACGGCGTTGATTTCTATCGTTTCGGCCATGATACCGAACCCCACCATGAAATCGACAAATCAAGCTACAGTGTTGTTCGCGACATGAACAAATGTATTCATTGCCGTCGCTGCGTAAGAACCTGTATCGACCTGCAGGAAGTCGGCGTTCTCGAAGCCGTTAACCGCGGTCCGGATCTTGACATCGCCACCTTCGACGATATGCCGTTGGGCGATGTAATCTGCATCAACTGCGGACAGTGCATCAACCGCTGCCCGGTTGGCGCTCTTAGAGCCAATGACCCCTCCGATGAAATCTGGGCGGCCATCGATGATCCGACCAAACACGTAGTAATTCAGACTGCTCCAAGCCCACGAGCCGCCATCGGCGAATGCTTCGGCCTGCCGGCAGGCACCTCGGTAACTCGTGAATTGAATACCGCCATGAAACGCTGCGGCTTTGACAAGGTTTTCGACACCAACTTCACCGCCGATCTCACCATCATGGAAGAAGCAACCGAGTTGTTGATCAGACTTAAAAAAGCTCTGGTCGATAAAGAACAGGTTGCCCTGCCCCAGTTCACCTCATGTTCACCGGGTTGGGTTAAATTCCTCGAACATTTCTATCCTGAATACACCGACAATCTGTCAAGCTGCAAAAGCCCGCAACAGATGTTCGGTTCAGTTATCAAAACCTGGTATGCCCAGAGTGCCGGCATCGATCCCAAGGATATCGTTACCGTTGCTCTCATGCCCTGCAGCGCCAAAAAGTTCGAATGCAATCGCCCGGAAATGCAGGACAGCGGTTACAAAGATGTCGACTACGGTTTGACCAGCCGTGAACTCGCAGCCATGATCCAGGAAGCCGGCATCGATCTGCCCAATCTGCCCAAAACCGATTTCGACGATCCAATCGGCGAAGCCACCGGAGCCGGGTTGATTTTCGGCGCAACCGGCGGTGTTATGGAAGCAGCTCTCAGATCGGCTGTCGAACTCGTTACCGGCATCAAGACCGAAAACATCTTTGAAAATCTTGATATCATCCCGGTTCGTGGTTTCGAAGGCGTAAAATACATGGAAATCAAAGTTCCGGCTACTGGCCCGGTTCCTGCCATTCTCAGCAAGGCCCTCGGCGGACTCAAGGATTTCAGCTTCCTCAAAGATGCTACTCTTAAAGTTGCAGTTGCTCACGGAACTGCCAACGCCAAAAAAGTTATGGAAGATATCAAAGCCGGCGGCAAATTCAGTGAATGTCATTTCATCGAATTCATGGCCTGCCCGGGTGGATGTCTCG
>CAZTHA010000391.1:0-3943 GCA_964613435.1 uncultured bacterium
CTGATATTGCTGATTACTTCGCATATCTCAAGCGCTTTTTCGATCTGACGCCCAACATCGGATATGGACCCAAGTTTTTTCATCTTATGAACAACGGAATCGAGCCAAATCCGCCTAGTTGCGGCAACGGAGCCGCCATGAGAATCTCTGCTCTGGGAGTGTCAGCCGGATATTCGATGGCTGCTACCATGGAACTTGTTGAGAAACTGACGCTTCAGACCCACAAACATCCTGAAGCCGTCAGAGGAGCACAGGCTGTGGTTTATGCCATCAAGACAGCCCTCGAAAATCCGACAATGAGCCGGAACTCCATCTGCGGTGAGATCGAAAGAAAATTCGACTACAACCTGAACCTTGATTACGAAGAGCTTCTTACCAGGTCATTCGATGCGACCTGTCAGGGTTCGGTTCCTCAAGCCCTCTGGTGCGCACTTTCTTCAGGCAACACTGCGGAAATGTTTACCAAGGCCATGACTATAGGCGGCGATACCGATACAATTGCATGTGTTGCCGGTGGTGTTTTTCAGGCGACATGCACGAACCAGAGCCAAATATCCCTTGGTGAAAGTGAATGCGAAATCGCGATTACTGCGGCCATGGAGAACGCAAGAAAGCAACTTCCTGCAGAAATCAGTTCCGTCATGACTATCTGTGGAAAAGATTTTTCAGCATGTCGGGGGAAGTAGCTGCAATAAGTATTTGCTCGGGGGATTGACGGATCTTCGAACGGTTATCAGGTTGTAGTCTTTTTGACAAAAAGCCTAGCCATACGACTCCATACAACAATACAAATGTAAAAACTTGACCAAAAAAAAGCTTAAAAACCTCATTTAAAAACTCTGAACCCGAAGCTGCCCCTGTCACAAATAGTTTTGGATAGCCCAAAAGCCTACGGTTTTAACACAGCAATATGGATATCTTCGCTAATTTGCGAAGTTGTGATAAAGGATCAGCATCGATCAGAGAGCTTATAAAGCCCAATTTATTGAAAACAGAACAATGAGCTTTTGTGATAGTTATCCAAGGAAAATTTACATGAACAAAGTTTCGGGGTAAAATTAGCAAAAAATTGGAGGATCTTATGGATAATTTTGATCGACTGTTTTCTCTTTTTAAAGATTTGCAGGGTAAGATGGGATATGCAAGTTCATCGCCCTGGAGTTCAGGAAAACCTGTTTCATCAAGGAAAAGCTCTGTTGCCCAGAAAGACGAAGAAGGCTGGCGTCGTATTGATCCTGAATTTGAACTCAGTGGGGTTCGATGTCAGGAAGAGGTTAACAGTTGGTTAAAGATGCGTGAGGATGAATATTTTCTCGACCGTGTCAAAGGCTGGTTTGAACATATTGATGCTGCTCGCAGAGAAGCTCGTCTTTCTCTATTAACTTCAGCTTATCATGTTGATCGCATTATTACACCAGGATTGTATCGTTTAATCAAAAGAGTAATGTCGAATTTGCGCCTGGTACAGGAAGTAGATGTTTACATTGTAAGCAGTTCAACATTGAATGCGTTTTGCGTTGCTGCAAGAAAGTCTGGTCGTCTAGTTCTTGGCATTCATTCGGCATTAATTGAATTGCTTTCTGAAAAGGAACTGATGTTTGCAATTGGCCATGAAATAGGCCATGCAATCCTTGATCATGCAGAAATTCCGCCGGGGGATTTTGAAGATAGAAATTTTTCTTTTCTTGAAAACGTTAAGTTACGAAATTTAGGTCGTCATATGGAAATTTCTGCCGACCGTGTTGGACTTCTTGCCTGTCAGGATTTTAATGTTGCTGGCTCTGCGTTGTTCAAGCTTGTTTCTGGCTTGTCAGATCGTTGGGTCAAATTTGATCCCGATGCTTATGAAAGGCAAATTGAGACTATTCAACAAAATATTGATCTTCTAAAAATTGAGAATCAGGGCCTGACTCATCCAATTACACCATTGCGAGTCAAGGCCTTAAAAATTTTCGAGCAATCTGAAATTTTTGCTGCTGCTTTTGGGAGTGAGAATTTTGAGATCCCGGCAATCGAGCTTGAAAAAAGAATCGATCATTTGCTTGATCTTGTGGAACCAGATATTTCTTCTTTAGAAGTTTCTGATATTAAGACCCATATAGATAATTTCCTTGAATGTGCACTAATTTCAATGATGGCCATAGATGATGATTTTTGTCGTCGCGAAAAAGACTGGCTTCAAGAAAAGTGGAAAATACCAGCAGAAAAAATTGCTGAAATAATAGAAATCCCAGATTATAGAGATCGTTTGTTGGCGATCGCAGGCAATGAGGTAAAGCTTATCAGGAATAGCCTCAATTTCTATGATCGCTATAAGCTTTTCGAGATTCTTTGTGCAGGTGCCTACGCCGACGGTAAACTTGTCGATCCCGAAGTTGAAATGTTGAAAATCTGGTGTGAGTTGCTTGAAATAAATATCGAAGATGGAAATCATGCGTTGCGAGAGATTGGAAAACTGGTTTTAGCTGAAAATGACCCAGATCAGGATTCAACTTCAGTCGCACAGGATGAGAGTCGTTATTCAGAATTGCGCCCCGGAGACTGGGTAAAGTTTAAAGTTGATGCGTTAATTGCTCCGGACCATGTCATTCTTCAGGGTATGGTTGGCCAGGTTGTAGTTACAGATGTGTCACATCTGGTTTGCACTCCTGGAATTTCAACAATGATTCAGGTTGTTGGCAGGTCTGAGCCATTTGGTTATTTCAACACGTACTTTGTTGCACTGAAAGAAGAGCCAGAAGCCGCAGAAAAAGATGAATCCATAAAGCTTTGTGATAGCGCTTATGCTCTTTTTGAGCAAAAAAATGGTTATACCGGTTATATTAAAATTGGTAACAAGCTTGAGCCTGAAGAAAAAGTTGTTTTTGAATTGAAAACTCTGTCTGAAAAAATACCTCTTTTGGTGGATGACAAAAGCAAAGAAATTGAATTAAAGGGCCTTGTTAAACGCTTGAAAAAGGTTTTGCGCTCTTTTGGTCTGCATCCATTTGCTCAGTCTTTAAGCTCCCTTGCAGATGAAATCGAGAAAGCTCAATCTGAAGATTTGGCCAAACAAATGTAGCTGCTAAAACAACTACTTGAAAATTTCGCAAAATAAATTCCTCTGACCAGAATGGATGAAAGGTTTATCCGTCTAATCTTGCCGGAAATATGAAATATATTTCTATGTGAAAAATTGAAGGGGCATGATGGGCTTATTAACAAAGGCAAAAGCTATTCCCAATCTCAAAATTCAAAGGTATTTTTTCAGAACAAGATATTTGTGGAGGAATAAAATTGGAAGAAGTTCATGAGTGTGAATACAAAAATAAGTATTTAAGAGCTTTGGCGGATTATTAAAACTTAATCAAGCGAACTCAAAAAGAAATCTTAAATGCTAAAGATAATGGAAAAAGAGAATTGTTTGGAAGCATTTTACCAGTTCTAGACACATTAAATGCTGCCATGGAACAGATCGGCAAGGGTGATAATTCTGAAACTAAAGCTGGTATTGAATTATTCGCTTTTCAGTTCCTGGATTGTCTCGATAAGTCAGGATTGAAGGAAGAACGACCTGTCGGGGCAGTGTTTTCCCCCGATCAGCATGATTGTGTCAGAACAATTCCAGGGAACGAAAACAACAAGGGAACCATCTCCAAAATTTACTCAGCTGGGTACAGTTACAAAGGCATCATAATTAGATACCCAAAAGTAGAAGTCTATGAGTAGTAAATTAACAGAAACCTTTTGAACAGCTTCATTTTTGAACCCAAAAGCGTTTAAAACGCTTGATTTACTCTTTGAAGACAACCTTTTTGGCAAGGTGTTCCCTGAGTTTTTTGTTGCGTCTTTTGTCATAAAAAAAGTATCCAATCATACCAATAAAAAAGGCTGCAACAATGCCCAACAGAATCTGCCACATGCCAATCCTACCTCACTTTTTTGTTGATTTTTATTAAGCACA
>CAZTHA010000392.1:0-3939 GCA_964613435.1 uncultured bacterium
TGAGAAGCTGGCGCGTCTGCAGGACAGTTCACAGGTGACCAGGCTTAATGCTTTTGCCAGTGAGCTGTCAACGAAATTTTCGCTGTTGCTCAAAGAAATTGGTGAGAGCCAGGCTCGGTCTTTGGGGCGCACCCAGGCGACCTATCATCGTTTAACTCTGCTTGAGTTGTTCATTTGTCTGGCTTCACTTTTCATGCTCGGCAGTGGTTTTTCGTTTTTTGTCGACGGTCATGCAGTTGGCACGGGTGAGTTTTATGCTTATGCCGGCCTGGGATTGCTGCTGGTTGGCGTTTATTTCGGCGCTTTGTATCGACTTGGGCGTGCCTTCAGTTTTGCCAATTTTTTAGGCTATCTTGGTGTGGGCTTTTTGATTTATCTGGCCGTAGTTGGTATTGAAGGTGGCTACAAAGAAACTGGCAGCTTTTTCTTCAAAAACTCATTTAGATATTTTGGTTTTGCTTTAGGGTCAATTTTGGCGCTGCTAGCTCCAACTGCTCATGCTATGACCTGTTATGGCCGGAGTTTGCGCGACTTTTTCAGGGTTCGCCGCGCAAGCCTCCTGGAAGAAGCGCGAGAGCAGGATCGTTTCTGGCAGATGCTTCCGGAATTAATGCTTTATGACTGCGCTGCCACGGCTGCAAAGAAGCTCGAACTGCAGACTCCCGACTGGTATGAGGGGCCGGCAGGAACTCAAGGTGGCCGACTCAATCCGGGGCAGTTTTCCGATCATCTCGAGCTTATGGGCCGTGAGCTGCATCTGCTCGCAATTGTTCGGCGCTAAAGCTGTTGCGTCGGCCAGGTTTCCGGCAGTAAAAATTGTCTCCAGTAAGTATAATTATTCGATACTTTCTGGAGATAAACAAGCCGGGTCGTTTGTTGCTTTTTCAAATCCTTTATTCTGAGCAGCGCAAGTATTGTCGGGTGATCTGACTGAAAAAATCTGCTGACCAGAGTTCTAATGTTTCCTGATTGCTTACGAAAGCTTTCACGTCTTCTTTTGCCTTAGCGAAATCAATTGTGTCGAAGCGTTCGTCGAGCATTTCGATCAGCATCTCTGGTTCAAGCTTTTTTTTCGGCAAGTGTCCGGTTTGATCAAGTCTTGCCTGAAGATGCTGGATGTTCAGGGGAATCGAGCGAGAAAGATACCAGGCATAGTCGTAGAAATCACGCCCTTTCACCCGGTTTTGCCAGCTGCGACAAAGCAGGGCATGAACTTTTCCCGCAAATAAAGAGGGGGCATCAAAAAGTCTTACTGAAAAAGGCACGGGAAGAAGCTGATACTTGATTTCAAAATTTGCTTTGCCTGGCGGGTCGGTATCAATTTCAATTTTAACCCGCAGTTTTTCGTCAGGGTTCAATCCACTTACCGGAGGTTTGATCGCTGCAATTCTGAGCAGGTGAAGTTGGGTGTCGCCTTTAATAAAAGCAGATTTTATTGCTGACCTGGTGCTTTTGCGCTTCTCTTCAACCTGCATCTCAAAGCCGAAAGAGCTCAACTCGTCTTCGAGGGGCTTGAGAAAGTCTTTAAGCCTGAAGTTGGGGTCAGCTTCGACCAAGCTGAAATCAAGGTCTTCCGAGAAGCGGTCCAGGCCATAAAAAATCCGCAGGGCCGTACCGCCGTAAAAGGCGGCTTTGTTAAAAAAGCCGCAACGATAAAGGCCGAGTAGTGAGATTTCCTGCACTATTTCCTTGAGGGCATTGCGGTGTTCTTCGATGGTCTTGCAGGCGTATTTTTCAAGCATGCTGTTTATGGCGCTGTTCACAAAAGGCCTCCATCAATAAGCTCAATTAAAGCGGTAAATACCTTTCTGCGGTAAAGAGGCGCGATGAATTTTATGGTTTTGCGGTCTAGTTTTTGCAGGGTTTCGGGCTCGATGCGCCAGTTTTCTACAAGCAATTCTTTTAGTTCTCTGGCGCAGGCGGCTTTGCCCAAACGATAGATCTGGTCGCACAGAGCTTTTTCCGGGCTTGCAAGTAAAAAATTCATGCCATTCTCGTTGGCGCATTCCACAGAATATGGATAGACAGTCGAGGGCAGATAGTAATAGAAAAAATCGCCAATTGGAGTTTTAAAATGCTTGTTTTTGTTCTTGTTGAAAGTTGCTGAGGTAATAACGTTGACCCTTTCAGGGATCATGCCATGATAGCTGAGCGCGGTTTCGAAAGAGATGTAGGAAGGGCCGTAGATTATTCCAGCAAGGCTTTTTCGGGAATAATTTTCCGCATTACCAGGCAGGAAAATGCCGCGGCGAATTTTCACCAGATCGCCGGCTTTGAGCATTCGCGTAATTTTGGCCCTTGGAGAGGCGTAGTCTTTAAGTTTTTCAATTAACGCGGCGTGGTCGATGAACATTTTTTTCTCCAGTAAGTATAATTATACGATACTTTCTGGAGATAAACAAGCCGGGTCGTTTGTTGCTTTTCAGTTCAGCTGTCGCGCCGGGCCAGAGGGCGCCAGACTTGTTTTACATTCTGCGCCAGGGTTTGTGGGCTTTGGCTTCGGGGTAAAGGAAGCGTGCGCCCTGATTGTCGTTGGGATTGAGCCAGAGCAGTTTTTTAAAGGCGGCTGCGGCTTCGTCGAAGCGTTCGAGGCGCCAGAGGCAGAGGCCATAACCATGGAGGCAGCGCAGATATGGGCGGTTATCGATAAGGCCCCAGGGCAGCACTCCCAGGATTTGAGGGTCTTGCGATAGCTCGGCGATCGCTTTGCCGACTTCGTAGTGTTTCAGGGCCATTTTCGGGTCAGTGTCGAAAGTGAAGCTGCCGAGATGGGCGTGGGCATCGATACATCTGAGATCTTGTTCAAGCATTTTGTTGAGGCTCGACAGTGCGGCTCTTTCGTAGCCGGAATGAAAGAGTTCGACGGCCTCATAAATCGGGTCGGAGTCGATATCATCGAGGTCCTGCCCGGGAATGAAGGCTTCCATTTCAAATACGGGCCGTATCCCGGCGGCAATGATTTCTTTTGCCCAATCGCTTTGGGAAAGATCGTATTCATCGCCGGCCCACTCGTGATCCTGCGGGTTCCAGGTGCCGTATTCGTGGAGTTTGAGTGGGGTCAGTTGCAGTGCCTGGACATCGAAGCTTTTACCGGCAATTTTACCGGAAACATTGGTTCGTCCGCTGTAGGTCCAGATTTTTGCCGGGACTACATCGATGGTTTCGCCTGGTATCAGTTCGTAGGCAAATGGGGTTTTCAGTGCAATTTTAGTCTGGTCGAGAGTTCTACGGCACTGGGCATGGTTTGATGAAGAGACTCCCAGGACGATCAGTTCCATTGCAGGATGACCTGTCCCGGAAAGATTTTTGCTTGTGGTTGTGCCGGCTTTGTGCCCGAGTTTTTCTGAGGCAATAGCGGTAAAACGGTTTATTTCATCGACGAAACTCTGCAGGCGATTTTTAAGATTAATCGGGGTTTCATCGGGAACCGCCTGCAGCAGGGAGGTTTTAAATTCAGCCAGGCTGTGCAAAAAGTCTGGTTGCTTGAGTTCGGGAAAGTCATGAACAAGTTTTTCAATCTGCCCCGCGGCCCGGATAAAATTGAGGCATGCGGCATCGCAGGTAGAAAAACTTTTAACAAAGTTTTTCCGGTTAAGTTCTTCGCGCAATCTGAAAACCGAATGGTGGATCAAGTTAATAAGTTCTTCAGCTCTGCTTTTCATAATCAGTTTCTTCCCGCCAAAATTTAGAGTGGTTCTGAATTTTATCCCCTTAGGCCAGTGATGTCCATCTTTTACCCGCAAAAGTTTGCGGAGCGGGGCGGTAGGGGTTATAATTCAATTGCAACAAAGAGGCCTGAAGGTTTTTCTGATGGGGTTAGGTAATGGAGTTTGCGCAATATTTAAAACTGGTAAAAGAGCTGACTTTTGGTAAGAGGCTGCCGGAAGCAATCTACATACATCAGTGTGGTTTTGCAGAACTTCACTCTGAATTGCGTCA
>CAZTHA010000393.1:0-3922 GCA_964613435.1 uncultured bacterium
TACTCAGAAAACAGTTACCGCGACCGATGTAGATCATTCCCTTGCCGTAATACTGATTAACATCTGAAAGGTCTAGATCTCCTTCTTCAATATAGATACAACCGTCGAGATAAAGGGTCTTTTTGCCTTCGCGCAGCGCGACACGGTGTTTGACGAAATCAGCAGTATTGGGGTAGTTCCAGCTTACCGTCTTGAAATCGATTAAACGGCCGAAAGTCGTTGCCTTGATATTTGCCCCATCAGGCTGTAAAGGCTCAACCGTCGATGGCACACCGATACGAACCGTGCTGGTGGTAACATTATTGCCATTGCCGTCGAAAATGGCCAGGGAATCGCCTTGCAAAGCATTTACTGAAATATTGTCAATTGCGCGACTCATCAGGTAGTGTTCAGGAACAACACCGCCACTCGGAACCGCCTCGGTCAATGGGGTGTTGAGGAAAGTCTTTTTTCCGGGGGCGATTTCTTTATCATACCTGGTGAAGCGCAATGGCACCGGCTCAGGCTCGACAATTTTCGTCCCTCTGAAGAACTCCATTGGCTGGCTGAAAGTATCCAGAAATCCAACTTTGAAAAAGCGCAGGAAAACCGGGCCTTCAACGAAAAGCTTTTGTTTGCCGTCATCGCCAAAAAGACGCGGCATCTTGCCAACTCGAACCCGTTCAGGATTATAAGGTTTGCCGCCTGATTCCTGTAAGTATTCGTAGAAATAAGAACCTTTGTTCAGCAGGTCCTGGCTCGGCGAGGCCAGGCCACCAAGGGCAAGAGAAGTGGCCCAGGTTCGTGTAGGCGGCAGGTTCGGCAGATTCAAACTTTCCAGTTTCCAGATTGAATTGGCGTCAGTAAAGCCGTAAACATACTTCCAATTCTTGATGCAGGTGCGAAGAACCTGAATGAATCCGTTACATCTGGAATAATCCGGTGTGCTGCCGACCATGCGAAAATTACTGTAAAAATCATTGCAGACATCCCAGGCCGCGGCATTGCTGTTAACGGCATTCATCGCCTGTCGACAAAGATTTTTAAGATCATTGCGAGTTTTACTTGAGGGAGTTGTATTACCAAGACAACCATCTGCAGCCTGATTTACAAAAATTTCGTAAAGTTTGATAACCGCCTTGACCTGGAAAAACTGGTCTTCGGTAATACCTTTAAGCTCTTTGAATTCGTAGGACTGTTTTTCGAAAAGACAATTGGGCATAGCCGCTCCAGTAAAAGCAGCTGCCCCGGAAAACCCGGTGATTTTATTGAAATTGGGAAAATTTTGCGACTCTTTTTTGCCTGGCTCATAGCACAGATCCATCCAGATGTGCTTTCTACTGTCATTACAGGCTGGATAATTCTGATAACCGAAATAAGCATGGGAAACATGGGGGCCATCGGCTGGAATACCCTGAATGGTAATTCGCCGATGCGGGTGATTGTAACTGGGACCGAAATTTTTTACGAAAACCGCGTAACGGTCAAAGCGATGCCTGAGATCGACCAACCGAACATCTCGGCGCTCATGAACTTCAATGACATTTTCTTCGGCCCCCCGGCGATAGGCCTGGGAATAAACATCGAGATAGGCGTTGAATGCCATGACCGACTTGGCTGGGGCTTCCCGGTAGGGCGTCAAGGTCGCACGACTTTTTATGACCAGTCGATATCCGGCACTGTCGGCAATTTTGAGCGTCTGTTGCGGTTCGAAGTTTGAAAAAAGGGTTATGGCAGTTCCGACTGACGGCGCAGGCGAAGCAGAGGTTGGGAACACCGAACGCAGTTTTTTAAAAATCTGGCTGTCGGGCGCATAATTGGCATTGCTGCGAATCATGGCGATGACTTCGGCATTGGCCGATTGAGCAAGCAGGCTGAGCCGGTTCTGATCGACGTTTCGAGCCAACTGAGTTACCGCGCCGCTTTTCAGGCTATTCAGGGCAAATGCAAGGATGCTCAGTGCCAGCAGCACTGTAACGACAATGTAAAGTATGAAGCCTCTTCGATTTGTTTGCATATTGACCTTCTAACTTTGATTTTAACCATTGTTGGCCAAAATTGAAAGCATTTTACATCTGCCCTTACTGGCCGCAAGCTCAGGGTTTTGAGAATTGGCAAATTGTGATAGAATACAGTTCATACAAACACAGGGGGATTTTATGAAAGCTTATCCTGGCACCAAAATTTTGATCTACAGTATTTTATTTGCCCTGATTTCAACAATCTGCCCTGCTGAAAAGGTTTCTGTACGGGATGAAACTGTGGTAATAGCATTCAGTGCCGAGCGCAGAGGCGAATTTCTCAGCGAACCGGGAAATGTACCAATCGAATTCTTACGACGAGCCGGCAGAGAAATCAATAAAAACTGGCCGGGAGACAAAGCCCAGCTCCAAGCCGCCTCTTTGTTTTCTCTAAAAAAAATAGCTGAAAAAGACTTTCTTCGGCCGCGCCCATTCATAGATCTTTCGGCCGATCAAAAAAAGGAAGCGGCTGCTTTGCTCGACCGCTATGCTTCAGAAGCAGAGTCACTTCTCGACCAGATCAAGCTCGATGATAAGTGCTTCTATATGCGCATGGTCGCAGAAAGCGAGCCGATTATTTCGCTTCTCAACAGCTTGATTGAAAATGACCATGAAAATAAGCGCATTTCCCAGGACCAGATCGAAAAAATCAAGTATCAGCTGCTACCAGTGCTCGAATCATCCGACTATCTTATTGGCGCAGCGGTTTTGTCTTATAAGGGGTTCGAAGCCAAGTTCAGAATCTGCAGTCTTGAAAAGAAACTGGCCAACCCAAAAATCAGCCATAAATTGAGCATAGCCAAATTCATTAACCCGGATTCACTCATGGTCTTCGCCCAGACCCACCCAATCGAAGACCCCGCCCAGATCATGGCTGAGCTGCAAAATATCCCGCAAACGGCGACTGTTATCTCAATGGTTGCTTCTGCAGGTCTTGATTTCGAAAAAGATCTTCTCAGCAATGGAGCTCGCGAGAGCATTCTCTACATCAATCTTGAGCCGGATGGTGAAAACTCTGTTCCCGACATCAGATTCGTTGCCCCGGTTCCGGATGTAAAAAAACTTGAAGGCAATCTCGACAAATTGAAAACCCTGTGTATGCAAACCGGCGTTTTCATTAAAAACCTTGAAGGAAAACAGGCCGGCGTTCGCCTCAGTCATTTCATGTTTCCTCAATATGGCGTTTTCACTGCCCTTTTCGATCGTTTTCTCGTCCTGGCGACCTCAGAACAGAACCTGCTTGAAGAAATTGAATTTTTGCAAAAGGCGATCGAAGGAAAAATTGACAGCGAGACGGTTGAAGAAGGCGTTCAGCGCTATTGGCGCATTAGCTTCGAAGACTTCAACCTCCAGCTGCAAAAGCTTCTGCAATCGCCTTTAATGGCTGACAAAGGGGTTCCCCCAATTCCGAATCTTAATTTTCTCGACGACCTTGGAGCCTTGAAAGTTTTGACCAGGTTACAGCCTGATCGGATAGACTTTTCAATTCACCTGCCAATTAAAGAAAATAAAGAAAAGTAGATTTAAAAAATTAATTTATGGTATACATGTTGTACAGTTCTAACTCGGGAGATTAATCAGCATGGGGAAAAAACTGAGTAAGTTGTTCATTATCATGGCTTTGGCCATGTCCAGCATATTTGTCGGTTGTGGCGGTGAAGAGCCAAAGAAACCCGATAAAACACCGGCAACCACCGGAAATTCAAGCATAAAAACCCCGCCGGGCAATGCAGGCAGCAGTGCGGCCTCGCCTTATGCCAATCAGGTTTTGAAACTTGGACGAATTCCTTTTACCAACCCAACAGCAATGGTCCAGAAACATAACAAGTTTCTCGAATATCTAACCAAGAAGCTTGGGGTTAAGCAGGTAAGGTTGCAGACCGCTTCTGATTACAACGGCATCATGAACCTACTGGTCAAAG
>CAZTHA010000394.1:0-3918 GCA_964613435.1 uncultured bacterium
ATTAAACCGCGACGGCTGTCAACTTCGAACCAGAGCTCACGACGAAAACTTTTCACAATAACTTTCTCCTGTGTTGAGAATGCAGTAAATTGGCCGAAACTGTGTTCGACGAAAGACATTATAATACAGTAATCTACAAATTTCCAATTTTCTCTATCAATTCAATACGGGCAGGCGGATTAATGCAATTTGACTTTTGTCGGCGCTCAAGAGTATAAATAGCAACCAATTCGAAAAAAGGATTATGACAATGCTCGAAAGAATTGATCAACTTGTATTTCATTTCACGATTGAATGCGCCAACTGCCGCAATGTAATGAAAGTCAGCCATGTGGTAATCAGTGAAAAAGAAGGCGACCTTTACTGCTCGCTCTGCGGCAAAGACGTCAAGGTTCCGAATCACGAGAACCTTGTTTCTGCGGCAAAAACATTGAATGATTACATCGGTGACTCACTCAACGCCAAATATATCAACCTGGTTCTCAACGAAAAATACATGGCTGCTGACGACGTGCCGCCGGCACACTGATCAAACCGCAGAAACCCCTTTTCATATTGGATCAAATGCGGGCCAGAACCCCGGCATTCACTTTCTCGACCGTTTCCTGATCGAGCAATTCGCGCATCAGGGCAAAAGCGAATTCGAAAGTCGTGCCGGCCGCCCGTGAAGTGATGATTTTGCCATCTTTTACCACCCGCTGTTCGCTGTATTTAACGCCTTGCATGTGCGAAGCCGCGGCAGGATGCGAGGTGAGCTCGCGGTCGGCGGCGATGCCGGCGCGAACCAGAACTGCCGGAGCAGCGCAGATAGCAGCAACGATTTTTCCGCTCTGATGGGCTTCTTTGACCAGTTCAAGCACCCGTTTGTTTTCGCCGAGATTTTTGGTGCCTTCGAGCCCGCCTGGTAAAACGATCATATCCAGTTGAGTAAGGTCGACGTCGGCCAAAGTCTGGTCGGGCAGCATTTTAATGCCTCGCGAACCGGTAACCGGGGTCAGATCATCGCCAAGAGAAACGGTTTTAACCTCTATTTCAGCACGACGAAGAATATCTACGGTTATGGTAAGTTCCATTTCTTCGAAGCCGGTAGCCATAAAAACGGCAACTTTACTGGTCATTTTTGTCCTCCTCGGGTTATTAGAGCATCGCAGGCCTCATAAACCATTTCAACGCTCAACTGTTTCATACACTGATTATCGTTACAGGAAGTGGCCCGATGGTTGTAAGAGCTGACGCAGGGCGAGCAGGCCAGGCCGGCGCTGAGTGCGCGGCGATTTTTGCCGAGAGCTCCGTAAAGGGCCGGGGTTTCAGGGCCAAAAAGGGTCACCACCGCCAGATCGGTGATTGAAGCGAAATGCGAAGGACCGCTGTCATTGGTTACCATCAGGTTACAAAGAGTGTAAAGAACCAATAACTGACGCAGACTGGTTTTTCCGACCAGGTTGATGACGTTTTCCTCGCCAAGAGCTGCTGCAACCCTCTCGGATTCTTCGCGTTCAGAGGGAACCCCGGTTAAAACGATTCGACAATCGTGATTCTGCAAGATTTGCCGACCGAGTTCGATGAAATTTTCGAGGGGCCAGCGTCTGAGCGGTACAAGTTCGCTGGAATTGGCATTGATGATCACCAGCTTTTTGGCAAGTGCGGCCTGCGGATTTATCTGGGCCATGAGATCACGCACCGATTTTCGCTCGGCCTCTTCAGGCTGCAAGCGGGGCAGTTCCATTTCTTCAAGCGGGGGAACCGCAGCTTTAACCAGGGGAATCTGGCCGGCGGGCTGGCGCAGGGCTTCAATCATGCTGTAGAAGGTCTGGGCGGTGTGAATATGCGGATTATACTGCACCGGATGCGAGAGAAAGCTGCCCTTGTACAAGCCTTCCATGGTGAAACGGTCAAAGCCGCAGGTCGATTTGGCGCCGCTCAGTTCGGTCAAAATGGCAGAAGCCCGCGAGAAAAACTCAAGATCGATAGCGACGTCGAATTTCAGCCGGCGCAGTTCAAAAAGCTTGGCGAGACAATCTACGGCAAAGGTTTTAAAATTGTCAGTCTTCAGACAATGGACGTTTTCGGGCGGCACGAGTCCGAGCATTTCAACGGCGGCAGTATTTTCGGCAAAGACGAGAAAGTGAAATTCAACACCTGGCCAGAGTTCACGGGCACGTTTGAGCATCGAATACATCAGCACGGTACTGCCCATTTCGGCGGGTTTAACGAACAGCATGCGCCTGACCTCGGTCAATGGGCCGCGGCGGCGCGGCATGATTTTTTCAAGAAGAGCGCGACGCAGAGAAAGAATAAAGCAGAGCGGCGGGCCGGCAAGGGCGTCTATTTTACGCATCAGATCTGGGTGCATTGGATTTACCTGTTCATTTGAATTTTAAATTTTTCTGCAGATTGTTCATGGTCGTCAGATTGATATTTCGAATATGGCGACCGGCAAAAGATATTGGCACAGTCAGCGAGGCCGACTCGGCGAAATTGGCGGCAAAGTGCATTGCTTCCGAATATTTGTCATCATCGATATAAACCACATCGCTGCCGGCCTGCAGTTCACGATCTTTCCACCAGATCTGAAAGTTGCCACCGGCATGAACCTCGGCGACCCGCGCCGCAGGGATATCGCCATAGAATCCGATCAATGCAGCAAGAGGCGGACCCTGTCCGACGAACACCGCTTTTCTGCCGGTATCGGCATCGGCGCGTTTGATCAATTCACCCATTTTGCGCCAGCCATGCATGCGGGTTGAAATGTCTGAACGCGGTGGCACCGGAATGATCAGCGTCATGCTCTGAACGACCACCAGCAGGGCGAGCAAAGCCGATGGCGCGATGACCCAATTGCGACGGCGATTGTCGGGACTGCTGTTAAGCCATTCAGCCACCAGCAGCATTGCTGACAGGTAGGCGATCTGGGGCCAGTTAGCCTCAACCTTAGACTTGACGCCGGTATAAACGAAAAAAGCCATCATTGGCAAGGCGAGCCAGGCCAGGAAAAACCGGTTTTCGACAAGACGGCGCCAGGCATGGGAGGCAGCCTTTACCGTTGCCAACCAGAGGACAGGGAAAAGGGTCAGACCGATGGTTCCAAGTTGCCCACCGAGAAAATCGCCGACATTTTTGATCAGACTGCGATTACTGGGTTTTAAACCATGGTGAAACTGGAATTTAAGGGATATCCAGTCGTTGAGATGGTTCCAGTACAGAACGGGAATGGTTCCCAGTGCAGCCAGGCCGACCATCAGCCAGTATCTTCGCGTGGTCACCAGATAGCGATATTTTTTGAAGGCAAGAATGGTTATGGCGACGCCGGGAACGAAAAAAATCATATTGTATTTGCTTAAGGCGCCGAGGCCAAGGCAAAGGCCGGTAATGACCCACCAGAAGTCTCTTTCGTCATTGAGCGCTTTAAGAAAGGCATACATGCCGAGGCACCAGAAGAAAGCCAGCGGTGTATCAGGAGTGGTGATGAAGGCAAGCGCCATGCCTGCAGGGGTCAGATTGAAAAGAATTACCGCAAGGAAACCGGTACGGGCAGAACCGAGAAATTCACGAGCAGTCTGAAAAAGCAGCCAGCTGCAGGCCAGGCTTCCCAAAACAGAGGGTAACCTGATTGCCAGATGGGTCTCACCCAGGAAAAGACGGAATAATGCGATTACATAGGCAACCATCGGCGGGTGATCGTAATACGACCAGTCGAGGCGGCGCGATAGTTCCCAGTAATAGGCTTCGTCCGGGGTAAGGTCGAGATACATCGACATGAACAGACGCAACAGAACAAGAACCGATAACAGTCTTATCGTTGCCGAGGAGTAGTAATCGCGGCTTTCCATCGTAACATCCTGCAATGAAGTTCGGCGGTATTAAGCGGTGGTCCGATTTGTTGGTCAAGATTTTGTGATTTATAAGTGATATTCACGC
>CAZTHA010000395.1:0-3906 GCA_964613435.1 uncultured bacterium
ACGTCGTCTGTTTATTGGAAACATCAACGGAAGCCTGGGCGAGACGAGCACGGTTCTTATTCTCGTTGCTCTGGGCTGGTTGCTTTATCAGAAGGTCATTTTCATTCCTCTTTTCATTGGGCCTTTCATTGGTATGCTACTGGCCAAGCTTTTTCTCAAGGGTGTCGGGCTCGATTCTTTTCCACTTTTTCAGAGTCTCGGTATCAACATCGTAGCCGGCGGAACCTTTTTTGCTGCCGTCTTCATGGTTACTGAACCGATTTCGGCACCGGTAAACAACAAGGCGCGCTGGGTATATGCTTCTTTGATCGGGTTTCTCGCGACGATAATTCGCGGCCTTTCTGCATTCAATGCCGGATTTATGTTTGCCATTCTTCTGGGCAATACTTTCGGGCCGCTGATCGACATAGGTTTCACCGCATGGGATAAAAAGCAGAAGGAGAAGAAGGCATGAACGAAAAATTGCGCACCGTAATTTTTACCGTTGCCGTCACCGCTGTTTTTGCAATTCTAGTCAGCGGAGTTAATGCCGCACTTTCAGATAAAATCGCAGCCAACAAGCTGATTGCCCGGCAAAAAGTGATTCTTGGACTCTTTGGGCTTGGCCCGCAGAGTATTTCTGAAGAACAGATTCCCGGAGTTTTTACCGAAAAAATAGTCGAGAATTCCCTGTTCAAAGACACGGCAATCGAAAGCTTTCAGCTGAAAGACGGCGATGGCAGTTTGCAGGTTTGTTCTTTTTCCGGTCAGGGCTTCTGGGATGCAATAAAAGGTTTCATTGCCGTAGATATTTCTAAAAAAGTCGTGAAGGGCATCGAGTTTACTCAGCACGGCGAAACGCCTGGTCTTGGCGGGCGCATAAGCGAACCTGAATTCAAGGCTCGATTCGTTGACAAGCCCTTTGCCGAAGTTCGCAGTGATGGCCTCAGACTTAAATTCGTCGCTGAAGGCAGTGCCTCTCGTGCTGACGAAATCGATGGTATCACCGGAGCAACAGGAACAACAGGTGCACTCGAAAAAATCGTCAATCGTGCAATTGCCCAGATACTTGAAATCAATGAAAGGGGGGCTGCGAAATGAGTGGAGGACCGGTAAGAGGCTTTGCCGCTTTAAAGCGCATGTTGTGGGACGAAAATCCGGTTATTGGTCAGATTCTTGGCATTTGTTCAGCTTTGGCCGTAACCAATCTGGTGAAGAACACGCTGGTGATGTGTCTAGGCCTTGTTTTTACGCTGATCATGTCGTGTTTTACCGTCTCATTGATGCGCAATGTCATCCCCCGGCGAGTTAGAATGATCATTCAGGTGCTGATTATTGCCGCCTATGTTATCGTCATCAAAATTGTTCTCGATGCTTATCTGCCCGAAATCAGCAATGAGTTGGGCCCCTATGTGGGTTTGATCATAACCAATTGTATCGTTATGGGTAGAACGGAAGGGTATGCAATGGCCAACAAGCCGACTGATGCAATTCTGGATGGTTTGGGTGCGGGAATCGGCTATTCGCTGGTCTTGTTGCCCATAGCCATGGTTCGCGAGCCTCTCGGTCTGGGCAGTTTCTTTGGCATTCCCGTTCTGCCTGCTGACTGGACACGCTGGAACATGATGGTCATTGCCCCGAGTGGTTTTTTTGGATTGGCCACTTATATATGGATTGCCCGTTCACTCAAGGGTAGTGGAGGCAAAAAATAATGGATATTCAAAGCATTCACCCATTTGTAATTTTCTTTGCCGCGATAACCACAAACAACATTCTTTTGACCAACTTTTTGGGGATGTGCTCGTTTCTGGCGGTGTCGAAAGACTTAAAGAGTTCTCTAGGTCTGGGCGGCGCGGTCATCTTTGTATCAACCTTTACCGCTCCCTTGAACTGGCTCGTATATTACAAGCTGCTGGTTCCCTATGGTCTCGAATATCTTCAATATATCGCCTTCATCATTGTCGTAGCCGCATTTGTGCAGATCATCGAAATGATAATCGAGCGACTGAGCACGGGCCTGTATCTGACTCTTGGCATTTTTCTGCCGCTGATAACCGTAAATTGTGCCATTCTTGGCGCAGCGCTTTTTCTGGTTATCCGGCAATACACGCTGGTGCAGTCTGTCGCATATGGGCTAGGCTCCGGCACTGGCTGGGCACTGGCGATCGCCGCCCTGGCAGGCATCAGAAGCAAAATGGAAAAAAAATCCAAGGTTATTCCCGAACTCGAGGGGCCGGGAATCGCGCTTATCATTACTGGAATAATCGCCATGGCTTTTATCGGGTTTTCCGGCATCGTAAAAATCAATTGAGGAGCGTTTAAATGAATCAGATAATAACTGCAACGCTTGTTTTAAGCGCTCTAAGTGGGATTTTGACCATTCTTTTGCTCGTTGCCGAATACTTTTTCGCCTCTTATGGAGAGTGTACCATCGATGTTAACGCCGGCGAAAAGACTTTCAAGGTCGAGGGGGGCGCGAGTCTGCTTTCAACTTTGGCGAGTCAGAAGCTGTTTTTACCTTCGGGTTGTGGCGGAAGAGGAAGTTGCGGCACCTGCAAATGCCGTGTGCTCGATGGCGCGGGACCTCTTTTGCCAACTGAGATTCCCTACCTCAATGATGAAGAAAAGAAAACCAGCGTTCGGCTTTCATGTCAGATCAAAGTTAAAAATGATGTAAAAATAGAAGTTCCCGAAGAGCTTTTAAGAATCAAAGAGTTTGATACTGTCGTTGAAAAAATCACTGATCTGACCCATGATATCAAGGGGTTGCGGTTCAGGCTTCCGGAAGGAGAAACGATCAAATTCAAGGCCGGACAGTTCGTCAATCTTTTCAACGAACCCTATGAAGATGTGCGTGAAAGCACTTCGAGAGCCTATTCGATCAGCTCTGCTCCTTCCGATAACAAGGCGATCGAGCTTGTTATCAGATATGTTCCCAACGGTATGGTAACTACCTATGTTTTCAATCATCTTAAAGAAGGGCAAAAAGCCAGATTGATCGGTGCTTTTGGCGAATTTTTTCTGCGTGATAGCGATCGCGAAATTGTTTGTATTGCCGGCGGTTCAGGCCTGGCGCCAATTCGCAGTATCATCCTCGATATGATCGATCGCGATATCAGTCATCGCAAGGCGACTTTCTTTTTTGGCGCTGTTTCTCAACGCGATCTTTATTATGTTGAAGAATTCAAGGCCATTGAAAAAGAGCATGAGTGGTTTAAATTTGTTCCGGCTCTTTCCAACGATAAAACCGAGCATCCTTACGCGAATGGCCTTATTACCGATGTTGTTGCCAGTAATTACGAAAGCCTGGCGGAAATGGAAGCATATCTCTGCGGAAGCCCAGGTATGATCGGAGCTTGTGAGAAGGTCTTGACCGGCAAGGGCATGCCGGTTGAAAGAATCTTTTACGACAAGTTTTCTTGAGAAAGGATCGTTATTTATGAAACAAACGCCTGAGATGGATCGTATTCAGGAGAAAATGAAGCCTGGAGTTCTTACCTTGAAAGGCTTTCTTGGCGATGACGACCGAAAACTTGCTGATATAATCGCCGCTGACAACCTTGCTCTGCAAACCCTTGGCATAGACCTGCAGGAGTTTTGCGGAAAGCTGGCAGATCTAGCAGAACGTGGTCGCGACCTGATGGAACAGGAAGTGATGGTTGACAATCGTTATCTGATAAAAGTTCGTGATGACCGCGGCAAAATTCCCAGTCCCTGGAATGATGGCCTTTTTGAAAAAGGCGATGTCGATATGACCGATACTCGTACAGGCAAAAAATTGAAATGGAATCAGCTTACTTTGCGCCTGGCTCTAGCCCATGGTTTTCTTGGCGGTCGTGGTAGTGAATACCGTCTTGAGCCCGAAGTTCTGGTTGAGATCCTCTCCGATTGATCTCGTTTGATTTTTGCTTATTAAAATTTTGTCGA
>CAZTHA010000396.1:0-3900 GCA_964613435.1 uncultured bacterium
TGTCGGCATGAATGCATGAGCCTTGAATGCCTGCCTGAAAAGGAAGTCGCAGATGGGCAGGAACCATGAACCGACCAAGATAGCTGCGAAAGAGATTGACTTTGTCGGTGACGATAGGCAAGGTTTCCGGGTAGCCAGGATAATTGTTGAGGCAGTTTTGGGCGACTTCCTGAAACATCAGGTAAAGGTTTCTGACGATATAATGGTACCTTTTTTCATCGCTGAGTCTTTCTACTTTTTGCCCATTGTGATCCCAAACGATGAATTCCAGATGTTTTCCGAAACGCTTGCGAAGTTGAGAAATACTTTTTTCGATCGAGGCCAGTGGCTTTTTTGTTGCGGTTGCCCGATTAAAAGCCCTTTTGAAAATTGCGTGAAAATAGTGCTGGTCATCGCTGTGGCGCAGCAAAAACTCAAGTCGGCTGTCCATTTGTTTGAAAACTGCTGCGGTTTCCTGATCATGGCGCAAACTGAGCATTCGTTTCAGGCCGACATCGAGTAACACCAGAGGAACGACGAGAAAACATAAAATTGCTCCAAGCACTGATAAGAGCGGGAACTTGCGAATCAAGCTTTCTTTGGCATCATTTTTTTTCACTGGTTCAATTCTACCACAAACCAGAATAAATAAAAAAAAGCCGCACTCAATAAGAGTGCGGCTTTTGATCGCTTATCAGCTCAATAATTTTCTACCCATACTTCAAAATGTTCACGGCCATGGTCGCAAACTGGGCATTTCGGCGGAGCTTCGAGAGTTTCCATGATGTGACCGCAGTTGTTGCATTTCCAGAAAACTTTGCCATCTTTTTTGAAGACGGTATGATTCTTGACGTTTTCGGCAAGCTTGCGATAGCGTGCTTCATGGCGCTCTTCGACCTTGGCGACGTTTCTGAAAACGGCGGCGATGTCTTTGAAGCCTTCCTGTTCTGCAGTTTCTGCAAAACCGGAGTAAAGAGTTGTCCATTCTTCTTTTTCGCCTTCAGCAGCATACTCAAGATTCTTGAGGGTGTCGGCAAAAGCGACCGGATAGCCGGCATCATTGATCACGACGACTTCTTCGTTCATGCCGTATTTAAGCAGCTGTTTCATGAAAAGCTTGGCATGTTCCTTTTCATTTTCTGCAGTTTCAAGAAAAAGGCCAGCAATCTGCAGAAAGCCTTCTTTTTTGGCTACAGAAGCATAATATGTGTAGCGGTTGCGGGCTTGAGATTCACCAGCAAAAGCTTTCATAAGGTTTTCGGCGGTTTTGGTACCTTTAAGTGTGCTCATGATACTCCTCCAATTTTCTAATGTTAAAAACTGACTGCTAGTTTTTAACATTTTTAACTATCGTTTGTCCAGCCTTTAATCCTGAAATAATCTCCCGCATGCCATTTTCGATAGGAATGGTTCTTACCTGTCTTCTCAGCTCTTTTCCATCGGTAACTTCAATGATCGATTCCAATTGGCCAGTCCTGATAATTGCTGATTCGGGGACGAGAATCTGTTCTCGAGCGGTTTTTAGGGGCATCTTTATGGTTCCAAACATCCCTGGCATCAAACCCTTGGAGTTTTCAATGCAGATTTTCACCAGAAAGGTTCTTGTGCGCGGGTCTACTGATGGCACTATTTCCTTGACTGTGCCTTCGTAACTGCGATTTAATGCCGGAACATCGTAATTTATCGTTGAGCCGATCGAAATTTCACTGACCAGCGCTTCACGAATCGGGACTTCAAGCATCAGGCTATCGGGATTGAAAAGTCTGAGTATCAAAGAGGCCGGATTGCCCAGATCACCAGGATCGGCAAGGCGCTCAGCTACAATTCCATCGATCGGACTGATAATGGTCGCATAGCCCAGCCCGGCTTCAGCTTGTTTAATACCTTGTTCGGCAGCCGAGTAGTTGGCTGAGGCGACGCGCTTTTGCTGCATGGCCTGCTGTAGGCCAGCTTCAGCCTGCTTGAGATTGGCAAAAGCCATGTCATAGTCCCTTTTGGCGGCAGCATTTTTTTCAAAAAGGGCGCGGGTGCGGTTCATCTCTTTGGTTGCGAGATCAAGAGCGGCCTGGGCAGCTTTAACCTGCTGCTCAGCCGCTGAAATTCCGGCGCTGGCTGCCCTGAGCTGCTCCTGCCCTTGTGATACGATTGCTGAAAGATCTTTGGCGTCGAGAGTAGCAAGTATATCGCCCTTTTTGACGCTGTCGCCGCTGCGAACATTAACTTCGAGGATGCGGGCTATGATTCGCGGCACGACTTCAACTTCATCGCGACTTCTTACCGTACCGATTGCTTTGTAGAAATCGGGAATAGAATTGGCTTCTACGGTCATGGTTGCCCTGGATGAGACCGCAGCAAGTGGTTTTAGACCGGGTTCGATCTGATTAGTCGCGAAAGCTCCGCCCTGGTAGAGCATTATTAGGAGAAGTCCGGCGACGCCAACGACTGGGCCAATATAAGAATTCTTTTTCGGTGTACTGGTCATATTACTTTACCTCCTGGGCAGCTTTCTCTGAACTGCGATTGGTGTGGTAGAAAATGGTCGGAACGACAATCAGGGTGAAAAATGTGCTGGCAATCAGGCCAAATATCAGTGACCAGGCCAGTCCGGAAAAGATCGGGTCGAGAGTGATCGGCCAGGCGCCAAGCAATGTGGTGGCAGCAGTGAGAATGATTGGTCTGAAGCGCACTGCGCCGCTTTCCTTGATCGCCTGTTCAAGCGGCATGCCTTGCTTGATCGAGTCCTGGATGAATTCAATCAATACGACACTGTTTCTGATAACGATGCCGCCGAGTGCAATCATGCCGATCATACCGGTTGCTGTGAAGAAAACCGGGTCGAGGTAACCACCGACAACATCGGCGGTAATAATATTGAGAAGCCAGAAGCCGGGTGCAATGCCAACGATCGTCAGCGGAATCGCTGACATTACCAGCAGCGGCATGACGAAATTGTTCATCTGCACGGCCAGCAACAGGTATATGCCGATCATGGCAATGCCGAAAGCTATGCCAAGATCTCTGAAGACACGAATGGTGATTTCCCATTCTCCTTCTCCGGCCCATTCATAATGAATGCCGGCCGGCGGCGGGTTCTTCTGCAGGCGCAGGTACATGTCGAGAATGATCATTCCCGGAGGGCGCCCGACGCATTCGGCGGTTACGAAAACTACCGGTCGCAGATTCTTGTGTTGAATTATCTGTTCTTCCGGCTCGACTTTGAATTCGCCGAGTTCGCCGACGGGAACTAGATTGCCGGCCCGGTCGCGCAACATGAGATTTCTGAGGGTTTCGAGCTGGTTGCGCTCATCGAGGGGCAGGCGCAGATTGATCATTACCGCCTCTCGCTCATTCTCGATGTGGGCGATGCCCAGACCGCGACCCCGCAGCGCTTGCATAAGCAGTTGCTGAATTGAAGTGGCTGAAAACCCGTGCAAGGCGGCCTTTTTTATGTCTGGAACGAAGCTGATGCGATTGTGGGGCGCTTCGTTCATGTTGTCGATCTGCGCGATATGTACCCCGTCTTCTTCCTTGAGCTGCTGCTGAAGATATTCGGCACCTTTCAGGATTTCAGCGTAACTCTTGTCAGCATCACCATAGACTTCGACGGTCAAAGTCGAGAAAACCGGCGGGCCGGGGGGAACTTCGACGATGCTCAGCACTGCACCGTATTTTCCGGCGATGGCAGTTAAATCATTGCGCAGGCGCAGGGCAATCGCGTGGCTTTGCTGGGTTCGCCGGTGTTTTTCGGCAAGATTGATGCGAATGTCGGCCTGATGTGGCATTTGCCGTAGGTTGTAATGTCTTACCAGGCCGTTAAAATCTATTGGTGCGGCTATTCCTACGTAAGATTGCACGCTTTTCACTTCGTTGACCCGGGCGAGGTACTCTTCAAACCCGCTGAGCTCAAGGCTGGCAAACTTT
>CAZTHA010000397.1:0-3890 GCA_964613435.1 uncultured bacterium
AAACAACTAAAGAAACACAAAAATGATCTACCAGCAACTGAAGGGTTTGAAGGATCGGGCTAAGAAACTCCACGGGCAATAATTGAGCTTCATCAAGAATAACCACAGACTTAACAATATTATGCAACTTGCGACAACGGCTGGTCTTCGCAGAAAACAATGATTCATAAAATTGTACTGAGGTTGTAACAATGACTGGGGCATCCCAGTTTTCTGATGCCAGACGCATTCTTGCTGAAACATCTTCAGTATCCAGATTAGAATGATGCTCAACGACATTTTCTGCGCCTAGAACCCTTTTAAAGACATCTGCATTCTGTTCAATAATGCTTGTGTAGGGAATAACGTAAATAACTCGTTCAAGATTGTGTTTTTTCGCATGCTTTAAGGCAAAGCCGAGGCTGGAAAGTGTTTTTCCGCCCCCGGTTGGGACGGTTAAGCTGAATATGCCTTTTTCACACTGCGATGCTGTCAAACAATCTGATAAAATTTTAGATCTGATCGTATTAACTTTTGATTTTTCAATATTTTTATCAAATTCAGCCATGAAAGAATCAAATCGTCTTTCAAGTTCTTCGATTGAAGAGAAATTTGCTCTTACCTGATGCTTTTCCGGTTCCATATATTTTTCTGTGTCCAGGAAATCAGCATCTACAAGGCATGAAAATAGCATTCTAATCCAAAGAGAAGCCAATAAAGGCTTTTCTGCGGCAAATTTAAACGGCGGTGATAATATTGCTTTGCTATTTATCAATTCAAGAAATTCTTTGTTGACTCCTTCAATTGTGGCCGTCTGCATGCGTAGTTCCAAAGCTCGGCGGGTTTGATGGTCTTCAGAGAAATAATCACAAAGTCCTCCATGATGGCCGGCAATACAATAAGCAAAAAATCGACCTAGAGCTTTACCAAATTTCCCTTCAGCCCATTTCGCCCCCAAAATTGAATGTTCGACTTTGCCTTTGCTGGTGCCTTCAAGATGAGCCTCTGGATTAAATTCATCATATCCACTTTTACAGCGGATGTAATCCTGCCAAAGTAGAGTAGCTTTGCCAAGATCATGCATTAAACCAAGAATTTCTGCAAATACACCAGAAGAAAAAGCTTCTGCAAATTTTTTGGCCAACCTCGAAGTTTCTTTAAGGTGTTCAATCAAAGAGTGTGGTTTTGCCCATTTATCATCAGTCTCCCTTTTTACATGGGCAATAAACTGACATTCTTTTTTGTTCGCCATACGTTCCTCAATTCAGACCAATTGTCTTAAAACCTAACCTGATTTAAGACGTCCCCGTTTTATCTTTTTTAAGAAAGTATCACAAAATATTTTGCCTGCCAATAGTTTAAACAATTATTTATTTAGTAGGAACAATTCCGGAAAACCAAGCTCTCAGACAAGATTGCCCTGCCAGCCGGTCTCGGCGGCCCACTTCTCGGCCGGGAAATAAATCAGATCGACGGCCGGGTCTTTGACATCTGGATACATGGCGGCGTTGGCAAGATTGCCGGCGAGACGCATCTTGAGCTGGCCATAGGCAGCAGCCGTTTGCGGATGGGCGCGAAGATAATCGCGAAACAACAAGGGGTAACGCTGGTTAGCTCGGCCGGCAACGCGAACGTGGGTGTTGGTGGCACGCTGCCCTTGCGGGGGGCGAAAGAACCACTTCTGCCAGTGTTCGGGTGAGAGATCAGTGCCCGGCGGTGCATGATCGCCGGAAATATGCCCAACGCGGGAATAACCCAGTCCGGTCAGGGCCGCCGCAACTTCTTCACTCAAAGAAGCAACGGTAATCTGCAGGTCGATGACATCCTTGGCACACAAGCCCGGCACCGCCGTCGAACCAATATGATCGATGCGTAGCGCCAGATCTTTCAAAGCAATTTTTAAAACAGATTCTATCTGAGAATACTCTTCAGGCCAGGCATGGTTATAGGGCACAATCTGCCGACGAGTGCCGCGCCATTTACCGGAAACGATATGCTCAGCGCAGGTTTCGACAATGATCCGTAGCGCCAGGGTGATTTTTTCCAGGGGCAAGCCAGACAAACCACTCGATGAACCAAGCATCTGTGGCGTGCATGGCACATGAACGAACCCACCCATTAAAGCAGGCCTTTTCACCGCTATCAGATGCAAAAGCTTGAACATGACCTGATTGCAGACAAATGTGCCGGCGGTTTCAGAAACCTTGGCCGGAATCGTCGCCATTTCAAGCGATTGTATGATTTTCTTCACGGGTAAATTGCTGAAATAGGCATTGGGCGCCGAATAATCGATCGGCAAATCAAGCGGCTGATTGCCGTCATTATCGGGAATTCTTGCATCAGCAAGATTGATGGCGACACGCTCCAGAGATATTTGATCACGCTTTTCCGCCAGGCCGACACAAATCACCAGATCTGGAGCAAATTCTTCTATTGCCTTTTCAAGTTCAACAAAAGCATTGGCAAAAGAGACCGGCAGAAGCAAAGTCCTTGTCTCGAGCTTGGCCAAAGAGCCTGACAGAGCGGCAAGAGCCTCCCAGGAAGGGTTTGCATCATGACCGGCAAAGGGGGCAAAACCAGTAAGCAAGACTTTAACAGATGGCAGATTTGACACTGGGTTTCTCCTGTTACTATTAAGCGAAAGATTGGCGCTCGGGCACCATAGTCTCTACTGCAAAAGATGAATATTCAGTCAAATTATAGCAAATACTTGCAAAATTGATGATTTTGCGCTAAAACGGACTATATTGGAGAGATGCCGGAGTGGTCGAACGGGGCGGTCTCGAAAACCGTTGTGGGTTACGCCCACCGAGGGTTCGAATCCCTCTCTCTCCGATTTTTTATTTTAGCTCCGGTTTGTATTTTCAGAGACGCTTGCCGCTGCGACGCACCTGACGAATCATCGCTGAATCTGGTGTTCGCGTGTAGTTGATATTGTCGGTGCGATTGGGAATGCCGACAAAGTGCCCCTCACGGCCGATTCTGGCAATATTGCGCAGCAAACACTGAGCCTCGATCTGACTCGAACGATAAGGTATGTCGATATAAGAACGACATCCGGTCGTATCTACTTCACAACGCTCGACAATGTCACCGTCATCGATCTTTTCGTTCATCCAGTGAATGGTAAAGCCGACCGGTCGATCTTCGATCCAGGCCCAGAGATCACACATGGTGCCGCGATTCTCGGGCAGAAGGCCATGATGAATGTTGATACAGCCGATTTTCGGCAGATCGAGCACCGCTTTTTTATAAATGTTGCGGGTGCGCATATTAACCATAAGATCAGGTTCGAGACTCTGCAGAAAACTTAAAGCTTCAGGCTTGTTAACACTGGAGCAACGAAAAATGCGCAAGCCCCTTTCTTCGAGCAGTTTAACGCGGGGATCGTTGATTCTGGCCTTGAGCATGTTACGTAGCAGAGCAAAGCTGACATCGGGAGCTCCGAGAAGCTGCAGGCCAATAACGTTTTTAAGCAAAAGTTTGTTTGGAATCTTCAGCAGAATTACCGCACCAATTTCAGTGCCTGCGGGCAGCAGGTCGGGCTGGGTGACCTTTTCCAGCAGCGAAAGGTAATTGTCACGAACATAGGTAACATCAGAGGTTACATAGACAAGTTTCATACTACTTTCCTCCGGCTTTCATACCACCTGATCGGCCGTATTTTGCGTGGGCGTCGGTAAACTCATCGGCAGCCATGGCACCAATAATCGAAATTTCTCCGGCGAGAACCGCAGCGGCGAGAATCTCAGCAAAACGATGCGCCTTACCCGGACCAGCACATTTCATCATCTTCAGACACTGGTTTTGCGTCGGCAGGCGCGTGCCGCCACCGACAGTGCCGACCATGAGTCCGGGCAAAGTAACACTTATCTGCAGATCGCCGTTAACCAATTCAAGATTGGTTATCC
>CAZTHA010000398.1:0-3884 GCA_964613435.1 uncultured bacterium
CAAATCTTCAGTGTTTTTGCCAGGTCAGGCAAATCGGCATTCTGGAAGAATTTAAAGAATCACTCTTTGGATTTTGGCAGTCGATAGCCTTCCAAATTTCCGCGCAGCTTGCTCTTAACCTTTAACTTTTTATAAAACCATTTGAAGCATGCCATCATCAACAAGCCGCATGATGTGCCGATAACGATGCTGAGAAATCCGCCCTTGTCATAAGCTTCGTTTATCGACTCCGGCATGAAAATCTGGGAAATCATGAAAAATCCGACGCCAAAAAACAGGAAAAGAAAAATGGCAATTCCTGACTCCATGGCCTCAAGCTCGTTGAGATTGAATACGATGGCACCAGCGGTTAAATATCTGATTAAAAAGGCAGCCGGCACAAACATGACAAAGGCGAAAATCAACTGCGGCGTAGTAAAAACCGTCGTAAGCCATTCCATAGTTTTGGTTAAAAGAAAAATCACTCCTGCCAGGAGCGCCATAAAAATAAGCACACCGACAAAACCCGGAAGGACAATTCCATTTCGTTCTTTTTGCATAACTCTATTATAAAACCGTTCAGAAATAAATGCACTGGGATGGTTTTTGTTTATTAAATAACGAAAGCTGGGTGCCTGATTTTGCTCAAAAAGGTTCTCTTGCACCAAAACAGTATCGGTGATATCTTCGTTTGGATGAGCGATTCCTATTCATGGTGGTTCGCCAATGAATTCAGATAAACTTTTAATTAGATCAAACCCTAAACCATCGTGAAAATGGTCATGAAAGAGAGAATCTTTCGTGATCCCATAATCTAAACCTCGGTCGAGCTGGATTGGCCGGATTGAAAGTTAAGGAGAAAAACATGGCACTGCCAAAAATAGGGTATGACATCGGCAAAGAAAGTCTGCGCAACAACTGTTTCTCTTTTTTACAGGAACACATCGAAAAACATCCCGACCGGATCTGTATGAAATGGGTCAACACCAAGAATAAGATATGGTTTGACTACAATCCCTTTGCCAGAACACTCACACACGATGACTTCACTTACAAAGACATCTACGACATGGTAGTTCACGTTGCCGCCGGTTATCAGAAACTCGGCGTCAAAAAGGGCGATTGCGCGCTCGTCTATGTACCGATGATCCCCTGGCTATATGCCGGCATGTTTGCCTTTCAGATGTTGGGCGCAACCTGCATTTTTCTCGATTCATTCGCCCGGGCAGACCAGCTCGGTTACGTAGCCGACCTCTGCAAACCCAAAGTCTGGTTATCCGGTGAACGGGGTTTTGCTATGGGTAATGGGCAACCAGCGCTCGAAGCAATACCGATAAAGATCAACATGGGCCCCTGCACCAAGAAATGGACTGCCCGCTTTGAAGAGCTCCTGCAAACGCCCGAGTCGGCTGAGCCTGTTCCCGTAGAGCAGGAACATACCGCCCTCATCACTTTTACCACCGGCTCATCTGGAACGCCAAAAGGAGCAGATCGTTCGCATCGTTTCCTGGCGGCACAGCACTACGCTATCGATGCCACTCTTCCCTATGAAAAGAGCGATTTGGACCTGCCGGTTTTCCCGATTTTTTCGCTGAACAATCTTGCAGCCGGTGTTACTACGGTTTTACCCGCCATCAATGTTGCTGAACCGGCCGACAATGACCCTTACGTTCTTTACACGCAAATTAAGGGCGAAAATCTTACAACTCTAACGCTGAATCCTTCGCTTCTAAATGGTTTGAACAAGTATTGTCTCGAAAAAGGCGTTACCTTGCCAGGCCTGCGTCGCGTTGCTGCCGGCGGAGCTGCAGTTTCCCGCGACGTCGTTGAAGAATTCACCAAGATTGCGCCGAACGCCGAGCTTGTCGTCATGTATGGTTCGACCGAGGCCGAGCCCATGGCTCATATTACCGGCAAAGAAATGCTCGCTCAGCGAAGCGTCAGCGAGGATGACCCGGAGCTTGTCGACGCCGGCGTAAATGTTGGCCACTTCGCTGATGGCCTGCAATATAAATTCATCAAGATAGTTCGTGGCCCAATAACCATTTCAAGTGATGATCAGTGGGCTGAACTTGAAGTCGCCCAGGGAAGTGTCGGTGAATTGCTCGTCGCAGGTGAGCATGTCTGCCGTGCTTACTACAACAATCCCGAAGCCTTCAAGACCTCCAAGATCAGGGACCATAAGGATATCGTCTGGCACCGCACCGGCGATCTTGGCCGACTCGATGAAAAAGGCAACGTCTGGATAGTCGGTCGTATTCATAATGTTATCGAGCGTGATGGACAGTATCTGTTCCCGGTGCAGGCCGAAGTGGTTCTCAAGCGCCAATCCTATACAAGACTTGCGGCATATCTCGGAGTTCCGGATGAGAAGCTCGGTGAAAAAACCGTATGTGTCATTGCTCCCAAGGACAACAAAGACATTAAGAATGAAAAACTTTGTGCTGAACGGGAAGCGGAAATTCGCAGAGTCATGACCAAGAACCAGATCCCGGTCGACCAGGTGATTTTCCACCCGGATATTCCGATGGACTTGCGTCATCGCTCGAAAGTAGAATACGGCATCCTTCGCGATGAACTTAAAAAAGCAGGACTTGTCTAAATTTTAAATTTATTTTTGATTTGATTTTCGGCCACCATAGCCCCTGAAAATGGCATGGTGGCCGTTTTATCAGCGGGCATTTCCCGAAAATTCAGGTTAAAAACCAGATTAAACCCCATTCATCAAAGCACTGACAGCAACTCGATTCACCGGCATAAAGGGCTCCCGGCATGCTCCGTGTGAAATTTTTGGTTGTTCGGCTCGTCCGCGAATTAAAAATTTTCATTGGAATCCAAATTATTGTCTTATTGCTAGGCCAGATTCTTTTCAGATAAGAGTCAAGCCCCATATTTCTTATTCAGAGCAAATTAATACTATCTTAAGAAATATAACCCCATCGAGTAAATTGCTCTTTAAGTGATTTGTCATTTTTGAATGTTAAAAAATAAATAAATTCTGGTGCGAAATCAGCTCCATTAGGCCAAACAATGGTATCCAAATCTTCGTCGACTTTGAGTCTAGAAAACAAGTCAAGATCTTTGAGAGGTTCAAACATTGGACCTTTTAGAGCGTTGGCTAGATCAACGATACCTGACCTACCATCGTTAAAAGCAACTTCAACCTTGTAATCATTTAAATACCTGGCTTTGACAATATGTAGGAACATAACGTTACTCCAGAGGATCAATTGGCTTTGGATTTTCTTTTTGTTCGCAAAGTTTCCAGTCTTCAAGAAGTTCAGACTGATGAAGTTCATACCATTCCATTACATGGTTCAATGCCCTTTTTGGAAATTTACCTTCCACAACACCGTTAAGAATGTTTACTGTGATCTCATAACCACCGTATTTTGCATGAATAATGAGGTGGTGAGTGATCATCCCAATACATGGCGATAACAATCCCAAGAAATCTGCTGATTACGGGCATTTGGTTGTTCCAATCTAAACTTTATTCTTTCAGCTAAATTATATCAGTCAATGAGGTAAGAAAGCAATAATTGGAGCCGCTCTTTGAAATGCATTTGCTTGTGCCAGCTAAATGCGCATACGTCACATTCTGGCGCAATGGCTGCCGGATTTGTAATGGTTCTCGCAGCCATTGTGCTCAAAGCAGAAACTTTATCGAGTCATTAACGAACTGGCGCAAAAAATGCCAGGTAAATAATTTCTTTGTTTCTGATTGCCAAAATATTTGTTGCATAATTGAATTACCGGGAATTGCAAAATCGGTCTCCTCAAAATTGCAAAGAAAATTCCCTATTTTTGCAAGTTAAGGTTCAGAAAATGTAAAAGGCCATTGCAAGCTAACTCTAATTGGTCGATTCCTTGGGAAGCTGTTAAATTCCTTAAGGAGGCCAAGA
>CAZTHA010000399.1:0-3862 GCA_964613435.1 uncultured bacterium
ATTCGCAAGCAGTCATTCCCGGTTTCCGCTTTTCCTGGTATTTTGAGCCTTGTGAAACCATCGGCGGCGATCTGTTGAATATTGTTCCTGTGGGTGAACATGGCCTGAGTTTTTTCATCATCGATGTTTCCGGTCATGGCATTCAATCGGCAATGCTTGCGGTCAGTGCCCACCGCATGTTGTCAGCCTGGGGAGGCCAGAACAGCATAATGCGCCATGCTGACGGCACCTTGCGTTCGCCTGCTCAGGTCGTGCGCGAGCTCAATCAGGAATTCATGCTGCAGAGAAACAACTATCAGTATTTCACCATGATTTACGGAATATTGGATGCTTCAGGCAACAAGTTACGTTATTGCCGGGCCGGGCACACCCCTTTGCTGGTGCAAAGTCCGGATGGCGAAATCGAGGTTTGTGAAGAGGGCGACATTCCGGTGGGCTTGAGCGAAGAGGGTGAATATCAAGAACTTACGGTTGATCTTAAACCAGGCTACCGGGTCATCCTTTTTTCTGATGGGATAACCGAAGCAAGACACGGCCAGGATTTTTTTGGCGAAGCACGCTTTTATGACCTCATTCGCAGCAGCATTTCCATGAGTGTTGAAGACGCGGTTGCCTATGTCGTTGCCGAGCTGAAGAAATGGGCTGAAAACGAGAGTTTTGCCGACGACATTTCCTTGTTGGTTATCGAGCCCGCTCAGAGCTGAGGCTTAACTGACAGGCAGTTTTGGGCTTCTTCAAGCAACTGTGGTGTGTTCAGATTCTTTCGAACCCACACATCATCGGTAACTACATGTAAAATCATTTCAGGATGCTTAATGAGAAGCTTTTTTGCTCCTTCATTCTCTGGAATCTGCAGAAACTCATTCAATAACCCTGCCGGGAAAATGGTCGGATGGCCGCGACGGTTGTCGATAGAAGGTACGACGATCATTTCAGGCTGCAAAAAATGATGCCGGCAAAGCTCCCTTATTGTTGTCGGGCTGACCATTGGGTGGTCTACCGGCCACATCAGCATGGCAGAATCGGGTTCAAAGTGAGACAGTGCAAGTCTGATAGAGCTTAGAGGCCCTTCGTCTGGGTTGGGGTTGCTGATCCATAAGGCGTCGGACTTCGCGGCCAGATTTTGGCTGCGACAGTCGCCGGCCTGACCAACCATGATTATTTTTCCAATAAATTCGGTGTTCTGATGCAGGTTGGCAACGATGCGCTCGATGAAGGTTTTATTGCCGAGTTCAATGTGTTGCTTGGGCTGTCCCATGCGTGAAGAATAGCCGGCTAAAAGGCAAACTGCAGTTATCAAAAAAAAACCTCGCCAGAATTGAATGTTCCAGAAGTCTGCCACAAGAATAAACTGAGACAGCGCGGATTGCAATAAAAGTTGAAGGGGAGAGTGGAAATCTGTTAATCTTTAAACGAAATCAGGCAAAGGAGAAATAGATATGGCCGTTGATTTGAAAAACCTTATTCCAAAAGAGGCAAAAGCCCTTTATGAGCTGAAGGTAGACGAGGAGATCATTACCAATCTGATTGTTAAAGAGCTTTACGTGCACGGAAAAGAGATTCCGCGCCGGCTGGCCAAAACTTTGAAAATAGATACCGAAATCGTTCAGCAGGTTATCGCTGATCTGAAAAAGGCTGAAATCGTCGGCATGGTCGGCGGTTCAGGCATGGGCTCCGATTATCAATATGGCCTTTACCCCAAAGGAACCGAACGTGCCAAAAACATTCTTGAGCGCGACCAGTATATTGGCCCGGCTCCGGTCAGTTTTGATGAGTATATTCGGGTGACCCGCCTGGTTCTGGATGAAAGTAAAAAGAGCTTTTCCATCAACCAGCGCCTGATGCAGGAAAAATTCTCGCATCACCTGGGCTATAAAGACGTTCTTTTTCAGATCGGTCAGGCCGTATGTGCGCGTAAGCCAGCCTTCGTTTACGGCTTCCCCGGCAATGGTAAGACTTTTCTGTGTAGCTCGGTCGTTAAGCTTTTGCCGCCCATGGTCGTGCCTTACGCAGTAGAAGTGAGCAATCAGCTGGTAAGAATTTTCGACCCAAGTTGTCATCACCCAATTGAAGACATCGATATGGATGGTCTCGATGAAAGATGGGTCGCCATTCATCCGCCTCTGATAACCGCCGGCGGTGAACTTACTCTTGAAGATCTCGAAGTTAAGTTCAACAAAAAATTCGGTTGTTTCGATGCACCGCCTCAGGTTAAGGCAACCGGGGGCGTTCTGCTGATCGACGATCTTGGTCGCCAACGTTGTGAAGTTGAAGAAATCTTCAATCGTTTCATCATTCCGCTCGAAAATCGGGTTGATTACCTTGTTCTTGGCGGCCAGCGCATGGAAGTGCCTACCGACGAAATCGTTCTTTTCAGCACCAACCTCGATCCGATGAAAATTGTCGATGACGCGTTCTTGCGCCGCTTGCCCTATAAGATCAATGTCCGCAATCCCAATGTTGAAGAATACACCGAAATTTGGCGCTCGGTCTGCGAAAAGCTCGGGTTAACCTTCAATGAAGCTAATATTCAGCAGGTTCTCGAATTTTACAAGCGTGATAAGCGCGGTTTGAGAGCGGTTCATCCCCGCGACATTCTCAACATTATCAGAGATCGTAAGCGTTACCTGGAAGATGATAAGGTTGACATTACCAAAGATGAAGTTGAAGAGGCCTATGGCATCTATTTCGTCAGCGATCTGACTCTGGTAGAAACGATCGAATAGTAGTTTGATAAAATTGCGGCAGGTCTGGTTGCGACTGGTTTCCTGCCGCAATTCTCTTAGCAGGGAGTTCTCTTGAACTGGCTTTTTTTCATCGAAGTTGTCTGCTCAGGGCTTTTTGCCGGGTTGGTCACCTGGCTGATCACCCCAGCTGGGAATGCCTGGGATCTATTGGAAAATTTCCAGACCAGCCTGCTGGCGACGGGGATTTTTTCTGGAATGTTTATTGGCCTGGTCTCTGCGTTGCCGGTGTTGATAAGTGAAAAAAGGCTGGTCAAGGCGAGCGGTTACTGGATCTCGGCGACTTCGGTCGGCCTGGCGATAAATATGCTGGCTGCGGTCATTTATGCTATCGTTGCCGAGATCTTGCGCGATAACCTGGTGGTTTCACAGGGCCTGCTGCGCTTTTTCTGGTGGATTTTCATGTCGCTGAGCATTTCGGTGTGCTTCGCCATTCTGCATCACAGCATAAAAATTGGTTGCAGGGCTTTGATGGGCTTAACGCCAGGCTTTATCATTGCCGGAACTCTTGTTGATCGCCTTTTACTCATAGAACATAAATGGCTGATGGCTTTTCTTTTTATCGGCGGCATAATTGGCTCATGTCTCGCCCTTGTCTGGGAAATCCTCAAGGAAAGCTGGTTAGACGAAGATGCTGGTGGCTACATGATTTATCGCTATTATCTCGACAGTGCTGAATTCGTTGCCGGCGGAGCCGATGAATGTGATTTGAGTATCGATGGGCTTTCTGAAAATGTTTTTGTTATTTTTGAAAAAGATGGCCTTCATATTCTTGAGGTAGTTGACGATAAACAGATCATACATGTCAATAATTGTCGTTTTAGATATAGAGTGTTGACTGATGGCGATGTCATTGCGGCAGGCGGCCGAAGCTTCGTTTATCATTCAAAGCTGGCCAGGTCTCGCGATATTTTACCTGAAGCTGCCGCGTAAGAGGTGTGATTATGAAAGTCGTTCTGGATTGTGAAGGCTCGATCGGCACAGTAAGTCTGGTTGGAATACTAAATCTGCATAGTTTGAAAGAGTTTGACCAGCAGATCAAAAGTATTGATTTTTCAGGAATTCAAAAAGTGATTCTCGATATGGAGAAGCTTGAGCATATCGACAGTTCCGGGGTT
>CAZTHA010000400.1:0-3856 GCA_964613435.1 uncultured bacterium
GAAGTAAACCTCTTCGAAATAGTTGTGGTCCAATTCTTTTCGCTGACTCAAAGGTAGGTTCCTTTGCTGTGGCATTTATTCTGCATTATATCATGAAAAAGCGGTAAAAAATTATTTTAACTTTTTTTCTCTTGCAAAAGGCGAGAAAAAAGGCTCAATAAAGGCACCCAAACGCTAGAAATTACAAAGTAAGACAAAAAACTTGGATTTTTTTTTATTTGCCGGATTTGAAAACTTGACAGCCCTGAATCCCTATGCTAATGTCATGGCAGATAGGTCCTTCTCCATGCTACTATGGAATTACCTTGATGAATTTAGTCTTGAAGATACCCTTCATGGATTCGCGAAAGGAGACTTGGGTACTATGTTAAAACGAATTTCGATTTTTCTGAGCGTTCTTCTTCTTGTTTCAGTAGCTTTTTCAGCTACAGCCGCCGAAAAGGTGCTTTTGGAGTATAAACCGGCCCCCGGTACAACTGCCAAATACAAAATGAACATTCGCGGCAACACAATTGTTACTGCTTACAAAAGGGCTCAGAGAACAAACCTCGAAACAGCCATGACCATTGAACAGAAAGTTACCGGCGTAGACAAAGACGGCAACATCGACATGGCTACCACCATTCTCGACGGTACCATCACCGTTAACAACACCCCGACCCAGCTGCCCAACACCGGCCAGATCATCAACGTAAAAATGGCTAAAGATGGTGAAATCATTTCTACCAGCGGTATGGATCAGCAGGGCAACATGCAGCAGATGCAGATCAAATTCCCGAATAAGCCAGTTGGCGTTGGCGATTCATGGACTTCTTCAATCAAGCCCAATCCTCAGCTGCCGATTCCCATGAACGTAAAATATACTGTTATGGGTTTTGAAAAACTTTCAGGCATGGACACCGTCAAACTCAAATCAGAAGTTACCAGCTCACAGGGTTCTTCTGGTGGCATCAATCTCGATGTTAAAGCCAACGGCATGATCTGGTTCGCCTATGACAAAGGCATCATGGTCCAGAACGAAGTTACTTCTAATATGGTTATGATCATGGAAAACGATCTTGGCGGCGGCAAAAAAGAAAAAATCGAAACCCGCATGAATCTTAGCCTCAAGATGGGTCTGACAAGATAATTTTCGGTACCTTGACGCATTTGGATTCCATTCTTATAATCAAAAACAAGATGTAAAACCGGTTCTTTGAAAATAAAAACGGAATCCAGTATCAGAGCGCTAGAAAAACTTTTAAGTATATCTTTCGTACAATTGAAACTGGAGCTCCGCTTTTACCCGAAGCGGAGCTTCTTTTATAAACCCGATACTTACCCGGTATCGAAATTACCTACCTACCCTTAATTACATTTCATCTCGAAAGGAGGAAAGGATCAACTAGGGAAAAAAATGTTTCCAGATCCTTGAAGGAGGAAAATTATGAGGTTGAAACGCAGTTTCCTAAGAATGCTGGCGACAACCTTGGCCGTTGTCATGCTGATAACAGCAGTTGGTACCAGTGCCCATGCGGGTCTGTTCACCAAGATCAAAGACGCGGTTAAGAACAATCCTGTTAAATCAGCGATTGCCGGTGTAGCTGCAGTTGGCGGAGCCATTCTCGGCGCCCCCTACATTGCCAGTGCCATCGGATTTGCATCAGGAAGTGTTGCCGGAATTGCTGGTGGCGCAACAGCAGCCGGAGCCGGAGCCGGAGCCGGATTGGCCGGAATCGGTGCTACAATCTGGGGCGGACTCAGCGCAGCAGGTGGCTTTGTTACAGGCGCGTTGGGCGCAATTGGCGGAGCGATCGGAAGCGTATTCTCAGGTATCGCCGGTTTCATCGGCGGAATCATCGGCAGTCCTCTGTTCATCCCGGCTCTTTGCCTGGTTGGCGCAGCAGTTGTCGGTTATATCCTGTATAAGAAATACAAACGCGATCGTCAGACTATCAGCAATGGCAGCAATCTGCCCGCAGCTGGTCCAGTCGTTGCACCTAACAATGAGATAGTTGTCAGTCCAGATGTCGGCGCACCAATAGCGAACGAGATTCCACAGACTTCTTCAAACCCGGTTGTAACTGAAATGCCCGTTAGTGGTGAAGCAGCAGCTCCGGTTACTGAAGGCACTGTTGAACCCGCTCCCGCCGCAAATGCTTCTACAGCTCTCAAGAATGCCCATGCTGAATACATCAAGGCTTACAACAAGTATATCAACATGGTTACCAACATCGGTGGTTCTGAAAATCCCGATGAAGAACTCAGATCAAATCTGCTTCGCTCTGACACTCAGAAAGCTCTGACTGATTACCGTGAAGCTTATAACCGCTACATCACTCTCCTTAGACAGAGTAATTCCAAGTAGCCGTTAGAAAAAAACCCCGAACGCAAGTTCGGGGCTTTTTTTTTGTCTTTTTAAGCTTCAGCTTTTTATTAGTGCGAAACCGTGCCAGTCGCCTTCAACAATTTCTTCAAGATCGGTCCAGCCATTTTCAGCAAAAGCTTTTTTAACCGCTGGGGCGTTGGTGGAATTAACTCCGGAAAACACACCCCAACCGCCTTTTTTAACCCATGGCGAGAAAACCGGCAGAAATTCAAGAATGACCGGCGAGGTAATATTGGCAACTATACCGTCGGCGGGCCACTCAGGCTGGTATTTTCCCAGGTCGGCACAAATCATTTTCAAACGATCGGAAATGCCGTTCAAAGCCGCATTTTTCCGCATGTTTTCAACGGCTGCCCCTTCGATTTCGATTGCTACTCCAGCACTTGCGCCCTGTTTCATCAGATAGAACGAAAGAATGCCACTACCGGCACCAAGATCGAGAAAATACTGACCGGCCAGCGATTTTTTTTCAAGAAGCTCCAGGCAAAGCCTGGTCGTCTCATGAGTGCCGGTACCAAAGGCCATACCCGGGTCGATAAGCAAGGTTGTAGCGTTGGCCTCTTCGGACAAGGGCTCTGCCCATGGTGGTCTTATCACGATTGAATTTCCAACGAGAATCGGTTGGAAATGCTCACGGAAACCAGCCATCCAGTCCTGGTTATCGCTGTATTCTTCGATATCAATGTTGCCTGAGAGGGAGTTTTCATTTAGCCAGGCATCGAGCTCTGCCTGAATCTGCTGCGGATTTTGTTCAACAGAAGAAACGATAAACGAAACGACCGTTTCGCCGGTGTATTCAAAATCAGTTTCGCCTTTTCCGGTGTCGCGAATAACCGGACTTGCAAAAACATTAACCCCGAATCTTTCGGCCAGTCCAAGCAATTGTTCTTCATAACTGGTCGGAACCGAGACATTGAATCTTTTAAGCAATTTCAAACCCTACTTTCTGATTTTCTTCAAACGACCGTCAATTTTCTCAACCATGGCCGCATCGCCGGCAAAATGCTTGCGGGCATTCTGCAACAGAATACTGGCATCAGCATACGACCCCATGGCTTCAAGGGCTTCAGCCTTTCCAAACAAAGCAAACTTATCGTAAGGATCGAATTCCTGCAATACTTGATCAAAAGTCCGCAGAGCGCGGTCGTTGAGCCCAACATCAAGAAACATTCGTCCAAGAACATTTACCGCGTAAACGTCATCGGGCTCATAGTTCAAGGCGAACATCAGATTATAGATGGCATTTGGGTAATCCCGCTTTTCCTGATAGGCTTTGCCAAGATTGTAGTAAGCAAAAGCGTAATCGGGTTGAACTTCGATGGCCATTTTCAGATATTCGATTCCCTCATCGTAGCGGCCTTGAATAACCAGTAGCTTACCCATATTGCTCAGCGTAAATTCATCGTTCCCATCGAGGGTTATGGCGGTAACGAACTGTTCTTCAGCTTCTTTGTACATTCCTTTGTCCATGAAAATCATACCTAGATT
>CAZTHA010000401.1:0-1478 GCA_964613435.1 uncultured bacterium
AATATCAGCCGCCCTGGCAATGGCTATGGCCAAAGCGACAGTCGATTACCTCGATCTTGAAGGTCGCCTTTTTCCGAGTTCTTTAATGGATAATCTCAACGCCCTTTTCAACCGGGAATTGAAGCCAAGGCACAAATTCATGACGCTGGTTACCCTTGTATTGAACCCTGAATCAGGGGAATTGATAACCGATAATGCCGGCCAGTCTTATCCATACTATTATGTGGCTACAAGCAAAAGCACCGAAGAAATACAGATACCTTCCATGCCCCTTGGAGCGACCAAGAAGCGACGAGCAAAGCCAGAAACCAGATTCATGCAATCTGGTGACGCAGTAATACTTTATTCTGACGGGATAATTGAATGCGCGAATGAAAGCGGCGACATGTTCGGGTATGAAAGACTTAACCAAACTTTCGTCGAACTGCTTGAAAAACAATTTTCCGCGCAACAAATCCTTGATGAGATGATGCAGAAGCTCGATACATTCAGAAAACCAGGGCCTTATCCAGACGACGTCACACTGGTATTGCTCAAAAAGCTATAAAAAACTTTTTAAAGATTTTTTAAGTTTTCTTGCCGGCGGCCGCCTCGGTTCCAACAAAAAGGAAAAGGAATTCACACGCATTTTCAGCTGTGCAAAGCGGTTTTCTGGACCCCACAAAAGCCTTTAAAAAAGCCAGTCAATTTCACAAAGAGCCCTTCTTTTTGCCTTTTCCCGACAAGGCAAAAGGACCGCCCCGAAATGAGGCGGTCCTTTAAAATATTAGATCGCTTAGAGTTTTACTTGTTCACTGCAGCATTCAGTCTGAGATCATCATACTCTTTCTTTGCTTTATTCATAGCTTCTGCAACCGAAAGAGCGTCTTCCTGACGACCCTGTCTGAGCATTTCATTGTAAAGTTTGTAAAGTTCCTGATATTTACTGTAAGCAAGGGCAACTTCTGATTCATAATCGCCAATGACCGCTTCGTCGCCGCCAAGGACCAGAATATCATCGTTGCCAGTTACAATCGGAGCGGCAGCATCATTGATCACGAGTTCATCTCCACCGATGGAAACTTCGCCACCCTGATAACCACCAAGAGGATTTCCTGTTCCGGTTGGCATTGCCATTTCTGGCAATTGTGCCGCCTGTCCCTTGCCAAACAAGCCAGCAATTTTCTGAGCTGCCCAGTTGCCAAGGTAACCACCAATCATACCACCAGCAATCGTGCCTATCGGACCAAGAGCCGAGCCAAGTGCCGCACCGACGGTTGAACCAATTGCCTGACCGGTTACACCAACCCAGTCAATTCTCTTGAAAGCTTCTTTGATTGAAAATCTGCCATTCTTGAGATCGCCTGCCATATAAGCACCCATTGAAGAGCCGACGATTGAACCAAAAGCCGGAGCCAGAGCACTTAAAGCACCACCAACAACCGGAATGGCTGTCAGGAACGGAACGAAGAAAGAACCGGCTGCGGCACCAACTACTG
>CAZTHA010000401.1:1488-3849 GCA_964613435.1 uncultured bacterium
CGCCACCAACACCACCAACAAATTCAGCACTGCAGATGGTCTTCAATGCCTTTTTGGCGCTGGGTTTTTCCCCACGCATTATCTGGGTTGCCAAATCGACACCCACGGTAATACCGGCAGTAATCAAAAGGTTCTTGGCACTGAAACCAGACTTGAGGCTGTCTTTAACATTCTGGAAGCCCTGATTAACCATTCCCTTGCCAGTATAATAGCCACTCTGGAATTTGCCCTTAACCTGCTCACCGAAACCCGGCTTGCCGTTGTTGGCAACGTCGTCGGCGACCTGACCAGCATTTCCGGCCTGGGCTACATCATCGGCGACCTGACCAGCATTTCCGGCCTGGGCTACATCATCGGCGACTTGACCAGCGTTTCCGGCCTGGGCTACATCATCGGCAACCTGACCGGCATTTCCGGCCTGGGCAACGTCATCAGCAGTAGAGCCTGCCGGAGGATCCATTAAACCGCGCTTGATTGCCTCTTCATGGGAGATAAATCGACCGGTCTGCGGATCACGGGGATGCCTTGAAGGATCCCATGGCCTGGTTGAGGGAGCCTGAGCCAGATCATCAGCGACATTAGCGGTGCTACCTGTCTGAACAAGATCATCGGCGACGTTACCGGCATTTCCTGTCTGGACAAGATCATCGGCCACGTTACCGGCGTTTCCTGTCTGAACAAGATCATCGGCCACGTTACCGGCGTTTCCTGCCTGAACAAGATCATCGGCCACGTTCCCAGCGTTTCCTGTCTGAGCAAGATCATCGGCAACGGAAGTGCTTTGCGAAATATCGTCGGCCACACCACCGCCCATTGGATTTGCTCCTGGCTGAGCCAGGTCATCGGCAACGTTTCCGGCATTAGTTGAACCGGAATTAGGCCGGGTATTGTTGCTGCTCGAGCTATTACTGGGGGAAGTATTACCTGACGGACTATTGGCAGAAGCCACATCATCAGCCACGCTTCCGGCAGCAGCACCTTCACCAAAAACAATTTTGGTATACTGAGCCATTTCGAGCGCCACCGGGCGCCCATTCACAAATCTTACATTGTAATGTGTAACATTGGGACCGTTTCTTACAGTCACCCACTGACCAGGTGTTACATTGAAGGTTTGATTGCCCACTCGAACCGGTATGGTTTCGACGGCCATCAACGGAGCCTGCAGGATCACACTGGCCAGAAGAATGAGGCACATAACACGACTGAGAACTCTAAGCGTATTTTTTCTCATATCACTCACTCCATTCTGGAAAACTTTAACAAAAGAACTTTCAACGGGTGTACCGGTTGAACTTTCCTTTAATTTTAATGAAAGTTTCGCTTTTCGCAATACCTTCTTTCATTTTTTGGAAAATTTTGCCAATAAAACTTTTGCTTTTCCATACCTTTAAAGTCATTTTTAAAAGTTTTAGCCCAATCAGATTCTTTTTTTTCACGACTCTGCTTTTTTTGCTATAATCCTTTGGCCAATAATTTACACATTGGCGCACCAAAGAAATTTTCTGCCTGGAAAAAAATAATGAAAATCAGAATCCTTGTATTTCTTATTATAGCTTTATTTTTACCATCTCTTCAGGTTGTTGTTGCAAAAGAACCCATGCAAAACACCGAGATTTTTGAAAAAACAGAAACCTACAAAGTCTACGGAACAGACGAAAACTCAGTTAGAGCCTGCATAACGAAAACAACGCCTTGCACTCAGGGAAACGAAGTTTTCGACGCTTCAACGACATGGTATGTGGAATGGTTTTTCAAATGGCAATATGCAAATGGGCTTTACCATATAACAGAAGCGAACAGTAATGTTGAAATCAAGTATATTATGCCCGAATGGGTCGACAAAGAAAAAGCGCATCCCAAAACCAAAGCGAAATGGGAGCGCTATTTCAAAGCTCTTTCAGAACACGAATACGGTCATCGAAACATTGCCATAGAAGCAGCAAAGGGAGTAAATATGGCAATAATTGCAATCAAGCCCTGCGCTACTAGCCAAGCCTTGGAAATTTCCGCCGATGCTGCTGCCAATAGGGTCTTGGAAAGATATCGAACCCAGGAAAAGGAATACGACCGCAAGACCGAACATGGAAAAAAAACCGGGGCGGTTTTTCCCTGAATTGTCTTTTCAAGCCAAGAATTAACCATCTAAAACAAAGCTTGGGCCATCAACGACTTCAAAAGTTTTCCCAACCAGATACTTCTTGCGGATTTCAACCCGTCCATTGCCCATCTCTTTCACCACAGTGAAAGAAGGCAACTGCTCCTGGGAATCCATGTCTTTTTGTGAGGGACAAAGATAACCATTGTTCACGTAAATTCTCGGTTTTCCACTTCCAAAAATTTCAAATCGACTTTGATGAG
>CAZTHA010000402.1:0-3846 GCA_964613435.1 uncultured bacterium
TCGATACAATAGGAGGGCTGATCTGATGGCTGAACCTCTGATTTTTGATTTATCAAAAGATGGTCGCCGAGGCTACACCCTGCCGGCACTCGATGTTCCGGCAGTCGACCCGGCCGACCATATTCCCGCACGCTTTCTTCGCAAAGAGCTGCAAATGCCCTCTTTGTCTGAAGTTGAAGTCGTCCGCCACTTCACCAGACTTTCACGGCTCAACCACAGCCTTGACATCGGCTTCTATCCGCTTGGTTCCTGCACCATGAAGTACAATCCCAAGGTCAATGAAAACGTTGCCCGACTCGGCGGCTTTGCGCATCTGCACCCCAGGCAGCCCGAAGAAACCGTGCAGGGCGCGTTGAAAATGCTGAAAGATCTTGAAGAATATCTTGCCGAAATCACCGGTATGGATGCAATGACTTTGCAGCCTGCCGCCGGTGCCCAGGGCGAATTTACCGGGCTGCTGATCATGAAGGCCTATCACAAAAAGAATGGCAATCATAAGACCAAGATCATCATTCCCGACAGTGGCCATGGCACCAACCCGGCAACCTGTTCGATGGCCGGTTACGAGGTCGTTAATGTCAAGTCCGGCCCCCGTGGCGGCGTCGACATGGAAGACTTCAAAGCCAAGCTGACCCCGGATGTTGCCGGTCTGATGATCACCAATCCCAATACTCTCGGCCTTTTTGATGAAAACATCGGCGAACTGGCCAACCTGATTCATTCAGTCGACGGTCTGGTCTACTATGACGGCGCCAACCTCAATGCCATCATGGGCTGGACCCGCCCCGGCGACATGGGATTCGACATCGTGCATCTCAATCTGCACAAAACTTTCTCGACTCCCCATGGCGGTGGTGGTCCCGGAGCCGGCCCGGTCGGCGTGAAAAAGCATCTCGAACAGTATCTTCCCAATCCGCGCATCGTCTTTGACGGCAAAAAGTATAAAATCAGCACCAAGGCCCGCGAATCTGTCGGCCCATTGCTGGCATCGCTTGGCAATTTCCTCGTGCTGGTGCGTGCCTATGCATACATTATCGTCAATGGCCGGGAAGGCTTGAAGGATGTTTCTACCCATGCGGTTCTCAATGCCAACTACATGATGCAGCGCCTGAAAAAGACTTTCATGCTTCAGTATGATCGCTTCTGCAAGCATGAATTCGTGCTTTCAAGCAAAAATCTCGGCGAGTATGGGGTCAAAACCCTCGACGTTGCCAAACGGCTGCTTGATTTCGGCTTTCATGCCCCGACCGTCTATTTCCCGCTTATTGTCGAAGAAGCGATGATGATCGAGCCGACTGAAACTGAAAGTAAAGGCACTCTCGACTGCTTTATGGAAGCGCTTGAAATGATCGCCCGTGAAGCAAAAGAGAACCCGGACAACCTGAAGAATGCTCCCTTAAAAACCCCGGTGCGCCGTCTTGACGAAGCCACCGCGGCAAGAAAACCAGATATCAACTTTTACCGCCCGCCGGTGTAAGTTCAAAACTGCATAACAGGGTCTGTCCCACAGGCCCGTTAACACATAATGGCATCGCCCGAGTTAATCGGGCGATCATTTTTTTAAGCCTATCTTTAGATGCTCCGATCAAGTCGGGGCAAGAAAAAGATTGAAAATTGTTCCTATAAAGCCTAAAATCAGGCAAAAATTCCATTAAAATCAATCAAACTTTGGAGGAATCGTGAAAAAGTATTTGGGATTTTTTTGTCTTGTTTCATTCATTTTTCTATTTAATTCGGCTTCTTTTTCTGCTGGGTCCGGACTTCCTTATCCTGACAAGGATTTTTGGGTCAATGAGCCTGAAAAAGACATTCAATGGCACAATCACACGACCACTGCCATGGATTTCATAGCATACGATGTAAAAACCACCCTTGACGATCTTAAAAACCTTGTTGAACCCCATCATGTTTGTGAATTTGCTTATATCATGAACCCAAACCTTGAAAAATATAAAAAGGAAATGCTTGAAAAGAAAATCGATGATTTTGTCAGCAGCAGCATCCATGTGAAAAAGATTCGTGATGCCGCTAAGGCCGCGGATTTAAAGCTTATGAAATCTCATTCGCAGACTGAACGCAGCAAAATCGTTGTCACCCTGAATAAACTGCTTCACCTGGAATTGGCCGCTTTTCAAAAAGAATTTAACGGCAAAATTGTTAAAACGGTTCATGAAGGCATTGAGGAGGAACAAAAAATCAAAGGTGGCTTTGGGCCATGGGTTAAATTTGTAAATTTGCAGCATGATACCGAAGCAGGTTTCTCGCCAACAGCCCTGAAAGGTGCTATCAGCAAGGAAATGTGGCACAAGAAGAGAACCCTGAAAGAAAGTCTCGATTGGGATGTTAAACTTTGGGAAACAACCATATTCCCGGTTGATCCAGCTGCTTCAATGAAAAAGCAGAATGAATTCCGGCAGATTCTTGTCAGACTTTTTGCACTTCTCCACAAAGGAGGGGTGAAAATTAGAACTTCAGAAAGTTCAAACGATTGGGTTGATTTTTCGTATCCAACCGCCTCACTTCTTTCGAGGGGCGGAAGAGTTCTTGTCGTCATAAAAAAAGGCGCCGGTCTGGATTTGCGAGCCGTCAGCAACTGGATCGTATCCGGGAAAGCCTCTGGACAAAAACAACTGGAAAATTCAATTGCCGGTTTCAAACACCGACTTGTTTCTTCTCATGAAATCACTTTTGCAAAAGATGAACCCAAAGAGAACAAGAAAACCAATTTCCATAATAACTATGCCATGGATCTGGCGTTTGGCGGTTATGGCAGCGAAGGTGCAGACGGCAGCGCAATACAACCCAACGGTCGCTTTGCCCACCTTTTGTTAGTTCTCGGCGATGCCCCCAAAAGCAGCAAAACCTGGCAGACCGGTTTTCTGGTCGGTGTTGAAAATAGTGCTCCCCGATTGTTCAATAATCGCCTGATTACCCCCAAAGGACACCTGGGCACCGTTCATGATGCAAGCGGCAAATCAGCCGAAATTTCGATAACCAATGATGCCAAATGGTACAACTTCAAACAGATTCATCGCGAAGCCGATGAAAAAACTATACCAGGGAAGCATGATTGTGTTCGCATCGTAATTGAGAGCAAAAAACAGTTCGATGCAATAAAAGCTTTTGCAGAAGGCATTTTAAAGACTAAAGACCCGATAAAAATGAATAAAGCAGTCATTGAAATGCTTGGCAAAGTCCCTGAAACTTCTGAATAATTGAGTTAAAAAAAGATCGCCCGATTGGTTCGGGCGATTTTTTTATCAAAAGCAGTACCGGGATCACTCGGCACTAAGGGTTTTCTGATTGAGACTCTCTTCAAGCCAGCTCAGGTCTTTTTTGACGTCGGCAACAACGAAAGCCTTGTCGATTTCTGACCATTTTTCGGCCGGGCATTGTTTGATCGCGTTTTTAAGGTAAGACAGGCGCAGTTTCTCCATGTCCTGTTTGTGGCCATGCACCTGGGCAAGGTTTTCGGGAATGACGATACTGCGGCCGTTTACGCCTTCACGCGGGTCGCCACGGCGCACTTCGATGCCCATGCTGCGGGCAAAGGCCAGTTGTGAATTGTGGTGTTTGCCAGCCCCGGTGTATTCGGTCTCCTGTACGACGATGATCTGGTCGCGGTCCATTTCGCGGGCCAGGGAAACGGCGCCGGTAACGCTGGTATTGCCGGCCGGGCCACGCTCGATGCCTTCCATTTTTGCCAGCAGCTCGGTGATATAGAAAACTTCGCCCTGATTGACCAGAACGTAATCATCCATGTAGCGCAGGCTTCTTGCAGCGTTGCGCGGCACATCGACGCGATCGGGCCAGGTTGCAAAAGGCACGCCAAAGCCGGTGTGGCCA
>CAZTHA010000403.1:0-1061 GCA_964613435.1 uncultured bacterium
GGCAATTTTCTTGCAGCAAATGTTCTGGTCAACGGCTTGATCATAAACCCAGGTTTTTCATCGAACCGACAGATCCTTCCAGTGCTGCAAAAAGCCGCCACTCTACAAACTTACAATGAAGACAATCTGCAAATAGGGAGCAGAAATTTCATTGCCTCGGCAATTGGTGGGAAAGCCCTCAGCAATCTCACTCTGCTTGCCCTTGCTCCAGCGAGCAAAGTTGATGAGCAAATTGAACGCGACAAAACTTATTTGCTACTGTTCATTTTCGTTTCTCTGATGCTGTCGACCGGAGTGGCCCTAGCCCTTTCCGGACAGTTTCTCGAACCAGTTAAGCAATTGGCAAATGCCGTAATTCAGATCGGCCGCCGCAATTTCCGTTACCGAACCAGCATTTCAAGCAATGACGAATTTGGTGATCTCGGCAAAGTTTTCAACACGAGCATCGAAGAACTGGAAAAGCTTGAAATCGGCCGTGTCGTTCAGGAAAATCTGTTTCCGGGCAACCGCTTTTCCCATTCTTCGGTTGAAATTTTTGCCCGCTCAGTCACGATGACCAGGCTTGGCGGCGACTATTACGATTTCTTTGTTGTCGACGACAGTTCAACTGGAGTTTTTATGGGAGACGTTGCCGGACACGGCATACCGGCAGCACTTATCATGGCCATGGCCAAGGCTTCGGTTTTGACCCGCCGGGAAATCAGAAACTCTCCAGATCAAATGCTGGCTGCGATCCATCAAATGCTCTACACGCTGAAAAGCGACCAGTTCAAACGCATGATGACCTGTCAATACATGACTATCGACAGCTCGAAAGGCACTTTATGCATCGCCAATGCCGGGCACTGTTTTCCGATTGTCGTATCCAGAAACGGCACCGCTGCCAAATTTCATGAAATAATCGGTACGCCGGTCGGCATAACCAAACGGGCCAGGTATTCAAACTTCGTTTTTCAGCTTGAAGCGGGCGACACGGTCGTTCTTTACAGCGACGGCATGATCGAGGCCAGTAACCCCGAAGGCGAAGTTTTTGGCCCGGAAAGACTTCTCGATCTGGCCCG
>CAZTHA010000403.1:1161-3837 GCA_964613435.1 uncultured bacterium
CCAGTAACCCCGAAGGCGAAGTTTTTGGCCCGGAAAGACTTCTCGATCTGGCCCGCACAGCCTGGAACGACAATCTCGAGCAGTATTACGACAACATGTTTTCAGCCAATCAAAACTGGGCTAGGCAGGCAGAAGACGATCTTACCATCGTTTTGATCCGCTACGATGGGAAAGGCGGGCATAATGACTGAGAACCTTCCCATCAGGCGCTTCCTTATCTGGCTGCTCAACCTGCTGATTTTTGTTCTCATCCCCTTGGCACTTGTTTATGGCGGCTTTTCCAGAATTCAGGCTCTGCGGATTCACCAGCGGGAACTGGAGTTCTCCCAGAAAATTGAAGCAGAGTTAAGCGAGCTTGCCAGAAAAAGCAACAGTGAAGTTTTTCTGGTAAGTTCTTTTTACCGGGCTTTTTATGCCGCCAAAGAAAAAGATAGACTGGCTAACATCGTTAATCTTCATCGCGAATTCAATCGCTGTTTCGATTATATCGCCTGGAACGGCGACAAGCTTTCCCTTCACACCCTGAACCCTGATGAATTCGAGGGAAACTGGCAGTTAGCCCTGAAAACCATTCACCGACTTTTCATCAGCAAGTCTGATGATTTCAAGCTGAGCCCTGAAGAAGAAGAGAATTTCAAGCTTCTGCTTGGCCCACAAGCCATTCCAGAAAGCCTTAAGGATTGTCGTTACGAAGACAATTTACTGCTGTCGCGACCAGACGTTTCCCGCAAAAAGCCCTATCTTTGGCTCGGCAAGAGCAAAACTCAGACAATCATCTTATTCATAAGGCCAGAGGTTCTCGAAGAAAAAACCGGTCTACAAAGCCATCTTGTCGATCGGCCGCAAGCTGATATTTTTTGCGGCTACATCGCCGACGGAAAAATTTTCTCGAATCGACCGGATATTATTTCTGAAAACCTGCTAAGACAAATGAAGCAAAAGTACAGTTTAGACAGACAAAGCTTTGTCATCGGCAATGAAGTCTTTTTCCAGAGACCGGTTAACGAGCGTCTAGCGGTGTTCGCCGGCTATAGTCGATCCAGGCTCGATCATGCGACGACAATAAGCCCCAGCCTCGCAGCATTTATTCTTTTAATTATTTTCCTGCCTTTTATCTTCTTCAGTTTTAAATCAATAGTTTTAAATGAACCCTTAAGATTTTCCCTAAGCCTAAAACTTGGATTTCTTTTTCTTTTTTCCGGCGGCCTTCCCCTTTCGATGCTTTTTTTTGTCGCTCATGATTATCTTAATCAGAAAGAATTTGCCCTTTACGACGAAGTTCATCAGAAGGCAACCCGATTCCTGATGAACTTCGATGAAAGGTATGAATCAGAATACGCACATCGAATTGTAATCATTCAAAATGCCCTGCGCCATTATCTGCCGAAGCTCCAAAAGAAAGGAATCGAGCCAAATACCTACTTTCCCTTTGCCGCGCAAATTTGCAAAGATCTGCGTAGTATAAACGATATTCAGATTTTCTTGATTGCCAGCTCTTCCAAGATCGTTGGCAGTGAAAGATTGATCTATAACCGCGGCAAAATTACCCGAGTTCCGGGAATGACTTCCAAAAAGTCCGACTCCGAAGAAACCAAGATTTACAGCTCGATCGGCCGCTTCATAATCGACAGCGTCAATGGCAATCCTGCTGATGAAAGAGTCTCGACCGAAGTCGAATTGCTTACTGAATCCGCTCTGCAAAAAAACCTTTATGAATTGCAGCAGGAATTCATCGCCGCCGATGGCAAGATTAAGCTTTTTGGCCTGGGGCCGCGCAATTCGCCTGCTTACGTTGACCTGATCTCGATATCGGAAAATCGCAAACAGGATTTTCTATTGCTGGTTTACTGGGATGACTACAAACTCGAGCGCATGTATCTCGAGCGGCAGTTTCTCAACGCTAATCGCAACAGCGAAAAATTCAGGATCTTTGCTTGTTCAGAGGCATCTGGCGACTATTTTCCGCAAGAGTTAAGAGATAACCGCCAGTTGCGCAATTATGTCGAAAATTTTACGCAAAAACCCAATCCGCCGCGTCAGTTTATCGAAATCGACTACCGTCGATATCTGATAATGGGTTTTCGCGGCAAATTCATGAAAAATTTCTGCCTGTTCGCTCTTTACCCTTCTCAGGAAGTGGAAAATCAGGTTTATGCCCAGAAAAAAATGCTTGTTTCAGCGGCAATTATGGCCGTAATCATTCTGACCCTTCTGGGCTATCTGCTGGCGAAAAGTTTCGTTTTGCCATTGCAGATTATCGCTTCGGGAGCTGAAGCAATCAGAAAACGTGATTTCGACATGCGATTACCAAAGCTTGGCTATGATGAGTTTGGCGATATCGCAAGGGTTTTCAACGAAACCATGGTTGATTTCGAAGAACTGAAAGTGGCTGGCATCGTCCAGGAACAGTTATTACCAAGATCACCACTTGTAACCGAAAAGATTAAAATCGCCGGAAAAAGTGAAGCAATCGGCGATGTTGGCGGCGACTATTTCGACTATTTCGCGGTAAATTCCGGCAAGACTGCCTTGATGATCGGCGATGTTTCCGGTCAGGGGGTCGGTGCGGCTTTGATAATGGCCATGGCCAAGGCCTCGATTCTTCAATCACGGGATCTACTTGAAAAACCTGCCGAATTGTTGCTGAATCTGCATGAACTATTGAAACAAACATCA
>CAZTHA010000404.1:0-3820 GCA_964613435.1 uncultured bacterium
AGGCCATACTGACAGTGGTTCCACCATCAGGACGCTGCGAACAACTTAGCCGACCGCCATTCTGCACATGCTCGTAAATCTGTTCATCGCTGCAGCCGAAAATCGGGCCAACCAGCACCGCATAAACGACAGCGGCGTCATTGCTGTCAGAAAGAGCACGCAAAAGCCAGTATAAAGGCTTGAAATCCTTTTCAAGGGTTGCTGCCAGCGAGCTGCCCCCGCCGCTGAGATTGACACCGATTCCCCGGTTTTCAAGAGACAAAGCGTATTTTACCAGCTCGTCGTTTTTACGACAGAGAATCATGAAATCATCGGGTTGAAGTTTGCGGCCATCAGTCAAGTCAGGCTCTGGCTGCGAAAGCATTTCAGCAATTACAGCGGCGAATTTTTCTGAATCAAAAGCCCCCATCTGTTTGGTAGCATTACTGCGAAAGCTTGAGGGAATAGGCAAAGCCATAACCGGCGCTGTTTCAGCATTTTCCCGTAGCGGCATCATCTGGTCAAAAGGCGCCTGACCTGACGCAAGCTGATCGGAAAAAACCGGCGCAAATGCTTGATTGACCCATTCGCAGAGTCCGGCGCGGGAACGACGGTTCTGCTGCAGAGTAAGAATCTCGCCGCCGGTAGCTGCCAGGTGTTGGGCAGCCTGCAGGTAAATTTTTATATCGGCACGGCGAAAGCGATAAATAGACTGCTTTGGGTCACCGACGAGAAACAATGAACCTGGTCGGGGCACAGCCTTGAGCCAATTGTTTTCGTTGCAATTCTGGGCGCTGAGTAAAAAGGCCATTTCGGCCTGAAGAGGGTCTGTATCTTGAAATTCGTCAATCATCAGCACCGGAAACCTTTGCTGCAATGATTTTCTGATATGGGGCGCATCCTTAAGTAGTTGTACGGTTCGCGAGAGCAGATCGAGGTAGCTGACATAGCCTCGCTGGTTGCGCCATTCCTGTTCTTTTTCACGAATTTTATCGAGTAAGGGCAGCAATTGAGGGAAGAGCCAGTAGCTATAGCTGTCTCTGAATTTAGTGCAGGCCTGATCGATTTCAAGATTAACCGCTTTCAGAACGTCTTTAGCGCTTTCATCATCGAGATTAGCCAGCTTCATTTTGCCCAGATATCTGATCGCCCGGCGGATATCTTTAAGTTCTTCGTTATCGATGCTTTTTTTGCCAAAGTATTTTTGCAACCGGTTATACATGGCTTCGAACGTATGCCAGGTCTTAACCAGTTCAGCTTTTTCGTTTAGTTCATCTTCATTAAGTTGGGGTCTAGGGTCGTAGGCAGCAGCATTTTGCCAACCGGCGGCAACGGCGTCGAGAAAAGGCAACGGGTCAGGCGACTCAACCTTAACCTGAGTAGAAAAATCTATATCGGGAAACTGACAGAAGCGTTGTAAGCCGCGAATAATCGCGTCTTCTTCAGGGTCAACTTCGAGCTCGGCAAAGGGTTTGAGAAATTCGGGGTAAGCGGCGAGGATTTCCTGCCAGGTTCGGTTAAAGAAAAGTTTTTCATCGGCTTCTTCAATTTCGATAAAACCCGGGTCAAGTTTTGCCTCAACCGGAAATTCGCGAAGAATTCTGGCGCAAAAACCGTGAATAGTGCCGACATAGCCATCTTCAATATCTATCAGGCCCTGTTCGAGGATTGCCTTCTGCAGTGCCGAGGTATCGACAAGGCGGGCCTCGATCATTTCTCTTAGTCGGGATCGCAATTCTTCAGCAGCTTTTCTGGTAAAGGTTATCGCCGCAAGGCCATGGGCGGGTACACCGTTGAGAATGAGGGCAATCATGCGTTGCACCAGGTTGTAGGTTTTGCCGGAACCTGGAACCGCCTGAACAAGAAAATTACGGTCGAGACAGGTGCGGATTTTTTCTTTTACGGGAGCGTCGACATCCTTATTTATAATTTCGTTTGAATTTGCAGTCATTTTATTGCTCCTCTTCTTTTTCTGAAGATGGGTTTTCAGCAGCTAAGCCAGCATAGGGACAAATATTGAGCGCGTTACAGTCTTCGCAGAACATTTCTGGCTGAAAGCGCCCTTCAACAAGGAAGTCAAACAATCCATCGAGTCTTTCGGCGATTATTTCGGTCTCGTGACTGCCGTCAAAAACAAGACGCTGCCCCTGCCCGGAGACCGTTGGGAAATAAAGGCCCGAGCCGGTTACCCGGCGTTTATCGCCCTTTTGGGCAAGAATCTGGTTTACCGCATACTTATAGACGGCAAGCTGCAGTAAACCCTGGTCATGGCGCAGACCACCAGGCTGATAGCTTTTGGCACTTCCGGTTTTGTAATCCCAGACACTGATTCCATCAGCATCTTCATCGATGCGGTCGAGGCGCCCTTTTAGATTAACATTTTTTCCCGAAGGAAGTTTAAAAGCCACCGGCTCGGCTTGATCTAGGCCTGATTGGCTTTGTGCATCAGGATTCAGGGGCATGCCGAACGAAAGTTCGAAGCCGATTGGCTTTGTGCTACCTGAAGCGGCCGCCTCGCATTCGCGCTCGAAAAAGGCAAGAGAATCGCGTTTTATCGACTCTTTACCGAAAATATAAGCCGAATAGGTTGCTGGTGGAATAATGGTGCGATACTTTTCGCAGAGTTCTTCGACCACTTCGAGAAGTAACTTCTGCTGGGATCTTTGAATTGGCCAGCCAGCACGAATCATAAAAATTTCATATATTTCATGCAGCAGTTTGCCGCGTGCCATGGCATCGAGCCAGGCTGCCTGTTTTTTATTGCTGGTATCAATCTGTTCATAAGGCATACAATTGAGCACATAGCTCATGAACCAGGCGAAAGGGCAACCGCCGAGTTCTTCGATACCACTGGGCGAAAGCGAACGTTCAGGGTTATCACGGTAATCCCAGAGTTTCGGGTTCCAGTCAGGAATTCCACGACAAACAAGGGTTTCACGATTTGCGCGGGCATTCTGGCTTTGCTGATGGGCGCGCCATGATGGATAAGCCGTTTGCAGCAAATCTTTCAGGTTTTCAATTTCGCAACCATCTTTTAATTTTCGCCAGAGCCATTCACTGACGTCATGAGCTTCATGTCCTTCGCCAATAAAATAGCCGATCAGTGGCAGTTCAGCACTGCCAATCAGGCCTGAAAATTCGCTGCTGTTTCCGAGTTTCTGACGCAGAGCACGGGTAAAACATTCCGATGGGCTGGTTGCTGCGCCCGACTGATCAACCATTGGCAATGAAAGACAAATCCTTTTATCTGGCCCGATTTCAGCCCAGGCACTGTAAAGTTGCCCGACAGTCTCAAGACGAATTTCAGCAGCGGTTTTCAATGGCGGCAGCTTTTTGCGGCAATCATCGGAAATAACCGGATCAACCGAAGGCTTGCCGGGCATGGCAGCATGGGTCATGCCGGGGAAAAACAGGATTTTGCGGTCACAGAAAGCGGCTGCCAATGGGCTGGTGATCAGAACTTTTCCATCAGGCTTGAAGGTCTCACCTTCAGTGAGTTGAGATAAAACGATTTTCATCCACCACATGGCTCTGGGGAGAGGCATTTGCGGTTGTCTGAATTCGGGGTAACGCTGCAAAGCCTTTTTAATCTTGGTGAAACGCCGCGAGTCCTGCACAGTGCTGATGCGCAGGTGAGGTGACAAGATCTTCAAAAGCGCACTTGAAGCCTGGGCCGGAGTCATTTCCTGGTTGAATAATGCAATCAGTGAATCTATTTTTTTGGCAATGCGGCGACATTCCTGCAGCTTATGAAGTTTACCAGAGCTGCTCATGCTTTCGCCGATAGCCATTAGCGGAGCCTGGTAGCCGTCTCGACCACCGCGAACATGCGCTTGGCGCA
>CAZTHA010000405.1:0-3819 GCA_964613435.1 uncultured bacterium
CTTTGCCCATTGAGGAAAAAGAAGCCTACAGAAAAAACTGAAAGCATCCGGCATGCCGCCCCGGCAATTTTTGAAGAGATAAGAAGGAAACTTTACCGATGGGCGCTTGATAATGGCGAGAAGTTTTCGGAACTAAGGCCAAGCTTGCCGGAACTTCAGAACCGAGACGGCGATAACTGGGAGCCTCTTCTAGCCATTGCACAACTGGCCGGGTCTAAATGGTTCGACCGGGTAAAAAATGCTGCAATTAAGATCGTCGGCAAAAGCGAAGAATCACCGAGCATTGAATTACAACTGCTTCAGGATATCAAAGCGGCTTTTGACAAAAAGAAGGTTGATAGAATTACCACAAGCAATCTGCTTGACGCTCTTATGGCTGATGACTTGGCACCTTGGGCTACGTGGTATAGAGGGCAACCAATGACAGCAAGACAGCTTGCAAATAAACTCAGACCGTATGCAATTCACCCAAAAACTATAAGAATTGCTGGAACTACTTCAAAGGGTTTTTACCTTTCCGACTTTGCTGATGTTTTTGAAAGATATGTTTCTTGCCTCGCGGGTGGTATTCCAGCCGCAACAGCGGCACAATTCATTGATAGAGCTAAAAGCAGCGATTTTTCAACCGTAACAGATAGGGCGAGTGTTACGGATAAAAAAAGCCTGCTTTCTGCTAATGATGAGGGTTGTTACGGTGTTCCGGATAAAACAAGGTGGGGGCCAGAAAAAGAAGAAAATGAAGTGGTTGAGGTTGAGATATGAGCCAACTTCAAATAATTCTTTCTTCTGGTCTGCATTTTTCTGTAGCTGATGGCAAGCTCAGAATAAAGGGCAACTCTGCAACCATTGAAGCCTTGAAGCCTGAACTATCTAGGCATAAGCTTGAAATTATTGCAGCAATTCAAAACAACTGCTTACCAGATCAGCCAGAACAGAGCCAAAAGCGTCAAACCGGGTTAGGCCATGCCAGCCATGAAATGAACGCGACGCCGGCAAGCAATGAGCGAGTAACACAAGATCGGGTAACCGAGATCATTCAGGCGGCGGTTATACTTGCTGAACAACTCAAAGCAGATGGCAGGCAAGGTGACCTTGAAGAGATCGACAAAGCCTTTAATACGCTCATGTATGCAGAGAGAAACGGCAACGAAAGCGATTTTGCTTATGCATTATTGAAGCTTGAAGCAATTATTAATGAACACACTGAACTCGAAGCTAGGGCGGTGGCATGATGGTTCAGATGTTGCTTTTTTTAACCAGTGCAAGTCTATTCAGTCTGGTTATTTGGCAGCATTGGGAATAACTATGAGCTCAGAATACATGGAGGTTAAGATGAGCAAACAAATTAAGAGTCAGCGTGAACGTGTTAAAAGTGGAATGAAGATTTAGTCAGGGCGAAGCGGTCAGCGGCAGAATCGGAAGTTAGAGCCGCGCCTTATGATGTAATTCTCAAGACCGAAGCGGCGGCACTAGCTGAGAACGGCAGCAAAGAGCTTGCTTTATCGGAACCAGCACAGCAACTTACAGGTGGTGAGGTTGTTTCCTTCGAGGGCATCAATCAGGACAGGGCATTTTCAGAGAAGTATGCTCATAAGGCAAAAAATCCGACGATGATTGACGCGGCAGCAAGTCAGACCAGGCTTGAGCTTGCAGACAAGGCGCGCTGTCTTGAACTTGCCCTTGATGCTGTTCAGGGCATCGAGAATCCGACAGCACTTGAAAAAATGCTTATTCACCAGATGACGGCAGCCTATCAGCTTTCAATGCTATTATTGGCAGAGGCAAACGAATACTTCCCGAAGATCAGGCAACAGCTCGATATGAACTATTTCAATATGATCCTGAGCCAGTCAACCAGGCTGATGAATACCTACCAGTCAGGTATGCTTGCTTTGTCGAAGTCTCGCAATGGTGGCAAGCAGGAAGTAATTGTCCAGCATATTCAAGTCAGCGGCGATGCAAAAGCCATTGTCGGCGGCAAAATGAATACTCCCTCTGCTAGGGGGGCAAGGTGGGGCAAATGACAGTAAATGACAATCAACCGCATGGAATTGAGAATTTTCTCAAACTTACTCGATGTGGCGCAAAGACTAGAAGCGGCAAGCCTTGTAAGAATCCATGTGCAAGAGGCAAAAAGCGTTGTCGTTTTCATGGCGGGGCTGATGGTGTTGGCGCACCTAAAGGCAATAAAAATGCCTGGAAGCATGGCAACAGGTCAGCGGCAGCAATCGCAAGGCGAAAAGAAGCTAATCAGGTTATGCGTGAAATGCGGCAGCTCATAAAGCAGATGGAAGCCGAACGAAATGGCTGATTGACCTATTCCTGGCAACGGGTTATATATTTTTTAGAAGGGCTTGGTTTTGGCACGCTCTGTGCGCTATCGCCTTTTGGCGTGAAGCCAGAGATAAGGGGCTTGGAAGTGATTCCATTTTCCGGTTGCCGCCAAGCTCTTTTCTTCAAAGCCTTCGCGGGGTTATCGCTTAGCCTTAACTGGTTACTCGGTGCCAAGATACCCGAAGGCTTTCTTATTTTAGCAACAATCTACAGCAAAACGGCTCCTCTTTAGAAATTTAGCCCGATTCAGCCTTTTCTGTGGATTTCTCAACAATCTCATCAGGGGTTGAAGGGGCGGCAAGCGCGTATAAAATCTTTGGCGTTAAATTCAAAACTGTTTTGGATTTGAAGCGTGCGGCGAGTTGATAGAGAACGGTAGGGCGCAAATTCGGAATAATTCCGTTTTTGCCAAATTTGGTGGCAACGCTCATAAAGTTTTGAGCGGTGTCTTTGCTCATCTCAAATTCAGGTTCTATTCAGGGAAGAAAGTTGCGAATTAAGTGGCACCGTAATAAAATAAGCATACAGAAAAATTTGAGGAGGATAAAGCGTGAGACCGATTCTATTACTACTTGCTTTTGGGATAACGTTTTCCCTTGTAAAGCAATTTAATGGTGACTTATGAAAAAAGTGTTGTGTTTGGTTTTATTTGTAATTTTTTCTATTCCCGGAATGGCTCAAAAAACCATGCTTGGAGAGCATTCCAGAAAGTTTTTAGCGGCTCTATTTCCAGCCCACGGAGAAGGGAATCCGAAGGAAGCGCTTGTTTATTTTGAAAAGGCTGTAGACTCAGGCGAATCTATCCCCGGTGACATTTATGATGTTGTTGTTCCATATTATGTCTATGGCAACTACGTGGAACAAAATCACCTGAAAGCGATGGAGCTGGCCCTTAAGGGTGCAAGAGCTGGTGGCACTACGTCTTTGCAATTTGCGACTATTTTCTGTCTACAATCACAGAACAAAGAAATACAGAAAGAGGGCGCTCGATTTGCGAAGGAGCTTTATGAAATTAACAAGGACGAAGGTGCGCTATATCTAGGAAAGACATTTTTGCTGGAGCTTGGAAATTATAGAGACGATTATCGCGCCTTAGATTTGTTTAAGGAAAGCGCTCTTTATGGGAATAGCGAAGCTTGTGTTTTGATTGGTCTGCTATTGTCCGGTGAATTTCCTTCAAGAATTACAGAGGACTTGCCTGAAGCATACGCGTGGTTGAGTGTTGCAAAAAGCTCTAACGACTTTTCAGAAAATGAAATCATCCGCTATAGGAATAAAGTAAAAGATCAGTTGAGCCCGGCGCTGTATGAAATTTCCTATAAAAGAATTAAAGAGATTGAAGAAAAAATAATGGCTAACTTTGAAAGAGTTAAAAAAAATTACGCAGACCAGATAAAATTTTTCGGGGACTACACAGAAGATGAGAAAAAAAACCTTATAAAAACGTTTTACCCCCACTGGTTAGATGTCAAAGAATAATCCAGC
>CAZTHA010000406.1:0-1233 GCA_964613435.1 uncultured bacterium
AAGTCCGATGCCCAGACAATGCCGGCGCCATCTGGGACGACCAGCTCAGCTCGACGCATGACATTGCCGAAGCGCTCTTCCTCGAGGCAACGTAACAGGGCCAGAGAATCGGCAGTGATGATGTGAAAAAGCCCATCGCCCTTTTGCTGGTGATCGATAATCCGCTGCAGAACATCGTCAGGGGTTACCGCATCGACCCATTGCCCCATGATTTTGACCCGATCCGCTTCCTTTTCTTGAGGTTCCAAAGTTTCTTTACGGGCAAAGGTTCGAAAGAAACCGACCAGCGAGGCCAGCAACAAAACAAATAGAGCGAAATAGCCATACCACGGGGCATTCAGAACAACCAGAAGCCCGAGAAAGTTCAGGCAGAAGAAAATCATTCCTGAGAATACTACCGTTTTCTCGCGCTCGAGCGACCAGTTGAAAAGGCGTTCTCGGCGGCTCTGGCGCTGATGCAAACGATTGCCGAAGTATGAGCCGATTAAAAGAACGCTTAGCAGCACTACCGGAAAACCGATGACCATCGACGGAATGAGCATGGCAAAAAGCATCAGCCGACCAGTGTTTTCAAAAAATGAAACGCTGCCGATAAGTAATGCGGTTGCCGCCAGGCCACTGCTACCGGTTAAAGCTCGCTTGCCACTCGAAGAGTAGAACAGAAAAACTATGGCCCAGGCCAGCAAGGCCCAGGTCAGCAGCAGGCTTTCGATATGGCGATTTTCCCGGGTGAAATATATGAGAATCGTTAAAGCGCTCGTCGCGGTAAGAATGAATGGCATTTCATAAACCAGGGCCGCGATTTTCAGACAAACAAAGATAAGCCCGCACCAGGCGGTTGCATTAATGACCTGCTCAGGCTTCAGCCCGATGTGATAAGAATAAAGCGCGTTGAGCAAAAGAATCAAAAGCATCATTTGCGAGCCGGTTATTTTTTTGAGATCATCGAGAAGCCCGACAAGCGCAAGAAAACAGGCGGTGGTGACCAATGCGAAGAATTGCGTGCTGAAGTTGCCGATTCCGGTCAGGCCCAGCAACCCAAACAACGCGCCAAGCTGGGGAAGCCCGCCAACGTAGCTGCCACGACCCAGATCAAAACTCTGGCGCGAAAACACAACGCGTGCAATCAGCCAGAAAATGACTGTTCCGGCTATGGCCATTAAAAAAGGCGATAATTGTGTAAAACTGAAGCCCATAACTGATTTATCGTCTCATTAACGGTTTGCTCATAGC
>CAZTHA010000406.1:1333-3813 GCA_964613435.1 uncultured bacterium
GAGAAAGCAATGAACGACTGGGAAAGAGCACTGATTTCGCCCCATGACCCAATTGCCCGCGCAATTGAAGTCATCGACGAAAAATTTTCACCCGATCACAAAGCATATCTGCCGAAAAGAATGGCACTGATAACCGATTCTTCGCGCAAGCTTCTCGGGGTTGTCACCGATGGCGACGTTCGCAAAGCCGTGCTTCAGGGTAGTTCGCTCGAAGACCCGGTCGAGGGAATAATGAATCGAAATTTCTGCCATTGCCGCGAAGGTACGCCGAGAGAAAAAGTAATTGAAACCATGCGCGACCGTGGTCTAGGTCAGATGCCGATTCTCGATGCTCACGGATGCATTATCGGCCTCGAGCTGCTACAAAACCTGAAAATCGGCGGCGTCGACAACTGGGTCGTGATCATGGCCGGGGGCTTAGGTACCCGTCTTGGCGAATTGACGAAAAATTGCCCCAAACCATTGATTGAAGTCAGTGGTCGACCGGTTATCGAGACCATTCTCACCAATTTCATCGACTTTGGCTTCAAAAGATTCTTTATAATTATCAACTATCTTGGTCAGCAAATCGTCGAAAAGATCGGTGATGGCTCAAAGTGGGGCGTGAAAATCGAATATTGCACTGAAGAACAGCGCTATGGTACCGCCGGCGGTTTGTCGCTTCTGCCCGAAAAGCCGCAAAAACCACTGATCGTTATTAATTGCGATGTTCTGACCACTCTGAGCATCCTGCATCTTCTCGATTTTCACCGCTTGAACGATTCTTTTGCAACCATGTGTGTGCGCCAGCTGAGCCTGAAGATTCCTTTTGGTGTTGCCAGAGTTGAAGAATCGCATTTGCTTAATGTTGATGAAAAGCCTCTGCACAAATTCTTTGTCAATGCCGGCATTTACGTTCTTTCTCCGGAAACTCTCGGCATGATGCCAAAAAATACCCGGGTAGAAATGACCGATTTTTTCAACGACCTGGTCGCCGCAGGAAAAAAGGTAATGGCTTTCCCAATTCGCGAATACTGGATAGACATTGGCCGAATCGAAGACCTGACCCGGGCTCGTTCAGATTACGACGAGGTGTTTAAGTGATCGACAAGAAAACAGTTCTCGCTATAATCCCGGCCCGAGGCGGCTCGAAAGGCGTGCCGCGCAAGAATATTCGTGATCTTGGCGGAAAACCACTCATCGCCTGGACAATTGCCGCTGCCAGGGCATCGGCTTATCTTGACCGCATCATTGTTTCTACCGATGATGCAGAAATAGCTGACATTTCGCGGCAATTCGGCGCTGAAGTGCCTTTTATGCGCCCGGATGAGCTGGCCCGGGATGGGTCTTCAGGCATAGACCCAGTAATTCACGCTCTTGAAGCCTTGCCTGAGAAGTTCGATTATATGGTGCTTTTGCAGCCGACTTCGCCATTTAGAAGCACAGCCGACATCGATCAGGCCCTGGAGCTTTGCGTCAGAGAAAAAGCCGAAAGCTGCATTTCCGTCACCGAAAACGGCAAAAGCCCATACTGGTCTTATAAAATCGATGGGCAAAATCGCCTTGAGCCGCTGTTTCCGGTTGAAGAAAAAATTGCCTGCCGTCAGCAGCTGCCGAAAACCTATGCGCTCAACGGCGCAATTTACATTGCCTCAACCAGATTTGTTCTCGCCAACAGATCTTTGCAGGATGACAGAACCCTGGCCTATATCATGCCCTCCGAGCGCTCTCTCGACATCGACAGCGAATTCGACCTGCGCCTGGCCAACGTTTTGCTGAAAGCCTGATTCTGATAAATTTCAGGTTTGGTTGATTTTGTTTTTTAACTGAATTAAAATGATTCCAGGGTTAGTATACCGACACTATTGGTTGAGAACGGGTTTCATTTTTTCTTCTAGCAAATGAACATGAGCCTATGCACATTCATATCGCCAAGGCTGAAGAATTTGCCAAAATTAATCTTGTAATTTTAAATGTTGTCGAAAACTATATGAAGCCCGCATCCTTGAAAAAAGCAATTGCTATAACTAAATTGCATCAAGGATTCAGGAGGGCCTGGAATGAGTATTTTAATAAAAGGTAAATCTGTTTGCTTTGACAACAAATATCTGCATGTCGAACTGGCGGATGGGAGAGTCATTCTGACCCCTTTGAACTGGTATCCGGAATTGCAGCAGGCTACAATTACGCAGCTAAACAACTATCGTTTTATATGTAAAAAGACCGGAATAGAATGGCCTGACCTGGATTATCATCTCAGTATCGCCTCGATGATGTTGAGCACTCAGGCCAGGGCCGCTTAGGCCAAAGGCAAAGATTGTTTTTCAGCGTTTAAGCGTTTCGATCAACCACTCGGAAACTTTTTTGCCGTTCTCGAAATGAAGCTCCTGCCGCTCTAAATTCGCCAGCACTGCCCCGGAATAAAGACTTTCAATGTCTTCCCTGGTTGTAAACCGGTTGAACCCCTCGCCGGCAAGCGGACCTTCGACTGGGTACAGAGC
>CAZTHA010000407.1:0-3808 GCA_964613435.1 uncultured bacterium
CCTCACCGGAAATCAGAGCAGCCCGCACCAAAGCTGTATATGATGAAGAAAAGACTCTCTACTCAAGAAAGTCTCATGAAAACCCGACCATTACCAAGATTTATACAGAATTCCTGCCCGATGGTCCCTGTGGTCACAAATCACACAAACTGCTGCACACTCATTATGTGAAACGCGGCGCAAAGATTGTGTAAAAATTAATTAGATCCGCATAAGAGCCTCTGTTTACAGAGGCTCTTTTTTTATTGTATAGTTCTGTGGATTCTCAAGAAATGGCGCTTTTCCGCCAGAATTTTCCAATGGGAAAGAAATTGATGAAAAACAAAAATATGGTTCTGTCTCTGATCCTCGGTTTTGCCATGTCAATTGCGGTTAACAGTGCCCATGCCCAGGAATTCAAAATGGAATTTCGTGATAATAGTGGCCCCGTCGTTACTCAAAACAACGAAAAACCGGTTTTCTCAAAATTTGAAAAGCAGAGAAACCTGATTCTCGAGCTTTTTGCATGCGTTGACCAATACGAAGCGGTTTTTCGCGAAATGAAATATTTGAATGTTCTTGGCAAACTGCCTGAATTGAAAATAAAGTTTCAGCAAGCAGAAAAACTTTTTCGTCGAAATGAAGCCAAAATGAACGAAGAACTAAAAATTCTCGGCAGTCTTTACTTCGCAAAATACCAGATTTTAAGCGGCTTAGGCGACATTCTCAAGGATATGCGCATTGACAGCGGTTACCGCGCCGCTCTGGTCCGATCAGGATCTGCTGTCCTGAACAATTACAATAACCTTATCGACAGGCTAAAAGTCAGTAAAGGGCTCACCGAAAACGAGCTTGGTGAATTCAAACTGCAAATGGCCAACATCACCCGAAGAAATCAGAAATACAGCATTACTTCCAAATATTTGCAACTCGCCGGCGAAAAGATACCCGGTGGTGAAAAAATCATCGTCCTCGAAATTAAAGACAAGAAAGCACTTGTTCTTTACATGGGGCCGACTCCTTCAAACCAGCAGATTGAAGATTGGATAAGCTTGCGGGACCTTGAAAAAAGAAGCACCTGGACCCGCTCAAACGCCGACTTTTATAGAGAGTAAGCTTAATCTTCTTACCTTTATTCCCATTTTCACCATTATTGGCAATCCCCACCCCTTTACAGTACCCTTTTCTATTATTATAGTTAAAGTATACGGTTCGGATGGAGGGATGTATGAAAAAGTTGATCTGCCTGCTGGCAATTTTCAGTCTGGTTGTATCCAGTCAGTTGCTGGCTTTCGATGAAAATAAATTCACTGCCCTTTTGAAAAAATTCGACAAGGTTGCGGTTCCGGTATCTGCTAACATGGGCAAAACCGATGCGATGTCCGGAAACAAGGGCGGTAATTCGGGCCAGACCAATGACGATTTCGTCTGGTTGAAAGCTGACGAAGTTAACAAACAGATCGAGTTTATGATCCAGGGAATCGAATCGGCCAAGAACGTCGCTACCGCGTTGGCCATCATCGTCAATCTATACAACAGCAACCAGATTTCTGTTGAAGTCGCCTTTACCGCCATCCAAATTCTCAAACTTCGGGCTGTTTTTCTAAAGGTATTCATTACCAACGGCCAGTCTGAACTCGAAGTAATGATCAACATTCTTCAGGAACACGAAGATGAATTTGGTAAAAGAGTTCAGGCCAAAACCCAGGCGAACGCCCAGATTAACGGACGCATCGAACATTCCACTCCCAGATAAACCTGAAAATTTAGAAAACGGCCATCTTAGTCTCAACAAGGTTAAGGTGGTCGTTTTTTTCCGGAAAAAATTAATCGTTACAATTGATCAGAATAATTTTCTACATCCAGATATTTTCTGAATCTGACCTGGTTGCCTCTCTCATTGTATTCTAGTTCATCGAATTGAAGCGAAGCCAGGGTGATGCCGCGCCCATTGGCAGCTAAAAGCATCTCAGGGTCGTCCGGGTCAGGTCGGTTTTTCCAGTCGAACCCGGGGCCCTGGTCGATTATCGTCCACTCGCAAAAATTTTTGTTCATGGTAAATTCTATTCGAACGATTCGTTCTGCAAGCTCTTTTTTATTCATCTGGGCTTTCAGAAGGTTTATCCAGTCTTCAGGATCACCTTCGAGAGCCTCGCTTTTCATATCGAAGTCTATTTCGAGATTGCCATGCTCGATGGCGTTGGTAATCATTTCTACCAAACCCAGATGAACTCCAAGCCGGCTCTGACGGGGAATGGCATTTTGCGTTTCCAGCATCAGACGGTCGGCAAGCCGGTTGACCATTTCCAGATGGTTGCCAAATTCGAGCTTGTAGTGGCGTTCGATGAATCTTCCGAGAAGTTCCTGTTCGAGGGTGCGGTTATTGACGAAATTTGAATACTTGTCGAGGTATTCTTTCAGTTGCTTTGGCCTGAAGGGCTTGATGATGTAATCATTCGCCTTCAGCCTCAGGGCCTGAAGAGTATAATCTGCCGAACCGAAAGCCGTGACCATGATTACAATCGCATCGGAATTCAGCCGGCGGATGTCAGCCAGTAATTCCAGACCGTTCTTTTTAGGCATTAAAATGTCGGTTAAAACAATATCTGGCTCAAAAGTCTTGAATTTCTCAAGACCCACCGAACCATCCTCGGCAACTTCAACCTGATAGCCCAGACCTTCAACCGTTCTTTTCAACAATTGCCTGATTGGTGCTTCATCCTCAACCACGAGAATTTTCATTTTCGATCCCTCTTAAAAAGCTTTTTAACATTCTAACAAAATACGATCACTAAAAGCAAAATGTTTCATTCTTTAATAAACGGCGAGCTTTAAACCTGTTAACATCGCCATGCTTTTCTGGTAATATAATTAGTTGTTGGCAAAAAAAATTCCCAATAATGCTATGAGAGGATGCTGACAAGAAAATGGCTGATAAGCCTTTAATCGACAATCAAGTTCAAAGTGAAGAGCGTCTGCGTCGGACCTTGAACATTCTTCAAAGGGGTTTCACCAGGGTTCAAGAAATGCTTGATTTTGCCCTTGAAGAATCTATTCAACTTACCCGCAGCAAAATTGGCTATATATATCATTATTCAGAGGAAAAGAGGGAGTTCATTTTAAACTCGTGGTCGAAAAATGTTATGCCCGAATGCTCGGTCATCAACCCTCAAAGTTGCTATGAACTTGACAAAACCGGAATCTGGGGCGAAGCGGTCCGGCAAAGAAAAACCATTATTATCAATGATTTTCAAGCCCACAACATTTTGAAAAAAGGTGTTCCTTCGGGGCATGTCGAGCTAAAAAGATTTCTAACCGTACCCATTTTGTTGACAGGTCAAATTGTTGGCGTAGTTGGTGTTGCCAATAAAGAAACTGATTACAGCGAGATAGACGCCCTGCAGCTGCAACTCCTCATGCAAGCGGTATGGGAGCGGGTTAATCAGTTCAGGCAACATGAAAAGCTGAAACAGATTGAATGGATGCTATCCCATGAACATGGTAGTCAGAAAAACCTTTTACTGGCTGATCTTGACAAGTCTTACGCCGCAAGAAAGAAAGGGTTGATTTTTTCTTGCGTTGGCCGGGAAATCCTTAACGGATTGCTTGGCGACTACCTTGATCTGGTTGAAACTTCATCGGTCATTTTTGAAAAGGACGGAAACTACGCGATTTGCGTCATGGCCTCCGAATGGTGCAAATATCTTTTCAAGGCTTCCCTTGCGCTTTGCAAATCAGATAATGTTGAATCGGCAATAAAATCAGGTAATTGGCTTTGTCATGAATCGAACTGGACTGAGTGCTGTAAGAGAGCGGTTGAAGAGAAGAA
>CAZTHA010000408.1:0-3792 GCA_964613435.1 uncultured bacterium
CATTCAAAGAAGTTACCAGCTTCAATCTCGACGAATATGTTGGTCTTGGTATAGAACATAAATGTTCTTTCATCAGTGAAATGCACCAGAACCTGTTCTTTTGATGCGTTTAGCGGCACCGCGATGAGTTTTCATTTTTGGCATAACTAGCCCTCCTGTTTATTACTACTTTTTCTTGGTTCGGTAGAGAATCATTGAGATCGAGCTGCCTTCCTGGGCTGCATCTTTTTCAATATCAGCTTCATCACCAAGAATTTCTTTCATTCTTTCGATGACTTTGAAGCCAACCTCAAGGTGAGCTCTTTCGCGTCCTCTGAAGAATACAGAAACCTTAACCTTGTCGCCCTCTTCAAGAAATTTCCTGATGTGGTTGCACTTGGTTTGCAGATCGCCTTCGTCGGTTTTCGGTCGAACCTTGACTTCTTTAAGCTTGATGACTTTCTGCTTTTTCTTGGCTTCTTTGGCCTTTTTAGCCAGCTCGTACTTATACTGACCAAAATCCATCAATCTACAGACCGGTGGGTTTGCATTAGGCGCAACCTCAACGAGATCAAAACCTCTTTCTTCTGCCATCTGAATCGCGTCATTGGTCGCAACAACTCCAACCATTTCGCCTTCTTCATCTACCAGACGAACCTGCGGAACCCTTATCCTTCTGTTAACACGAACGTTACCTTTGATACTCATACCTCCGAAAAAATAAAAATGGAGCAGCAGAGAGCCGCTCCATGAATTAACATCATGAACACCCTTACGGGTGAAACCTTTTCGCTTTTGCTGAAGGTGAGGACCTGATCCTGCTTGCTATCTTGCGATATTAACAGCCTTCGTTTGTTATGTCAAGCGAAAAGTTGACTTTTTTATTCTTTTTCAGCTTTTTTGCCAAACATCAGAACAAAGGCTGAGAGCAGAATCATCGACAGAGGAATGAGCAACATTGGTGAGAAGCCAAGCCCGGCAGGAATGTAGCAGAAAAGAATACTCGCCAGTCCGACAATCGCGGCATAGGGAGCCTGGGTTTTTACGTGGTCGATATGGTCAGAGCCTGAAGCCATCGAAGACATGATCGTCGTGTCAGAAATTGGGCTACAGTGATCGCCAAAGATTGAACCTTCAAGCACTGCGCCGATAGAAACGAGAATCATGCCCTTCAGGTAGGTCATCATTTCCGGGGCGTCGGGGGCAAGGGCGATGACTTCCTTGTAGTGGACCATGTTCAGATGATAGGCCAAGGGAATCGATATCGGCAGAAGAATTGCCATCGTTCCCCAGCTGGTTCCGGTCGAGAATGATATGAAACAGGCCAGAACGAAAATTACTGAAGGAAGCATCCAGTAGGGCATAACATCGGTAACCATTTCCACCACATATTTGGCGGTTCCCAGTTCGGTGCAGATGCCATTTATTGTCCACGCAAGCACCATGATGCAGATAGCCATGCACAGGGTTCTAACCCCATCAACCCAGGCTTTTGCGCCGTCTTCGAATTTGATCAATCCCTGTACCAGTCCGAGAAGAATTGCAATGATTGAACCCAAAATGCTGACCCAGATTAGAACTCGGGTTGAATCAGCACCGCTGAAGGCAATTCTTGTCCTTTCAGATAGCGACATTTCCGTGTCGGCCAGCGCGGCAAAAAACTCGGTACCTTCGCTGAGGCTTTCAATGGTTGCCAGGCCATTTTTTTCTGAAGCACCGGAAACTTGCGTGTTTTCGAGAAATCTTACCTTGATGTGTTTTTCTTCTGAAGAAGAACAGGTGATTATACGCGTTTCAACCGAAACCGACGAGACTTTCAATGCCTTCAGGCCAGAATGATCGTCGATGGTTTTGATGACCGTCGCGTCATAATGCGGGGAAAACATACCGCCATCGGCCAGCAGCCCGATAAAGGTGCCAAATAAAACGATGGCGATCGGAATCGCAGCGTTATACCAGCGCTTTGGCATATCCTCGGGTAGAACCGGGGCGCTGGACTCGGGTGAACTGATTGGATTGGCTTCGTCGCCGATAACTTTACCTTCATTGGCGGCACGCCGTTCGGCGCTGAGCATTGGCCCGAAATCGCGACGTGAGGCGGCGATGATGAACCCGAAGAAAAGGGCAAGAAGACAATAAAATCTGAAGGGAATAGTTTGAAGAAAAACGCCATAGAAATTCGTTTCAGGGATGCCGATGTCGATGTATGCCTGTCTGATCAAACCAATTTCATAACCGATCCAGGTTGACAGGACAGCTATTCCCGCTACCGGAGCAGCGGTCGAGTCTACCAGATAGCTGAGTTTTTCGCGGGAGATTTTTTTCGAATCAGTTACTGGCCGCATTGAATTCCCGACTATCAGAGTATTGGCATAATCGTCGAAGAAAATCAGGACTCCCATCAGCCAGGTGGCAAGCTGTGCTGTTCTCGGGCCTTTAACCATGCTTGAAATCAGGTTGACTATGCCTTGCATGCCGCCGGTGCGATTGATAACGCCAACCATTCCACCCAGTGCACATGAAAAAATAACGATGGCGGCGTGACCAGAATCGGCGAGTGAGTTGAGCAGATATTTGTCGAGAGCCCTTAGAAAACCAAGCAGTGGATTGAAGTCGAAAATCAGGGTTGAACCAAACCAGATGCCGATAAATAGAGAGCTTATAACTTCTCTGGTAATGAGAGCAAGGACAATGGCAATAATCGGCGGCAAAATCGATAACCAGCCACTGATGACACGTATTTCCGTGGAAGCTGACTGGTCGTTTACCGTTATTTTCACTTTGTTGCTGCCAGATTGGCTGAACTTAACTTCCAGGCGGTTCAGATCTTTTTCCAGGGCGACTCCTGAGCTGGCAACCACACCGTTGAATTCGATTTTGTAGAGCGCCGGGGCTGGATTATCTGGATCGAGGCCAGAAATTTTGAGCTCGGTTTTAACCGAACTCAGGGTGAACGAAGGTCCGGTAACGGTAAGCTCAGCCGACACCGGAACCGCAAGCAAAAAGGCGAAAAAAACAACCAGAATTAAGCGTTGCGTAAACTGCTGCATCACGACTCCCTGATTAATAACTGTCTAAATTTAAGCCTTATGATGATAGCCATGTTTTTGTGCTTTGTAAAATATTAATAACTTTTAGCTCTATTTTCTGATAATATGAAACATATTATCGTTGTCTTACGTATACTATTCAGAGTATCTCACAAGAGGGAAAAATTTGGATTCGCAAAAGGCCGCTATTGTTCTTGGCGTTTCGGTGCTGTTGCTGATAATTCTCGGCTTTCTTTTAAGACCGGGAAGTGGTAACGGAAATTATTCGCATTCAAAAAACGGCAAGGGCAGCCAGGTCGGCAAAAATGGCTCGGCGAATTCCTCCGGCAATGCCGGGTCGCGTTCAGCCTTTGGCCAGGGCTCTGGAGGATACGGAGCCGACGGCGAGCAAATTCCCGGCTCCGGGGCTGGCTATGCCGGAACCGGCAGGTCTTCCTCTTCGAGTGGTTCTCACTCTTCGTCCGGTCATGGTGGCGATTCAAATGTCAGAAAAACCTATAGCGAAGAAGAGATGCGCGAATTGCGTCGCCAGCGTCAGGAAAAGCTCGACGAGGTTTATGCTCGCAAGGTGAAATGGCTTCGTGAGCAGATAGACGATGAAAGTCTTGCAAAAAAATCGAGGTATCGCTACCGACTTCAGTTGCTTGAAGGATACCGGGCCGGCAACGATGCATTCAACAATAAAGATTATGCCGAAGCATTGAAGCAATATATGGCCGCCTTGAAAGACCCCGATGCTTCAACCGAAACCAAGTTTACCTGC
>CAZTHA010000409.1:0-3778 GCA_964613435.1 uncultured bacterium
TACTCCTTGTTCGCACCTTCAAGACGCGAAGCCAGGTTAACTCCATCTCCCATGCAGGTAAAGTTCATCTGTGCTTTGTTTGAACCCATATAGCCAACGACAACACCAGCTGTATTCAGTCCGGCTCGAGCGGAAACTCTCGGCAAACCTCTTTCAGCCCAGCCAATCTGCAGTTCATTGATTTTTCTCTGCATTGCCAGAGCACACAGACAGGCCTTTTCAGCATGATCAGCCTGTTCTCTGGGATAATTCCAAAACGCCATTACCGCGTCACCGATAAACTTATCGAGAGTTCCGCCATACTCAAACAGAAGATCGGTCATGGCACCAAGGTATTCATTGAGCAAGACGACCAGTTCCTCTGGGGTGAGGGCTTCCGATATCGAGGTAAAGCCAGCCACGTCAGAAAAGAAAATGGTCAGTTCAACTTTTTGTCCGCCCGGTTTTACCAGCTCCGGGTTTTCGAGCATGTATTGAACGACATCTGCGGCCACAAACCGCGAAAACATATCTTTGGTGTTTTGAGCTCTGGCCCGCTGGCGAAGATAATTGGTCAAAGTTGCCAAGGCCCAGATCATCGGATAACTTACCACCATAGAGGACACGTAAATTACCTGCCCAAGATGATTATAGGAAAATGAACCGTAATAGGAAGCCGCGGCAACGAAGCCAAATGCAATAAAAGCCCCGACGAAAGGCGAAATAAAGTCGAGAATCAATCCAAGCAATAGGCAGGTTACCAAAGTGGCAAAGTAAGTGTGCCGTGGATCAGGGTGTCGGAGGTAATTCTTTTTGATTATGTTCAAAACAGCATTTGCATGTATTTCCACACCCATCAGAGGTTCATTTTGGACTGTGAACGGCGTTTTAACGTTCAAGGGAGTCGGGTAAAAGTCCATGTCGCTGACTTCAAAAGGCCCGGCAAGAATGACCTTTCTCCCTTTGTTGACGCCATAGCTCAAGATGCGATTATGAGCTCGCCTGATTCTCTTTTTACCAATATCTGAGGCATCGGCGTAAAAGGACTTCAAGTGCTTTTCAGCAAAGCATTCGAAGAAAGAAACCGAAGGGAAAGCGGCCTCTTTAAAACTATTTTTCTTGGTCGAACCGATAAATTTTACGAAAAGCCGTCCATTTTGGTCGACCGGAATCAGGTTATCCTTGATTTTCAGTGGCCCATCGAAGGTTCCAGACTCAACCAGCGGGTAAATTAGATCCAGCTCTTTTCTTAGCGCTGCCACATAGGTTTCAGAAGCATTTGGTTGCTCAGCATCAAGTGCAAGCATCGCAGTCATAAGGCTAAAGGAAGGTTCAATTCTTTTTTGTTCAGGCAGAATGGTAAACATGGGAATCTGCGTAACGAAATTCTTATCCCCGGTAGCGATGTCAATCATTCCCAGGTGAGTATTCGAAGCAACGAACTGTTCATCCGGCATAATGAGTCTGGTAACAAACCTTTTGATACGGTCTTTACTGACCTTTGTCCCTTTTTGCTGGGTTGACGACGCCAATTCATCCGGCGACGAGTATTTTTTCATATCACCGTCTTTACCAGTTTCAAGATAAAATGATCCGTCATCATTTTCGTATTCTTCTTCTTTTATGGTGTAGGCGGCCAAAATTACATCCGATTTACAGTCGGCAATTGCCTTTTGCAACAATTGATCAGACTCCATTCCTTTTTTCCCCTGAAGAATAAAGTCGAAAGCAATAACCGAAGCCGGAGGCACAAAATATTCGGCAGGTAAAGGATCAAAAACAGCGACCAGCTCAATCTGAAAATATAGATTTGAGACCAGCTCGATTTCTCTTACAAAAAGATTGGTAGGGCTCATATCTATTTTTAACGCCAGATTTGCCTGCTGAATTTTGGTGAGAAACATCTGCCACCTTTGGGCCAGATCATCTACGGCCTTTCGATTAGCTTCGAAGTCGGCGCGTGTTTCATCGAGCAGAGCCTCAAAATCTCTTTCGGTTGGGAAGGTTTCGGGCAAACCTTTTTTGACCCGCTCCTGATTTCTCTGATACCAGTCTTCGAGATCGATCCATAGAATTTCGTTTTTGTAGTAAAAAAGTCCGAGAGTGCTCATTAAAAAGGGACCCCTGGGCGGGCCCGCGAAAGTCTTCAACAAACTGCCGCCAATTGGAGTGAAAATCAGAGAATCAAGCTTGATCAGACTCGTGTACCCACCCACCTGAGGGTTTTTGCTGAAAAACTCAAGATTTTTGGCGGTGTAACCCCAATAGTCAACCATACTATTGCGAATTATTGGCTCTTTAACATTTTTCAAAAAACCAAGCATAAGAGTGAAGAAAGAAAAGGGCCTGGCTTTTCCTCCACCAGGACGCTTAATTGTCTGGCCTTGGCCAAGAATCTCAAATAAAGAAGCAAATTCCTGACGGCCGGGGTTCTTTTGAATCAGCTCCGAGGTTGCCTGATCTTTTTTGGCGACCACAACCAGATCCTGATGCTCAGGTTGATAATACTCAACCTGCAGGAACAGCGAAGTAAGATAGTTGTCCAGAGGAGTGAAAAAGCCACCCATAAAAAGGTACATTGCCACGATAGAACAGACGAAGCCGAAAAAAAGCCCAGTTCGACTGGATTCTTTCTTTGAAATTTTCAAAAGCACATTGGAAAATATGCCGGACAGGCCTTTTTTGCTCATTCCGAAACCTCTTATTGCTTATGACGATCCCTGCTATAAATCAAATAATCTATTTCAGGAAAAATGTTATCACGATTTTCAACTTCTTTCAGCCATCTTTCATCTATCGATTCGCTGAGAATATCTTCGTATATCTTGTTAAAGCGAAAGGCATGGTCCTTGACTCTCTTTTTGGCATATTCAACCGTAGTGTTATTGCGCAAAATAAAGGCCCAGTCGGAAGACTGCAGCAGCAGTAGTTCACGTGCAGCCTGATTCAAAGCTCTTTTCAATATGCCGGCCGCTGCCGGAAATTTTTCACACAACTCGACCATGCGTTCTGCAGCCTTGTGCTGATGAGGATAGATCCAGTCGTTGCTGTGGTCAAGCCAGAATTCATTGTACCCCCGATGCCCCCATGATGAAAGACAGGGATTTGCGCGTTGATTCACAGGAAACATTTTCAGATAATCAGATGGCGTGGCCAATCCAACGACATCACTTTCAAGAGCAATTTTTCTCAGTATCTGATGAATGAATTCAGGGCCCTCAAACCACCAATGACCGAACAATTCGGCATCGTATGGCGATACAACAACGGGGTTACGATCGATCACCCCAAACAAATGTTTGATCTGCTTTTCACGACAATCGATAAAATGTCCGGCATGAACGGCAACTCTTTGCATTGCCTTCGAAAAATCATAATACTCTTTATCTGCACTCTCTCGCGAAGTAATCCGGTGGTATTTAATTCCGGTGTTGAGACGAATTCCAGTTTCGTGCAAAAATGGGTGTAAATAATTCTTATCAAGATCAAAACCAATATCGCGATAAAATTCGCGGTAATGATAATCACCGGGATAACCTTCATGTGCAGACCATACCTGACGACTACTCTCGATATCTCGACCAAATGCAAATACCCCCGATTCACATTCAACCGGCGCATAAACCCCCATGGTTGGTCGAGGTTCGGCATATAAAATACCATGAGTATGATTTAATAGCGGTATAATAAATGGAAAAGAAAATGAAGCGATTCTGCTATCAATGTCTCGATAATTATAACGTATTGATGATGGTAGACCAGCAATGAAAGTTGATTTAAAGCCTTGAATTTGCTCATC
>CAZTHA010000410.1:0-3769 GCA_964613435.1 uncultured bacterium
CATCGTTGCAACATGAAGAATTCTCTCAAGACTCACCGCTGCATGAGGAGTAATATCGTGCTTTAACAAAACTTTCAAGGCAGAATCAGCGCTAATCATAACGCACTTGCCGACGGCATTTTTTAATTCTTCGACATTCTTGTCAAGAGAAGGTCCGGTTGAGACCAAAATGCCGGGGACCCCTTTAAATGCCCCATACAGGTCTTTTACCCCTGGATTTCTCATGATTGTGGCAAGATTCTTCATAATATTTTCAACACCAATCATTGAATCAGCCGGGCAGTTGCCATAATTGAAAATTACCGCGTGTGCAGCTTCTCTAAAAGCTTTGAGCATGTTTTTATGATAGTCGCCATGAACTTTGTCGAGAACAGGGTGATCAAAAATATGCAAGGTCTTCAAAAACAACTGGAATCCTATGCCGGCCTGCTTAATCATGTCATTTAGCACTGCAAAACCGTCTTCTTCAGGCACGCCGATTACCCAGCGAATTTTTTGCGAATTGAGCAAATCAGTAATGTCAACACTTTCAAGAGCTGCACGCAGAGCCTCGATATCTTTTTCAATAACAACAATAAATAAATTCTCATCTTTGAGCTCTTCGAGGCAGGCACGAATATGATAACCCAGGCCCAACCCTAGAATCACGAGCATCTTAGGGTTTCTAAAACCCATGTTTTTTACCTGCTGAGAAGCCTCGCGCTGTGGATTATACTTACTGTGAATCTGGAAAATCTTGTCGTCTTTTTTGATTGCAAGGGTTTTTGAACTGTTTTTGGCTTGCTCGACAATATACTCACATTCTGACCCCTGGCTCATCTGCAAGGCACGATCAAGCACCCCCATGCGCTTTCTCAGCACCTTCATATTTTTTGCATAGACGGAAGATTTCATTTGTCACCTGTCCTTTTCACAAAAATAGTCACTATTTATTTATCGACCAGTGCAGGGACAACGCAAATCCTTTTTTGCCAACAGGAATAATCAGGCAAGCGTCTGCCTTACCAATCTTCGAACCCTTTTTGATAATCTGAAGCCAGCAAAGGTACATTTTGCCATTTCTGCTGTTCAAGTGCCTCTAAAATCCGACAAGCACCCATGCCATCTATCAGTTGTCGTTGTTTTTTAATCATCTCAAGAGGGAAACCACAATCAGAAGAAAGTCGGGAAAGTGCCTTAACCAGAAACCTACGATCAACTTGTTCTGAGCCATCGACTGCCAGACTGGTTTCCTTCTGACTTATCAATTCTGCGGTTCTAAAGCTATCTTCATAGGTCTTTCTCGTCTGCCCGGGCTCACCAAATGTTTCAACTATAGTTTGCAAACCATTTTCAAGAATTTCCGATTGCAGCCCTTTGTTGATATTTCCGATCAGGTCAACGAGAAAACTCGTCGCCTGCTCTTTGATTATATGACCAGCGTTCTTCTGGTTGTCAACCCAGACAATACTGATACTTGGCCGACCCAGACAATAGACTTCCCAGAGAGTGCCACCACCACCGGTTATTGCCACTGAAGCCGAGGCCAGCAGCTCCGGAAACTTTTCAGAGCAGGTGTTCAATTGTCGCCTTTCCCGATTTTCATTCTGCCATTTCTGCAATTCATCGAGCGGGCAGTTTTCGGAAACCGACACCAAAATTTTACCGGCCAGAGATTCGGGCAAGGCAGCAAGAACCTTCAGCATCGGCGCAACCACATCTCCGCCGCCGAGACTTACTAAAATGGGGCCTTTCGGATCATAATCATGATCACGCAAAGCCTTTATTTCAGGACGAACCAGAGTATAACGCTCGCCACAAAGAATACAGGGAATTTTCTGACGCTGATAGGGTTCTGGCGAGAACAACGGATTGGGATTTATCAACACCTGTGCTGGGGTATCATGCTCCGCGAGATCATTTATGACCGCGACTGGAATCCTGTTGGCGAAAAGCTGCAACATTGCATAATCCTCACGGCTGAACCGGTAGGAATCGACAATGATATAATCTATTCTCCCAGCAAACTTTTGTCGTAGTAGTTCAATGAAACTTTTCATGTCCAGATTGCTTTCCAGCTGCGGTTTGAAAGGCAACCAATTTATGATCGAGCTTGCACCGCGGTATTTCAACATCTCTTCCGGGAAACCATTTCCGACGAAATTAACGACCCAGCCACGCCGCAACATTTCCAAAGCCAGGGTTCGACAACGCATAAAATGTCCCAAGCCGATGCCCGGGCCTGCGTCGACTCTGAAAACAGCTATAGGCGAGCTCAGCAGTCCTCTACGTGCTAGGGTCAGTCCCATGACAGTTTTCGATGCTCTTGGGCAACCGATTTTTTTAACCCTTCAAAGCGATCGATATTTGAATTGATTCGTATAATTTCCGGATGCCTGGCGATAACATCCATGATCTTGTAAAAAGAAAAAAGCATTTCATCAGAGGAAAAATGTTCAAACAAAGCTTTTAATGCCCGATAATCTTCAGAACGATCAAGAGTCAGTCGGACACCAATTTCCGTAAGCCCGGACTCAAGGTTGGCAATGGAAAAATCCGAAACATGTTCACGAATATAGAGCGTAACATGCTCACGATGCGATTTGAGAGAAGCTGATTCATCAACCCTCTTTAAAATTGACGTTTTAACAACCTCAACATCGAAGCCAATGGGAAAAGTTGGCGGAACCTCATTTGAGGTATAGTCAGTCCCTGCATATTCGTGCAAAGCAAGAATCGCATCGATGATGCCGGGATCAACCAGTGGGCAATCTGCGGTAATACGAACAATATTTTCGCAGGGAAAGAGTTTTTCAGTCAGAATATATCGATCCAGAACATCGTCTGAGCTTCCACGAACACAATCCACAGAGTTTTTTCCACACCATTCTTCAATTGCGTCATCCTCAGAATGATCACTCGTGGCGACGACGACATTTTCGACTCTTGCTGCGGCAGCACTTCGGCGCACGACATATTCAAGAACCGGTCGGCCATTCAAAGGCAGCAAAACTTTCCCCGGCAACCTTGAAGAGCCCATTCTGGCCTGAATTATCACCTGATTTTTTATCATGCAACAATTTCCTCGATCGAACGCACGACTCGCAGTAAATCTTCTTCGACAAGATCCGGATAACATGGAATCGAAAGAGCCCGACGATAATAGTTCATTGCCATCGGAATTTCGGCAAGGCAAGCACTCCTGGCATAATATGGCATCAGTGGGATCGGGATATAGTGTACCTGGGTTCCAATGCCTTTCTCGCGCAATTCGTTCATGACAACTGCTCTGCTTTTACCGATTCTATCAAAATCAAGTTCTATCACGGCCAAATGGTAGGCATGCTGCACCCCATCACCAGTCAAAGGGAAACTGATGCGATCTATATCGGACAACCTTGCTTTATAAAAGGCGACAATTTCCCGACGACGCCGGATGAATTCAGGAAGACGCTGCAACTGAGATTGAGCAAGGGCAGCCTGAAAATCGGTTAAACGATAGTTGAAACCTAATCCCTGCATTTCATAATACCATGGATTGAGATTTCCATTGGAATCATAGGCAAGCTCTTGCTTCTGAAAAAGGCTTGAATCTTTGGTAATACCATGGGTTCTGAAAAAACGGAGGCGCTCGGCGAAAACCCGCTCATGGACAGCAATCATCCCTCCCTCACCGCAGGTAATATGTTTAACCGGATGAAAGCTGAAAACAGTAAAATCTGGACCGGGAAACTCTCCTGTCTTCCAGACTTTTCCTTCACTATCCTGCCAGGAAGCCCCAAGAGAATGA
>CAZTHA010000411.1:0-3760 GCA_964613435.1 uncultured bacterium
TACTGGGCACATTTCACAACGCAAATTACAACCCATTACCGTTTCAATAATAATTGTCTTTGGTATATCTTTTAAGTGCCATTCTCGTTTATTGAAAAATCTTTTGTCTACATCCATATTTACAGGCTCCTTTTTAAGGCATAACAAACATTGGCATGATTGAGGCTATTTTGTATTCCCTCTGTTTGCAAGACATATTTTCGAAAAATTATAACTGTTCACGTGGTTGAAGTTTAACTGGGTCTTGTACTTTTTTGCCAGAAAATTATAATGGAGTTACGAGCACAAATTGCGAAAACTGCAAACGACTGGAAAAACGAGTATCCGAGCTGGAGCAGCGCTGTATGGAGTTAGAAAAGCGCAACCAGGAGCTCGAACTTCTTGTGCGGGAACTTTTGTCTCGCTGCCAAAGGCAAGTACTTTTCCAAGAAAACGCGGAAGTTGGTTTTCCCAGTTTCGAGAGAAAACACAGTGATCATTTTTCCTTTCTTGAGATTCTGAATGATTTCCCGTCCAGATTGAATATTCTGGCGTGATGTAGGAGCCTGTCTAGCATTGCTGTAGTCATAACTTCATCGCCCATCATTTCGGCCCAGTCATCGAACCCCTTATTCGAAGTTATTATTACTGAAGCCTTTTCATACAACTCGCTGATCAGATTGAAAAACAGGTTTGCTTCTCTCCTTTCTATTGGCGTATAGCCGATTTCATCGATAATAATCAGGTCGGCTTTCAGAATTCTATTGATTCTGAATGCTGCGGTTCTTTGAATTTCAGCGTTTTTCAGCAGCTTGAGCAGATTTGAAATTCTTTCGAAACACACGTTATAACCAGATTCAATGGCAAGCATCCCAGCAGCTATTGCAAGATGCGTTTTTCCCAGCCCAGGAGGTCCGAAAAACAGCAGATTTTCGTGATTATCAAGCCAGCGCAGATCTTTTATTGCCGCAAGGTCACTCTTTGTAAATCCTGTAATATTCCCCATTTTGTAGTCGGCGAAAGTCTTTATTGATGGGAAATGTGCCGCAGAAAGACTTCTTTTAAGCTTTCTGGCAGAACGTGCTTCCAGCTCAGCTCTCAGCACTTCTGATAAAAAAGAAGAATATGAAGCAGAGCTTCTTTCTGCATCTGCGGTTATTTCGTCTAATGATAGTGCAACACCGTTGAGCTGGAGCTCTTTTAGCAGTTTGACGGTTTCGGTATATTGGCTCATAACAATGCCTCCTGTATAATGCTCCCCGAAGATGAGACAGAAAATTCGAGAAAAATAAGTTAGAATTTATCATTATGAATAAACGAAATCATTACAGCCCAGAATTTAAAGCCAAAGTTATCATGGAAGTCCTTAAAGAGGCTGAAACCATCAGCCAGATTGCCCAAAAGTATGGAATTCATGCGAATATGATTTCCAAGTGGAAAAAAGAGTATGAAGATCAGATCACCAGCATCTTTAAGCGTGGAAAAAGTGAAGCGGAAAAAGAGCTAAAGCTTGAAAAAGAGCGAAGTGAAAAGCTGGAAAAGCTCGTTGGCCAGTTGACTTATGAAGTTGACTGGTTGAAAAAAAAATCTGAACAATTCGGCATCAAAATCAGAAAGGCATAAGATGTTCGATTCAACTTATCCCGGGCTTAGTTTAAGCCGTCAGGCCGAGCTTCTGGATGTAAACAGAACCAGCTTTTACCGAAAAGACACAGTTACGGCTGAATCGGAAGAAAATCTCAGGCTTATGAAGCTCATAGACCAAATTCATACCGATTTTCCAACCTGGGGTTATCGCAAAATTGCAGCTTATATCAGAAATCTGGGAATTCAGGCCAATCGGAAAAGAATTCGAAGACTGATGCGAAAAATGGATGTCTATGCGATTTACCCGGGACCAAACCTCAGTAAGCTTTTGCATGCAAAATACCGTATGCCTTATCTTTTGAGGAATCTCAAGATTGATCGGCCTGACCAGGTCTGGGGAATCGATATAACCTATTTGCCCATGGAAAAAGGATTTATGTATTTGTTTGTTATCATCGACTGGTATTCCCGCAATGTGGTCGATTATGAGCTCTCTCCTTCCCTTGAAAAGACCTTTGTGATGAATTGCCTAAAAAGAGCTTTAAGCAGAAGAACACCAGAAATAATCAACAGCGATCAGGGCAGTCACTTTACCAATTCTGATTACATTCAGTTGCTGAAAAGCCATGGTGTCAGAATCTCAATGGACGGCAAGGGTCGGGCCACAGATAATACAAGAACCGAGAGATTTTTCAGAACTCTCAAATATGATTGCGTCTATATAAACGAATTTGACACACCTAGAGATCTCAGAGCCGCAATTAAAAGCTATATGGAGGTATATAATTATCAAAGACCAAATCAGGCAATAAACAACCAAACTCCGGCAAACATTTATTTGAACCCCGGCATTAAAGCCGCTGCATAATTTATGAAAGGAACCACCTTAAATTTTTCAAAAAATTCACCACAAAGAAATCTCGCCCACTTTTTTGCAAAGCGTGCAAAACTTTTCTGCGCAGGCATGCCAAACCGAACCCGCGTCCAAAGTCAGGGAAAATTTACCAGAAATGGCGGTTGGCGAAGGCGTGACCGGAGCCTTGTTTGAGGTATTTTTCGAAAGCTTCAGCTCTGGAATCGTCTTCAAAACATAGTGAGACTGAGCATTTCCAGGGTTTGAACCTTGAAGTATGAGGGGATTTTCCTGCATTGTGTTCAGAGAGTCTTTGTTCAAGATTGGTGGTTATGCCAACGTACCTTTTGCCCGTAAAAGAAACTGACTTCAATAAATAAACGATCTTCATGCTCCAACCCTCGAAAAAACTTTATCTAAATTAAGAATGGAGGCGGTCCCACACGGAACGTATCCACATCCATTAATTAAAGAATAAAGTTTACTTGGTAATGTTTTTCAGACGAACATTAACCAACCACTGAGAACAAGCTCTCATATCGGTTGGAGCATCTGGCAAAAAACTTGAGATCTGCGCTTCTTCAAGCTTTCTTTCAAGAGCAGGCCACTTTTCTATGAACTGTTTTACTGAATCCTCATCCAGACATTTCTTTTCAGAGGTCTCAGAATAAACCTTTATCAGCTCCAAAGCTTCCTCAAATCTATATTCTGGTGCAAGTTCTTTAACGTCACCAATAACCTCACCCGTCATTAGAAGATGAATCCCAGTCAGCGCAACACGATAGATATATAAAAGGGGTTTTATCCTGAAAAGATCGCTCCTTAAAAACTCCTGGCACTTTTTTTGAAAAAAGCCTGAATAGTGGTGAAAAAACCTTTTTGACAGGTAAGCCTTTTTCAGTATTCTAAGCTGCTCAAGCTCTTCTGTTTCAAACAGCTGAAAAGGAGAGAAAATTCTTTCCAGCATGTTTCCATTTCCCTTCAGAAGTAATTTTAAAGCCTGTTCAACTTCATTGCTTGTGAAATCACAAAGGATGTCTTGCCACATTTGCTCGACATTTTGGGCTGGGGCCGGCTTTTCCAGTTCCAGGATTTCTCTTGTCGGTGCAATGTGAATACCTTTAAGATCAAGATCGCTGTCAGGGGCGGGGAATCCGTAGAAATGACTTCCAGTTACTCCGACAAGAAGAATTTTTCCTTTGTTAAAGGTTCTATCAACAAAATTCCGACCTAGTTCAATCTGACTATTATCTAGCATTTCAGGCAATCCATGACAATTTCATTACAAAACAAATTTAGTTTTTCACTATCAGAAAACTCCGGCAATTCGCAGCTTTTTCT
>CAZTHA010000412.1:0-3748 GCA_964613435.1 uncultured bacterium
TCCCAGTGGTAAATGTAGGTGGTCTGCTGCTGCGGCATGCCGGTGCTGGTCGTGACAACCTCGGTTTTCGTTTCGATCACTCCGCTTTGGGTGAAGACATAGGCGAAAATCATCAATAGCACAATGATTATCAGAACCGGCTTGAAGAAAGCATGCATAACATTTACCTGCCGACCAAAATTTGTAATTCAATTTTAAGCTTTGCCGGTCATAAATGCAATTTCCGGAAATCAAACTTTGAAAGAGCGCAGCAGCTCTTCGGCCACGCTTTCTGGAACTTCGGCGTAGTGCAGGACCTCCATTGAAAAGCTCGCGCGACCCTGAGAAATCGAGCGCAGATGGGTCGAATAGTTGAACATTCGCGCCAGGGGAACATGGCATTCAACCATGCGCACGTCAGCGTTCATTTCCATGTTCACGACTTTGCCGCGCCGTGAATTGATATTGGCGATGATATCGCCGAGATACTGCTCCGGCGTTTCAATCTTTACCAGCATGCTTGGTTCGAGCAAAACCGGGCCCGCCTTGGGTAAGCCGCTTTTCATAGCTTCTATTGCCGCGACCTTGAAGGCAATAATACTGCTGTCGACTTCATGAGCCGAGCCATCGAGCAGTGTGACCTTAACATCCATGATTGGATACCCGGCCAGCGGGCCATCCTGTAAGGCATCACGGACCCCGTCTTCAATCGCGCCGTAATAAATTGCCGGCACCGTGCCACCTTTGACGTTGGTTTCGAAAACGAAACCGCTGCCGCGTTCGAGTGGCTCGATTTCCATGATGACGTGGCCATATTGTCCGCGTCCACCAGTCTGTTTGGCGCATTTGCCCTCGGTCATGACTTTTTTGCGGATACCTTCCTTATAAGCGACCTGCGGCGTGCCAACCAGGGCCTGAACATTGAATTCGCGCAGAATTCGGTCGATGATGATTTCCAGATGCAGCTCGCCCATGCCGGAAATGAGGGTCTGGCCAGTATCTTCGTCGGTAGAGGCTTTGAAGGTCGGGTCTTCTTCCATCAGCGTGTGCAGAACCGTTGACAGCTTGGCAATTTCCGCCTTGCTTTTCGGCTCGATCGACACTGAAATGACGGTTTCAGGAAAGGAAATCTTTTCAAGAACCGGCGCATCAGGATCTGCGGCCAGGGTGTCGCCGGTACCGATTTTTTTCGGGCCGATGACCGCAACGATATCACCGGCTATAACTTCTTCTTTATCGATGCGCTGATTGGCGTGCATTTCGAGAATTCGGCCAATGCGCTCTTTGCGCCCGCGGGTGACGTTGTAGACCTGGCTGCCCGCCGTCAGGGTTCCTGAATATACGCGTAGATAAACGATCTTGCCAATGTGGGGCAGGGCGGCAACTTTGAAAGCCATGGCCATGAAAGGAGCGTTGGGGTCTGAATCGATGACGAATTGCTCGTCGCCGTGTTGGCTAAAGGCTTTGGCGGGGGGAATTTCCAGAGGTGATGGCAGAAAATGTACGATCGAGTCGAGAAGTGCCTGGACGCCCTTGTTTTTAAAGGCCGTGCCGCAGATTACCGGAACAATCTGATTAGCGATCGTTGCCTTGCGAATCGCTGCGCGAACCAGATCGGCAGAGATTTCTTCTTCGGCGAGAAACTTTTCCATCAGCGCATCGTCATAGCAACAAAGGTTTTCGAGCATTTCTTCGCGGGCATGCAAAGCTTTTTCAACCATGTCGGCGGGGATGTCGACGGTGATAACATTTTTGCCGAGCGGGTCTTCTTCGGTCGGCAGGCCGACTCGGGCCTGCATCTCGATCAGATCGACGTGGCCCTGATATTGGTCTTCGGCACCGATTGGCAGCGCAATAATCATGGGCGTAGCGTTTAGGCGCTCTTTAATCTGCTCGACGACCCGGCCAAAGTTGGCACCGACCCGATCCATCTTGTTTATAAAGGCTATTCTCGGAACCTCGTAGCGGTTTGCCTGGCGCCAAACCGTTTCGGACTGGGGCTGCACGCCGGCAACTGCACAGAAAACCACGACGCAGCCATCAAGAACCCTCAGCGACCTTTCAACTTCAGCGGTAAAATCGACGTGGCCTGGGGTATCGATAATGTTGATTTCGGAATCGAGCCAGCGACACTTGGTTGCCGCGCTGGTAATGGTTATGCCGCGCTCCTGTTCCTGGATCATCCAGTCCATGGTCGCGGCACCGTCGTGAACCTCGCCGATCTTGTAGTTGCGTCCGGTGTAATAGAGAATTCGTTCGGTTGTCGTTGTTTTGCCGGCATCGATATGGGCGATGATGCCGATGTTACGCACGCGCATGGCTTCCGTGTTCATGATGATTCCTTTGACTAAATATGGTGACTGAGCTGTTACTTCACGGAATAGGGCAGTGATGCAAAAACCAGTTTTGTTTTGAAAACCGGATTCTATCCTAAAAACGAGGTTTTGCCAAGAGGGAAATTTAGTTCAAAGCAAAAAATACGCAAAAATTTCGCTGACCCGCTGTGTTTTCAGCTATTTCACGGCTTGAAAATCTAAAGCCTTATTTTAGCAGCAGCAGTCCGCAGCCAAGTTCCGGCTTTTGCCCGATTGCGGTTTCCAGCAATTTTTCAAGCTTCTTGCGATTTTTAATCTGCAAGGTACCTTTCAAATTGATTGTTTGCTGCGAGTAGCTCTTTTCTTCAAGATCATAGTAAATGCAGTTATTCGGCCCGGATTCACATGTTAAAACTTCAGCAGCAACTTGTAGTTTCTCTTTGAACCAGGTCAAGATACTTGCAAAATCATTTTCAGGGCAAAAGTCGGTCGCGAAATCCGGAACCAGAAAAATAGAGAATTCACATTTGGTCATGTCGACGGGCAGCAAAGTGGGGCACTCTTCAGATTCGAACAGCTGAAACTCTTTGCAAATCCGCGTCTCCGGCCGCTGCTTCGAATAAACCAGAACCGGCACCGAAATACCGATTTTATACCATTCAAGCCGGTAAATGTAATCGCGGCCGGCAACCATTTGAACCCCGGGAAAATGGCTTTCAAGGACCTTGTGAATTTCCCATGAATTGAAAATTTTCTGCCGGTTCAAAAGAAATTTGCTGACGAACATAATTTGCCCTCCTGATGATTGCGACAATGAAAATAGCACAAAAGCCTGAAAAAGTTGCATAAAAATGTTAAGATCAGCGCATGGAAAATACCGTTAAAGCAAAAAAGAAGCTCGATACCAACGACTTCAAAACCGTCGCCGGGTTTCTTGCTCTGGTTTTTCTCGTTGTTCTTGGTGCACTCAGCCCAGATATCTACCGGGAATACAAGGCGAAAAAGTTTTCGCGCCAGCAAAAAGAGTGTTTTGAACTGCAAAAAACTTATGAAAATGCCGTGGCCAGCTTCCTTGAAAACAATAAGGACAAGCTTTTCAGCCCTGGCCTCATTCAGGACGCCGAACTCACTCGCCAACTGAGCGAACAAAAGCTGCTTGCCGCTGTGCCGGCTTGCCCGGCCGCAGGAACTCTGCGCATCGGTTCCCTCGATATGTCAGGCGCCTATATCGTCAGCTGCTCGATTCACGGAAGTCATGACCGTCCGGCGACTATAGACGGCATGATCGAACTGCAAACTGCTGCCGGCGGTAAAATGCTTTACAGCGCCACCATTATCCGCGATAACGCTGATGTGCTTGCGACTTACCTGCTTTCCGCCGGAATCCTCAGTAGTCCGGAAACCAGTCTCCGCGTCGACAAACTTGAAGACCGAATTCAGATTTCTTTTAAAGC
>CAZTHA010000413.1:0-3745 GCA_964613435.1 uncultured bacterium
AATACTGTCGCGGGCAATATGCTTGGTCTGCAGTATTTCCGGGTTCAGAACCCGGGTAATCTGGTCGCTTCAATTAGTATTTCGCCAACTTCATTGTTTGTCGGTGAAAATTTCACTGTGACCATGATTGCGACGAATACCGTCGTTTCTGGCTCAACAATCGAAAATGCTTCGCCGGCGGCTCTGGTAGATGCAATAGCTCAACCCGGTTTTGCCGGCAGTGCAACTCTGCTGTCGGGTCCCGACCCGGCCAGTGTTACGGTTGAGGCTTTGCAGACAAAGACCATGACCTTTACCTATCGCGCCGATTCTGACACCGGCCTGGCCGGGGCCTATTATTTGACGAGCGGCTCGGCATGGTATGCCGCGGGTAGCGATAAAAACACGCGAGCAACGGTTTACTCCGGAACTGGCGTTTCTAACCCGTTGATTATCTATAGTCGAAGACTGCTGTTTTCGCCCGACGTTCTCGATCTTGGCACGGTTGAATGCGGTGAGTATGGCGTTGCAAACGGCACGGTCGATAATATCGGCAACTACCAGCTCGATCACGTAAAATGGATTACCACCGATATGAACGGACCTGGCAGCTACAAGATCAGTAAGGCAAATCTGACCATGAGCCCGAATCCGATCAATGCTCTTGGTGGTGGAGCCGGTAAAGCCGCCTCGGCCACTTTGTTCATTCCCTATAACAAAGAAGCGGGAACATACATTGCCACGATGTCGGTTTACAATGATCGCGATACCGACGATCTTCAGGATATTGAGGAAGCCTACGATCTTTTCAACGTTAAGGTCGTAGTGCCCCCATGTAAAAAAATATTCGTTGCCCAGGATATCGTCGATCTCGGTGCCTGGCCCATTGGCCAGACTTCTCTGGGGCAACCGGTGAATTATTTCAGTGGCGGGAACATCGCTCTCGACAATGTAAAGTTCAAGCAGATCGTTGGCACCAACACTCCTCACTTCCCGATCACCCTGACTCCGGACAATCCCGGGGCAATGCCGATCACCGGCTCTGGTATCGCCAGTGCTGTGGCTGAAAATGTCGCAAATGCCGGCTTTTACATTGCCACCTGGACCGTGTGGAATGACCAGGCAAATCCAGGCGTCGTCGACGCCGGTGAAGCCAGCGATACCTTTCAAGTTCACGTTTTGGTCGGCATCATGAATTTTACCCTGGCACCGCTGACCGTCGATGCCGGAACCGTTGAACCTTCCGGTCTCAATAGTGGTTTCGGCCTGACGCTGACCAATGATCCGATCGGACTTCCCCTGACGAGATTGAAGCTTGACGTTGCTGATTTAAGCGATGGTTCGGGCCATATCATCGCCTCTGATAATATAGCAATTTACGAAGTGAATAATCCTATTCCTGCTAGTGTGGCGGCCGGACAAGCAATTCCATTCGATCTGGCCCTGTTCGTGCCGGCAGGTACTTTTGCCGGAACCTACACCGGAACCCAGTATATTTACCACGATGATAACGACAACGGGCAATGGGATGCAGGTGAATTCAGGGCTTCTTTCACGCTGCAGGCAACTGTTCCTCTGGTGCCCAAAGTTCAGGTCATGACCTCTACCATCGGCATGGGAGGTATCGCCCCAGGAACCTCAAAAATTGTCAGCTTTTCATGTAGAAATACGGGTAATGTTGATTTAACCGGCCTGATGTGGGAAAAAGTCAAACTCGTTTCCGGGGCAAATGAAATCCCAGCTGCCAACGCGAGCTTCCCGCCTTCAGAACTGTTTTCGGTTCCTATCGGGCAGTTCTTTACCCGGCAGATCGAAGTTACAGTGCCGGCCGGACAGCCCTACGGCGTATATACAAGTATTCCCAACCATTTCTGGCTTTTCGCCGATATGGCACCGACAGTCGATGGCGTCAGAACGGCTGGTGAAGCATCCAGCACCTTTGTCGTCACTTGCGAAGTCGGCGACCTTCTTGTCGATATTCTCGAAGCAAACCTGAGCGTTTCCGGTCCGCCCAACGGCGTTTCAAACAGTGCGTCCTTCAATGCCAAAAATATTGGCTCACTGGCTCTGGTAAATCTTAAAGCGACAGGATCGGTCTTGATTCCTACCCTTGCCGGGCCAATAGATATTCTGGCCTCGCAAAACGCTTTTTCTCCGGTGAATCTTGGGGGAGCCAATGCTGGGCAAACTCGAGCCAGTGCCTGGTCGGTGAATATTCCGGCTTTGGCATCGGCAGGAACATATCTTGGCACTGTTACCGTCTATGAAGATTCCAACAACAATAACCTGCTCGATGGTGGTGAAGCTTTCGATACGGTTAATGTCGAGCTTACAGTGCAGTCACAGCCGGCAATTGACGTCGACAAGACCCTGCTCGATCTAGGTTATGTCGGTAAAAACAACTCAAAGTCAGGGCAGATAGAAATCACCAATGTCGGTAATGTGCCGATAAATACTCTTTTTGTAAGCAAGTTGCCATTGGTGTTTGGTGCCAACAGTATTCCGGTTGCCAGTATCAGTTTTACGACCAGTCCGGCAATGCCTCTGTCACTCGCTGTGGGCGCTTCGACCATCGCTACCGTTACCGTCACTATCGGTGCGGTGCAGGGAGCATTTACCTACTCAGGGATTCAGCGTATTTTTGAAGACAGCGATATTGACACGACCTGGGATGCAACAGAGGTTTCAGATACCTTCGAATTGCGAATCAGCATTGGTGAGAAGCTGATTTACGAAACCAATCTGGCTAATCCGCCGCTGGATTTTGGCAATCGCGATGTAAATGGTTTGCACGCGCAGAATGTAACCGTTTACAGCGGTTCGGCCGTGCCTTTGAACCGGGTTAAGTGGAAGGTGATTTCGGGTTTTGCCGGCACTTATTACAGTTTCCCGGTTGCCAGTCTTACCTTCACTCCATCAGCTTCGCAATTTATCGATGGTTTCAACAGCCGCATATATCAAGCCAACGCCGATGTCGGTTTCGTGCCCGCCGATACCTATGTGGCAACGGCGTCATTCTACGATGACGATAATGATGACAATATCATCGACGTTGCCGAGGCTTCAGCGACTTTCCAGATTTACCTTACTGTAAACCCGGTCTATGACCTGAACATTCTCGCTGCCGAGGTCGATTTTGGCACTGTTGCCGCAGGAGACACGGTCGCAAAGGAAATCGGCTTTCAAAATACCGGCAACATACACCTAAGCAATTTCAGCTGGACCTTTTCGAATCTCGATAAGCTCCCTGACCAGATTCTGACCACCGATTTGAATTATTCAATGACCTTTTCGCCTGATCCGGTTCCGCCCGGAGCCTTTGCGACCACAACCGTCGAAATCATCGTACCTGCAGGCAAACCGACCGGGGTTTACGGACCATCTGGCCCGCAGACTTTGCAAAGCGCTGACGGCGCGCCGCCGCCGAACGACATAACTAACTTCAGGTGTGAAGTGATCAACAGCAGTGCGATAAATTTCGATCTGGCATCCGGAAGTCTGTCGCAGGAAATCGCTACGCTTTCATTCAGCGCGGTTGCGCCTGACAATCGTTACTTCATGTCGGCCTGGATATGCCCCGGCAGTGGCAGTGCCCAGTTGTCTTTCGTGACATATAATTCTTCCGGCGATGCGGTTGCTACCTATGGGCTTAACCTCGACTCGGCTGGAACAACCACTCCGATAAACGTTGCCGACTTTGGTCTCAGTGAAAAGATCGAATTCACTCATCCTGATCACCCGACGGAAACGCTTTATTATTACCGGG